>JAKVBD010000051.1 GCA_022446985.1 Lentisphaerales bacterium
GGTTCGTTTTGTTTCGATGTTCAGAAATGATGGTTCCAAGGCAGAAATCCGTATATCAGATAAAGAGCAACCAGATGGTGGTTGGAAGAATGTTGCAGTCGCAGGAAGTGCCTCTATTGAGAATAGTGATTTTCAACTTAATTCGGCGATTATAGATGTGACTTTACCGGTTAACCCAGCAGATGCGACTCTCTACTATACAGTATGGAAAGATGGTGAAGATGTAACTTTTGATGACAGAGTTGGAACCGATGCCTGTGGGCCTGGAACGGGTATGATTGGCGACATACCCAATGGTGGTTCTTATGTCGGCCGATTGCCACAATTAACCGGTCCATACAAACTATGTGGCTTGAGTTGTCACGCAATTAACAGTGGAGTTGTTAAAGAAGGTGAGAGTAAGTTTATGGGCTCTCAAGCAGAGTGGCGAGTTAGAGATCAACCGACTTATGGTTCTTATAGGCACTTGGAAGACTACAATTTCCAGGTCATGCTCTGGGAAGACGATATCTGGTACATGGAGCTCTATATCTATCCACCAAGTACAGATGATGCTTATAAACAGGTGACTACTTCTATTTGTGGCCCAACTAGTCGTTGGCAGTTGATGCGTCACTGGAATATTCTTAATCCAGGTGACCATGATCACGGTATGGATGATGTAAAAGGTCCTGAACAGATTCTTATTCGTAAGCATAAAAATCTAGGTCAAGATCCGGAATATATGCAGCGCAATTTCAAGATTGTCAGTCACTTGATGACAGGTAAATTGAATCCTTCCGGCGTAGATAATCCAAAGCGCTGGCGTCAATGGATTATGCCTAAAAAAGACTTCACTCTGGTTGTTTGTGATTCTAGGCTTTGGCGTAGTAGTCAGGATACTAATATCTGGGATGATCAGGGATGGGAACATGCTCAAAACTTATACAGTCGTAAAGATCCAACAAGAACTCTTCTGGGAGAAGAACAACACGCCTGGCTAACACAGATTATTCGTTCAAATACTTCACAGATTATTTGTTTAACTGGTCTTAATGGACTTCACACTATTTGGAATAGTGGCTTTGAGAAAGGTGATGATGGCGAACGAAACCGTGTGGCAGCAGATTATGCCGGTTGGGTCTCAGCCGGTAGTGATCGAGTGCTCGAACTTCTGGCTGAAAGAGATGGTATTTTCACTGTTTATGGTGATGTCCATAATGGTAGTATAGTCCGTAATAAGAAACTCAATGTTTACGAGTGTTCATTCGGTCCAATTGGTCGTACTGGAGGCCGAAAGCCGGCTCCGGGTTTCGCCAGAGAATTTACAGATATTGATGGCCGTGATGTCGAGGCGTATGCACTTTATCACAAGCAATACGACAGTCCGGAATTGACAAAGATATCTGGACCAATGTACTGGAACTTCCTCGAGATGAGTTTTGATCCGAATAATAAAAAAGAGCAGTTTGCTTTAAATGTCAGGAATTTGATTGACTCTCCAAATAATAAACCACGAGGAGGAGGCTCAGCTTCAGGAATGATAGATGGGACAGGATTGCCAGTTCAAGGCAAGCTTCCAAAGTTAAAGACATTCCCCAATGCTTCTATACGTTTTAGCCGTTTGGATACTGGTGCGCCTTTACGTGGAACTCAGTCGGATGAAAATGGTAATGTATTTTGCCGGGGCTTTTCTAATATGGAGGCAGGAGAAAAAGTACTTATGTCTTCACATGTGAATGGCGAAGCAGAAGCTCAAGTGATTGAACTTATTTAAGGTATTCTTATAAAACATCTCATATTCACGGTAATTGCTAAAAGATGTTTGTACATTTATTGTGATAGTTAGAAATGAGCATTTTACATGACTTATACGTGAATATGAGGTTTTAGTATGAATAGAAGATTGTTTTGTACTGCCCTGGCAACTTTACCATTATCTTCATGTTTGATTTTTGGAGAGAAACCATGGAAGGTGGGAGTCTGTGATTGGAATATCAAAACACTTGGTATGCCGGCAGGTTTTAAAGTGGCCCGAGAATTAGGTTTAGATGGAATACAATTATCTTATACTCCAAGGCATGAAGTTTTTGATTTAAGAGATGCTAAGGCTCAAGAATTATACTTAGCTGAATCAGAAAAACATCAGATTGAAATAGCGTCCATGGCTATGGGGGTTTTTAATCAAAAACCTTTTTCAACAGATCCAGATTCATTTTTGTGGGCTGATGAATGCTTAGAAATTATGCGTGGGCTGAATCAGAAAATTGTTCTTTTTGCTTTCTTTGGTAAAGGAGACATAAAAGATCGTCCCGACCTTCAGAGAAATGTTATTGATCGCCTGAGAAAACTAGCTCCTAAAGCTGAAAAGTATGGTATGACTATTGGTCTTGAGACCTGGTTAAGTAAAGAAGAGCATATGCACATTCTGGATTCGGTTGGATCAAACTCAATCAAAGTTTATTACGATACAGCCAATATGCTTCGCAAAGGATATGATATTTACGATGAAATTCGTTGGTTAGGAAAGAAGAATGCTATTTGCCAGGTTCATACAAAAGAAATTGGTAATCGACTTGGAGAAGGAAAAGTTGACTTTCTTAAAGTTAGAGAAGCTCTCATAGAAATAAATTATAATAGCTGGCTGATTATGGAAGCGGCTATAAAAGGTGATTGGAAAGAGTCCTACCAGCAAAATGCGGCTTACTTGAGAAAAATATTCTCTTAAGGAGGTAAGACTATACCTCAGTGTATAGAAGCTCAGGTTATGATGCTTTGGTAATAAATATGCTTCAATTCTCTGTGGAACAGAAAAATGGAGAATTAGAATGTTTATAAATGGAAATAGTCAGGGGCCTCTTTTTTATAAGAGTGGCAGGGAGTGCTGAAAATGATGAGGCAGAAGACCCTGATAGTATACGCTCGATTAATGAACAAAACCATAATCATCGCAACTTTAATCGCTTCAAAGATACCATCTGACACCATGGGAGAAATGGTATAGCTTAGAAGCTTTTTCGGACAAGTCGAGAGAGGCCATAGATAAGACGGGAGCGACATGAATCCAGTCTATAATTCTATAAGCAACAACAGTTTGAATATAAGTAGTCAGGATTTTCTGAAATTCAGTCACTTTGGTTTTATGAATAGGCAGAGTATTCAAGAGAGTCAACTTGATCTGAAGCCTTTTGGAAACATCTCTCAATCAGAATCTACAGAGCTTTCTGAAACAAAGCCTTTTTTTAAAAAGATGAATGGAAAACTTAACAAGAACTTAGCTCTGGTTTAGTAGAGTCGGAAGAAGAATCTGTTATTCTGAAAGTCGATGGAAAATTAGGTGACTCTTTGAAAGAGAAAGAGCCTCCTGAAGAAAACTGCTTTTACCTGAGAAAGAAGAAGGGGAGGAGCATCCTGTTACTTTAAAAGGCGTATAAGTATTGAGTACAAATATCACTGATGCCTTTGCGGTGAAAATTGCCCTGGGAGATAAGGAAGACCCAGAAATAATGGATCTTTTTGAAGACGTTATAAGAGGAAATGGAGAAGAAGATTTAGAAGATGATCAGTTCTTCTTTACAGAATAAGGGTGATTATTTTTCGATAAAACCTTTACTGTAAAGCGTACTGTTTCTTTCGGTGGCTGCGGATCTCTCGCTGCACCTATTTCGTTCAGTTTACGGACGACGTCCATACCTTTTATAACTTTACCAAAAACTGTGTATTGACCATCAAGCCCTGGAGCTTCGGTGAAAAATATACAGAACTGGGAACCGGTTGAACCAGGTGCTCTTTTACGAGCCATAGTCAACATCCCGGGGCCATGTTTGAGAGAGCGATGATATTCTTCAGCAATCGTATAACCAGGTCCGCCTGTTCCAGATCTGCCATTTGCACCAGCTTTAGAGTTCGGGCAGCCGCCTTGAGCCATAAAGCCCATTAGGATCCTGTGAAACTTCATATCTGTATAGAAGCCACTCTCAGCAAGTGAGATGAAGTTGGCAACGGTATTTGGAGCTTTATCTTCATAGAGCTCAGCAATTATATTTCCTTTGGAGGTAATGATTTCGACTTTGGGGTGGCTATAAGTTCTGTTGATAGAACTTTGGATTATATCATCTGCTGTAACTTCTTGTGAGGATTGGCAAGAGGCCAAGAAAATAACCGAAAGTAAAATGGCTAAAAGTTTCATCAAAATCTCCTATTATGAATACAAAATACCTGAGAGTTTTGAAAGTAAAAGTCTAGTTAGGAATATCCTTTCTTTTTGTTAATAGTAGCTATTGTATTTTCCGTCATCTTGGCCATTTTTAATGGTGGTGAGTGAGAGAGGGATAAACAATTAAAGGCCCAGGCATTCAGATTGAAAATATCTAAGTTTTTAACACTCTTCTTTCTAGCTTTCATCTTTTTTACTTCCTGCAATAAGTCGTCGGCTACTAAAAAAGAAGATGTCGAAGATTTTCTCATTAGAGGCGCAGAGCTTCGCATTGAAAAACTCAGTCCTGAATTAGAGGCGCTAAAACCTAAATTTCGAAACTTTGGCTCTATCAATCCAGGGGACTGGATGGAGAATCACAATGAAAAGGGTCAGACGTGTAAAGATTACAAAACTTCTTCTCCGAATAAAGTCACTGAAAAAAGAAATAAAATTTATATATGGCAAATCGGTACTTTTACGGAAGATCAGAAAAAGATTTTTGAAGATACTACGAAGTATATGGAAGCCTGCTTCAATGTACCAGTCGTGAAACTTTCTGAGTATTCATTAAATAAAATACCTTTAACAGCAAGACGTCGTCACCGTGAATGGATGCATGAGCAGCTAAATGCCAAATACATTCTTAATAATATTTTACTTCCCAATAGACCGGATGATGCCTTGGCTCTTATAGCTTTTACCGCTAAAGATTTATACCCTTCTGAAAGTTGGAACTTTGTCTTTGGTTTGGCTTCATTAACTAAAAGAATTGGTGTTTGGTCGATGTTTAGAAATGGCGACCCTGGTCTGAGTCAGGCGCACTATATGCAGTATTTAAGAAGAACAATCAGTACAGCTAAACATGAAACAGCACACGTTTTAGGGATAAGGCACTGTATCGCTTATGAATGCGTGATGTGTGGCAGTAATAGCCGTGAAGAGTCGGATCGCCGTGGATTGGTCTTTTGCCCATTGTGTATGGATAAGTTGCTGTGGAATACCGAAGTTCCTGTGAAAGAGCATCTTACAAAGCTTTTTAAAGTCAGTCGCAGTTTAGGTTTGATAAAAGAGAGTAAATTTTTTGCTGAATGTCTGGAACTTTTACCCCAAAAAGTAGTAGACAATTAAAGTACGAATTTCCCGGGAGAGTTAATGACAACATATATCATTCGGCGTTTGCTTTTGATGATTCCTACTTTTTTCATCATTACGCTCATCGTTTTTGCTATCTGCAGAGCAGTACCAGGTGGACCTATTGAGCAGATGAAGATGGCCAAAATTATGGCGAGCTTAACGGACGGTGGGGGCAAGGCTCCGATGAGTAGTGAAGACTTTTCGAGTAAAACAGAAAAAAATGAACTTTCCGAAGAAGAGCTCAAAAAGCTTAAAGAGCATTTTGGGATTTCCGATAACTTTTTTGTAGATTATGTCAAATGGTTGGGGAACACTCTCACAGGTGACTTCGGTAAATCCAACAGGTATAATGACCCTGTTTCAGATATGATTTTGTCTCGAATCCCCATTTCTCTTTTCTATGGCTTCTTAACAATGTTCTTTGTTTATGGTGTTTGTATCCCTTTAGGTATAGTTAAAGCACTTAAAAATATGACTGCTATAGACAATATAACATCAGCGATAGTTTTTGTGGGGTATGCCATTCCAGGGTATGCTTTAGGTGCAATTTTAGTTGTTTATGCTGCGGCTCAGTGGGGCTGGTTTCCAATTGGCGGGTTTTTGTCCGACAAGTTCGAGAGCTTAACTTTTTTTCAGAAGGTGGCTGATTTGCTTCATCATGCCTTTTTACCTCTATGCTGCTACTTAGTCGGTGGTTTTGCTTTCATGACTATGCTTGTAAAAAATACAATGCTGGAAAACATGTCTGCAGATTATATAAGAACAGCTTTAGCGAAAGGAGTCCCTTATAAAAAGGCAGTTTTTAAGCATGCTTTAGATAACAGTTTAATTCCTCTGGCAACACACTTTGGCAATAACATTTCTTTGATCATTACAGGTTCTTTTCTTATTGAGAAAATCTTTAATATAGATGGTGTTGGCCTTTTTGGTTTTGAAGCGATTGTCAACAGAGATTTTCCTGTTGTGATGGGCATATTGGCAATAGCCTGTGCTTTGCAGTTAATAGGTAATTTACTTTCCGATATTTGTGTAGCTTATGTTGATCCAAGGGTGAAGTTTGACTGATGAGTAAGTTTAAATTAAGCCCAATAAATCAGAAGCGCTGGGAGCGCTTTAAAGGAAATAAGAGGGGTTACTACAGTCTTTATATTTTCTTAGCAATTACTGCTATATCTCTTGTTTCTGAAGTGTTTTTCAACAATAAACCATTAATGATGTCTTATAATGGTGAATTACATTTTCCTATTATTTCAGCAGTACATAAAGGAACTGATTTTGGCTTAGATTATGACCATGAACCAGACTATCTTGAGTTACAGAAGAAGTTTGAGGCAGAAGATAAGGGTAATTGGATTCTTATGCCGGTTGTGCCATTCAATGCTAATCAAGATGATCCCATTGATCAGGAAGTCCTTGATGAAAAAATTAAAGTCTTAGAAGCCGAGTTTCAAGATAGGCTTGCTGTCATCGAGGAAGGCCATGGGTCAGCAGATGATAAAGAAAAGAGTAGAACTCAAATTCGTGTCCAAATGGTCAGCGAAATATCTAAAGTCGATAAATTGAAATACCATCCTCTGCCACCAGACTTTACAAGTCGACATTTTCTTGGGACAGATAAAAATGGCCGTGATATTTTGGCCAGAGTTTCTTATGGCTACCGCGTTGCTATTGCCTTTGCCATAATTCTTCTTTTAGTAAACTATACAATCGGCACAATAGTAGGTTGCTTGATGGGCTACCTTGGCGGTTGGTTTGATCTTCTTTTTCAAAGGGTTATCGAAATTATCAGTAATATTCCATTCCTTTATATTGTGATTATTATTTCAGCGGTAATGATTGAAAACGACAAACGCATAGGCTTTTTTCCTCTTTTAGGGATTTTTGTGATCTTCGGCTGGGTTGGGATAACCTGGTATATGCGTACGGCAACCTATAAGGAGAAGTCGAGAGAGTACGTCATGGCAGCAAGAGCCATGGGGGCCTCAAATAAACATATTATTTTTTCTCATATTATTCCCAACGTTATTTCACTTCTGGTAACCTTTATACCATTCGCAGTTTCTGGTGCGATTGTCAGTTTGACATCTTTGGATTATTTGGGATATGGACTTCCTAAGGATTACCCTAGTTGGGGAGAGCTGATAAAGCAGGGAACAGAGAATACAGATGCTTACTGGGTGGTGACATCTGTTGTCGGAGCGATGGTTATTATTTTATTTCTGATAAACTCTGTTGGTGAGGCAGTTCGAGAAGCCTTTGACCCTAAGAAGATTTCTAGATACGAGTAGGTAGAGATATGAAAAAGTTTACAACAGTAATGACCTTCGTTTTTTTGTTCTCTATTGTCGCAATTTTGTTTGTGGTTTATCGCGGCAACTCTATAGGACGAGAGTTAGCACAAACCGTGAAGTATGACAGTTTACCTGCATTTCCGATTACCAAAGAAAAGCTTCCAGAAGGCTTAGTGTGGAGTAGTGGAGGTGAGCATAAACCATTTGCATCTTCCAAAGCATTGAAAGGTGGAGTTTACCATAAATCAGTTACAACATATCCTACAACTTTTAGGCAGTACGGGCCCAATGCCAATACAGCTTTTCGTTAGTATTTAGATGATAACGATATGGATTTATTTGGCATTCATCCAGTAACACTAAAGTACTTTCCTATTCTAGCAAAAGAATGGGCCATCGGGCCAGATAAGAGAACCGTTTATTTCAGGCTTAATCCAGATGCAAAGTGGTCTGATGGACACCCGGTTACGGCAGATGACTTTGTATATGGGGTTAAGCACTTGCGGTCAGAGAGTATCCTTTCTCCTTATACGAAAAACTACATGCATACTATGTTTGAGCGCATATTGAAGTTTGATGACTATTTAATTGGTGTGCGTTTACCGGCTCCGAAAGCAGATTTAATTTACAATTGTGGTGCATCTCCAATACCTTACCACTTTTATGGTAAGCTGCGCCAAGTTGAGGTAGAACTACCTGTAACACAAGCGATGCGGGTATTGTTGCATGACGAAAAAGAAATCTCACCATCTTTTCAGAAGACTTATGATGAATATCTGGCAGCAAATAAGAGCTCACAAGAACCTGTGGAAGAGCCAAAAGTAAAAATTACTAAGGATGATGTTCGTGAGGACTGGGTCAATTTTTATCAATGGAAAGTACAGCCGCGCACAGGGCCATATGTTGTCCATTCATGGATTAAAGGCAAAGAAATTGTTCTGAAAAGAGTTAAAGACTGGTGGGCTAAAGATAAGAAGCTTTTTAAGAATAGGTACAATGTAGATTACATTCACATAAAGCTTATACGCGACACAAACATTGCGTTTGAGCATTTTAAAAAAGGTGAATTAGATACTTTTAGACTTAACGATCCAGACTTCTGGCACGTAAAAGGAAAGTACCTTTTACCTGTAGAAAAAGGTTACATGAATAAGCTTGTTTACTATAACGATAAACCACGTCCATCTCGATTGATATCTTTTAATATGTCTAAAAAACCATTGGATGATATAAATGTCAGACTTGGCTTGGCACATTCCTTTAATCTTGAAAAGTTATTTAAAACGATCATGAAAAATGATGCTTTTCGGCAAGAAGCCTTTGCTGATGGTTATGGCGATTACACGACTAAAGAGTTTCAGCCAAGAAAGTTTGATCCAAAGAAAGCTGTAGAATACTTTGCCAAGGCTGGGTATACGGAAAGAGATCAGGATGGAGTGTTAGTTAAAGATGGTAAAAGATTGGAGTTTAAATTTCTATATCCAAGTGAATCAGATACACCTAAGATGATTTTACTTAAAGGTGAAGCCAAAAAAGCCGGAGTTTCTTTGGAGCTAGATAATTATGACCCCAATACTGTTTTTGTTTCTATGTTAGATAAAAAGCACCAAATTGCCTGGCATGGCTGGGCTCCAGGTTTTAGACCTCGTTATTGGGGAGGGTACCATAGTGATAATGCAGATAAGAAAAAAACGACGAACTTTTCAAATATCAAAGATAAAGAATTAGATGAATTGATTATTAAATTTCGTAATGGTAAAGAAAGTGAACAACGCATTAAGCTTTCTCATAAAATAGAAGAGAGAATTTTTGACTTGGCTCCGGCAATTCCAACCTTTAAAACGCCCTTTTTTAGATATGCTTACTGGCGTTGGATTAAGCTTCCAGAGTTTCATTCGACTAAATCAAATGATTACTTAGATGATTACGGTTTATTCTGGATAGATCAGGACTTAGAGAAAGAAATCCGCTCAAAAATGCTGAAAGAAGAAATTATTTACGGAACCGAGAAGTTGATCATAAATGATACTTATAAACCGGGAAAGGTTAAGTAATGGCAATCTTAAGAGTTAGAGACTTATCGACGACATTTGATATTGGCAGTCAAGTTGTGACTGCTGTGGATAAAATTAGCTTTGATGTGGAGAAAGGGAAAACTCTCGGAATTGTCGGTGAGTCGGGTTCAGGTAAAAGTGTAACATCTCTGTCTATCATGCGTTTACTGCCTGTGCCTATGGGACAATCTACCGGTCAGATATTTTTTGAAGATACAGATATTTTATCTCTTCCAGTCGAAGATATGCTAAAGATACGTGGCTATAAGATTTCAATGATTTTTCAGGAACCAATGACAGCCCTAAATCCGGTGCATACCATTGGTCAACAATTGATGGAAACTTGTCATCTTCATTTCCCGAAAATGACCAAGGAACAAACTTTTAAAAAGTCTGTTAAGATGTTAGAAAAGGTTGGGATCCCAGCTCCTGAAAAAAGGATCAATGAATTTCCACATCAACTTTCTGGAGGAATGCGCCAGCGTGTTGTCATCGCTATAGCTCTTTCCTGCGAACCCGATATTCTTATAGCTGATGAACCGACGACAGCACTTGATGTGACAATTCAGGCTCAGATCCTTGATCTCATGAAAGAACTACAAAAGAAAAATGGCATGTCGATAGTGTTCATAACTCATGACCTTGGAGTAGTTGCAGAAATGTGTGATGATGTTGCAGTGATGTATGCAGGAAGAGTAGTCGAGCAGGCTAAGGTAGAAGAACTCTTTGCTAAGCCAAGACATCCTTATACACACGCTCTTCTTGAATCTATACCGCGCTTTGAATTTGAAAGAAAATCCAAACTTCAAACAATTGAAGGAATGGTGCCGGCATTGGCAGACTTACCTGAAGGTTGTCGTTTTGGTCCTCGTTCAACATTTGAACATAAAGAAGAATCTTATAAGGTGCGCCCGCCAATGAAAGAAATTTCAGAAGGTCATTTTGTTGAGTGGTGCGAGTGCTGTCAAAAAGGGCTTGAGAAGAAGCTTTCAGAGGTTTCTTTATGAGCGGCACACTTCTTGAGGTTCATGATCTTAAAATGTACTTCCCGGTTTATGGCGGAATCTTAAAACGTCAGATTGCTAAGGTTCATGCAGTAGATGGAGTTTCTTTAAAAGTAGAAGAAGGCGAAACTCTTGGTTTAGTAGGCGAATCCGGCTGCGGCAAGAGCACATTAGGCAGAGCTATCTTGAAATTGTATAAGCCAACATCGGGTAGAGTCGTTTTTCAGGGAAAAGAATTAACTCAAGCCAGCAATGCTGAAATGCGCGAAGTTCGGAAAGACCTGCAGGTTATTTTTCAGGATCCTTATGAATCTTTAAACAGTCGACATACTATTGGTAAGATTATTGAAGAGCCAATGATGATTCATGGAATTGGTGATTCTAAATCCAGAGAAGAAAAAGTCCTTCAGCTTTTGGATAAAGTCGGTCTGCAGAAATCAGCTTACGATCGTTACCCACATGAGTTCTCTGGTGGTCAAAGGCAGCGTATTGGTATTGCCAGAGCTATAGCACTTGAGCCTAAATTGATTATTTGTGATGAGCCTGTATCTGCTTTAGATGTATCCATACAGAGTCAGGTAATGAATCTCCTGATAGATCTTCAAAAAGAAATGGGACTAGCGTACATTTTTATAGCTCATGATTTGGCTGTAGTTCGGCATATCTCAGATAAAGTTGCAGTTATGTATTTAGGGAAAATAGTCGAATATACTGACGCAGATACAATTTATACGAATCCAATCCACCCTTATACAAAGGCATTGATTTCAGCAATTCCAGTAGCTGACCCGACAGCAAAGAAAGAAAGGATTATTCTTAAAGGCGATATACCGTCCCCTATTGATCTACCTAAAAGTTGTTGCCGTTTTGGACCAAGGTTAGGCTTTGATTTTCAGGCAGATAAAGAACCTGAAATGCGTGAAGTTGAGCCTGGTCACTGGGTGGAATGGTGTGAGAAATGTCAAAATGCCCTTAAAGGCTCTAAATGAGCGTCCTGTAAAATAGCCATAAATTAGACAGTAGAAAGGAGAAGGAGAGCTCCAGTGGCTATTCCAGCAAGAGCCAGGAGAATGGCCCAAAGAGGCAGTTTTCTTTCCTGGGAAGAGATGACAACACTTTTATCATCAACTAATATTTGATGCTTGGCTCGATGTATTGCAGCGTTCTCTAAATCATTTAGTATATCCACTGGGCTTTCATATCTATCATTGACTTCAAATGAGCACATTTTTTTGATGACTTCATTTATATCTCCAGAGAGGTCTGGATTGAGGCTGCCAGGGTTGACCGGTTCATTCTTTTGAATTTCATATAACTTTTCCGGTGCAGTTTCAGTATAAGGTTTTTGTCCACAAAAGAGCAGGCATAGGATTATACCTGCCGAATATTGGTCAGCACGCCAGTCGAGTTGTGACTGTATCCAGACTTCTGGTGCAGAAAACCCTGGGGTGCCAGAGCATAAATCTTCTTTTGGTAGGTAGTTTTTAGATTGGACTGTTTCAAAGTCATTCAGTCTTAATTGTTTGTTATCATCCAAAAAAATATTTGAAGGCTTTAAATCAGCGTGAACGATTTCAAGACTATGGAGTATTTGTAAGATTTTAAGAAGGTTTACAGCAATGCGCTTGGCAGTCAAGGGGGAAAGAGGCTGTTTAAGAAGCCCTTCGAGAGAAAGATAGTAAGGGCTTTCAAATGAGCAGTCACTGTACTTTTTTATGGGAACTGCGATTTTTTTTAGAGCTTTGAAACAGGAGACTTCTTTCTCGTAGAGAATGGAATCTTTAAATTTTTTAATGACAATTATAGATTTGTCTTCAAGCTTCCGTGAAAAGACTTCGACTCTGTCGTTTTCTTTTATCGGTTCATCAATGATCATTTTTAATAGTGTGAAATTACATTCTCATTGGCATGAGAACGTAGAGGAAGCCTTTGTTGTCACTCAAGGATGCAGCTGAGTTTGAATGGCTGAACTTTAGAGTGACTTCTTCGCAGGTGAGGGTCTTAAGTGGATCTATTAGGTACACCGGGTTAAAAGCGATACTTGCCTGGCCAGAAAAGTTTATTTCAAGATCTTCTTTACTTTCATCATCTTGAGTTTGTGCTTGTATGACAAGAGAGTTGTCGTTGAATTCAAGCTTTATGCCGTGTTCACTTTCACTGAGAATAAGTGCAATCCGCTTGAGTGCTGTTAGTAATTCTTCGCGTTTTAGAATAGCAGTATGTTCAGCTTCATCAGGAATAATGGCCGAGTAATTGGGGTACTTGGCCATAATTAACTGTGAGTTAATAACGGTAGATTGGCCATATTCATTAATAAACTCAAACGACATGTGCTTTTCATCTATGCCAATTGAAACATCGCCATCTCCAGCCATGAGTTTGAGTAGAGCATTATTAGTTTTAGGAGGAATAATACACTGGCCTTCAAAATCAGAGCTGAAGTCAGAAGTCATAATGGCAAGTCTTTTACCGTCGGTTGCGACACAACTTAGAGAGTCGTTTTCATATTTAAGGAGTGGGCCGCAGATCGCAGCTCTTGTTGAGTCTGAACTTGTCGCAAAATAAGTTTTAATCACGAGCTCATGAAGGTTCATTTTGTCAGTAGAAAATTGAACATCCGACTCAAACTCAAACGGCTGTGGGAACTCATTCGCAGAGATGCCCTGAATTGAAAAGTTTATTTCGCCGCTGCGAATATTAACAAAATCATCTGTATCACTACTGATTTGAATAGGTGCACTTGGCAGGCGGCGGACAATTGAGATGAGTTTTCTGGCTGCAATAGTCGTTTCACCAGCTTCTTCAATTTCGACTTTAGCTTTGCAGGTAATAGAAATTTCCAAATCAGTTAAAGTAAATGCAACAAAACCATCTTCAGCTTTGACATGAACGTTGTTCAAGACTGGTAGAGAAGGGCGGGTTAATAGCCCAAATTGAACACACTTTAAAGCCTGGTCCAGTTTACTTTGATCGATAAGAAATTTCATAAAAACTCCGCTTGCGTAAGCACAATTTAAGCTGTGCTCATATAATGTCAATTTACTTTTTTAACTGGTCTCTAAAGTCTAGTTTGTTTAAGGCAACATGTCCGTTGGCAATCGCATGGATATCTGTCCCTTGTTCGTCTTCCATATTTAAACCACGACAAGCGTGGATATAGGAACCATCATTATCCTTCGCAAATGTACTGCCATAGTGTTGGAGGGAAGGATATGTGTGAACAATTTGCCAATCAGAATAGAGATGATCGGGCATTTCCAGTGTCCAAAGTGCTTTTTCAGAGAGGAGTGATTTTAATTCACCTTCAAGCTTAGTAATGACTTCTTCTATAAGTGCAGTGTACTTTATGCGTGTTTCTTCTCGGAATTCTCTATGCTCGTTCCAGTGGTTGTATTCTTCCCGGTTAAGTTTCTGAGATAATGAAAGGGCGGGGAAGCCTGCCAGGTAGCCTTCCAGAGCAGCGCCGACTGTACCAGATGAAAATAGGTAGCCAAGGCTGGCATTGTAGCCCAGATTAATTCCAGAGATGATTAAGTCTGGCTGCTTGTCTGCACAGAAGTTGTAAATCCCAAAGTTAATACAGTCAGCTGGCGTTCCAGAGAATGACATGAAGTCTCGCCCGTCTATGGACTTTGATTCGAGGGTTAATTTACCAAAGCGGGTCATGGATTTCCCTTTCCAGCTTTGCTCAGTAGCAGGCATGACACAAGTAAGTTTATGGCCAAGATTTGTTAGAGTGTCGTATAAAATATGAAAAAGTGGTGAGTCGTAGCTATCGTCGTTTGTCAGCAGTATGTTCATAAGTCTTCTTTTTTGTCCTTAACTTAGCTTATTTATAACAGAATTATAATTAGAACTGCGACAGATTTTAAGTCATTGAAAAACATTCTTTTTTTACGAACATGATCCTTGATGGAATATAAATCGAGTGTATTTTCAACAGGTTTTTCCGAGATAGTGTTCTCAAACACTTCATTGTCATAGACTTTTGAAAATGTCTGGTCAATTTCGCATCAAAAATGATGGAAGCGGAAATATAAAAGATTTTAATTTACAAACAATCACAAATCAGGAAGAGCCAATGACAAAAAGAGACTTAGTTGTCCGCATTGCAGATGAAACAGGTTTGAATCAGCAGAAAGTAATGGCTGTAGTACAGAAAACTCTAGACTACATCACTAGTGAACTTTCAGCTGGACGTAACGTTGAGCTACGCAATTTCGGTGTTTTTGAACTGAAAGTGCGTCGTCCTCGCGTTGGTCGTAACCCAAATAAACCGAAGAATGAGGTTACTATTCCTGAAAGAGTTGTTGTTAAGTTTAAAGCTGGTAAAATTATGAGAGAGAAAGTTTCTAAGATCTCTCCTAACCAGATCGCTTAATAGACTGTTAAGATTTTTCCAGGCCGACATATTGCTGTCGGCCTTTTTTGTTTTTAGCGAACAATTTGCATTAAATTGCAGAATAAGGATTTAAAGAGATGAAACGGACTCACACTTGTGGCGAATTACGCAAGGAAAATAGCGGCCAGGAAGTTGTTCTTACTGGATGGGTAGACAGCTGCCGTGACTTAGGTGGATTGATTTTTGTGAACCTGCGTGACCGTGAAGGTGTAACTCAGGCTTTCCTTGACCCGGATGCCGGTGAAGAGCTAATGGCTATTGGCTCACAAATTCGCGATGAATGGGTGATCACTGTTTATGGTGAAGTAAGAAGTAGACCAGACAACATGATTAATAAAAAAATGGCAACTGGTGAAGTTGAACTCATCATTCGAAAAATCGATGTTGAAAACAAATCACGCCCTATGCCTTTCCATTTGGAAGATGATAAGGTAAATGAAGAGTTGCGTCTTAAATACCGCTACCTCGACTTCCGTCGCAAGAGTATTTCTCAGTTCATGCAGATTCGTCATAGACTTGGTAAAATCTTCCGTGATTATTTCGACGAACAGGGTTTCCTTGAAATCGAAACTCCTATTTTAAGTAAGAGTACTCCAGAAGGTGCTCGCGATTACCTCGTTCCAAGTCGTGTTCATCCTGAGCAATTTTATGCACTCCCTCAGGCTCCACAGCAGTATAAGCAGTTGCTTATGGTCGGTGGCATAGAGAAGTATTTCCAAATTGCCCGTTGTTTCCGAGATGAAGACCTTCGTGCTGACCGTCAGCCGGAATTCACTCAGGTCGACGTCGAAATGTCTTTTGTTGAACAAGAAGATATCTATGAGTTAATGGAAGGTGCTTTGGTTCGCATCATGAAAGAACTTAAAGGTGTAGACATTCCGCGTCCATTCCCTCGTATGGATTATGCCGAAGCGATGAACCGTTATGGCTCAGATAAGCCGGATACTCGTTTTGAAATGGAACTGGTTGACCTTACGGATATACTAAAAGATTCTGAGTTCAAAGTTTTCTCCGGTAACATTGCTAATGGTGGTAAGGTTATGGGTATCAATGCCAAAGGTATTGCTGCAACAACTAGCCGCAAGAAAGCAGATGCCATGACTGAAACAGTTAAGTCACTTGGTGCTAAAGGTCTTGCCTGGGGTAAGTTGAATGAAGATGGCTCTATTCAGAGTCAGCTTGCTAAGCTTCTAAGTGAAGAAGAATTAAGCAATGTTATGTCTGCTCTGAAAATGGAAAACGGCGACGTTATGTTGATCGTTTCTGACACAGAGTATGTAACACAAAACTCTCTAGGTCGTCTCCGTTGTGATATCGCAGCAGAGTATAATCTTATTCCTGACGACGTCTACAATTTCCTATGGGTTGTTGACTTCCCACTTCTTGAGAAAGATGAAGAGAGTGGTCACTGGCATGCAATGCACCACCCATTTACAAGCCCAAGAGCTGATGATATGGATAAGTTGACGACTGATCCAGGTGCTATCAAGGCTCAGGCTTACGACGTCGTACTTAACGGGACCGAGCTTGGTGGTGGTAGTATAAGAATTCACAATCCTGAAGTCCAGAAGCAGATGTTTGCTACTCTAGGTATAAGTGAAGAGCAAGCTCAAGAAGAGTTTGGTCATATCATAGATGCTCTTTCTTATGGTGCGCCGCCACACGGTGGTATCGCTCTTGGATTTGACCGTCTGGTGATGCTTATGACTGGTGCTAAATCTCTTCGCGATGTTATTGCATTCCCAAAGACTGCAAAAGCAACTTGCCTCATGTCTGAGTCTCCTGCCTATGTTGATAATGCTCAACTTGAAGAGTTGAACATTCAGACAACAGCAAAGAAAGAAGACTAGTCTAAGTATTCAGTGGGACTTTATTAAGTATTCAGTGGAGCAGTGATCAGTAATGAGTAGATTCTGCCCACTGCCCACTGACCGCTGACAACGTTTTTGAGTTTCTGCTGGGCGCGCCGCAATCTTTGCGGCATACTTAGACTTTTATGCCGAGCTGGCACCCCAGGGCATCCTCTCTGGCTACGCCTTTCACCTTAAGCTCAGCGATCCATAAGCGAAGCTGACGACTAACTCTTAACATCTAAAAAACCTGATATATGGAAGAATTTAACGGAATTATAAAAGAAAACGCTCATCCTCGAGCTCAGGACCTGGTACCGCATGATTTTTTTTGGGACTATCTTGACGAGTTAACTCCTTTTGGGTCGGATGAAGGGCACAATGCTTTGGTACAATTCCGTGAGTGGCGCAAGGATAACCCGGAAACGCCTCTTGCAGATTGTCTTAGCTGGATGATTGCGGGAATTGGTGATCTCAAAGCCTCTGATTATAATGACGCTATAACAACTCCAGAGTATATCTCAAAACAACTGGAGGATGATGAGTTTGATGACGATTACTTCATCTATACTTTAGATGCCTACGTAATCGGAGTTGGCTTTGGCCAATTAGCAGATGAAGGAAAGATAGATGAAGAAGCCAAGCCAATTATATCTACCGCTCTAAGTAGGCAGGCAAATTGGGCAGGGTTAGACGATAATGAAATTAACCGTGAATACATTGGTAATATAAAAATCCTTCAGGCGATTCTTATTCAGGCTTAGTTGTGGCAATGCGGACCGTTTGAACTTAAGTTTTCTCTTATTTTTCTCTTGTTCTTAAATATGAGTAATGAAATTATTTATTGGATTGCTGTGGAGTAACTTATAGATATTTTGAAAAGAACCATTCTGGCTTAAATTGGCGGGAATTACTGAATATTTCGCTATAGCTTGAAGTTTGGAATAATGAAAAAAATAAATGATTACCAGCTGAAGAAGCCTTCACCATATATAAGTGAACCGCCCAAGTGAGCTGTCATGATGATTAATACAACAGAGGCCAGAAGAAAGAAACGAAAAGTCTTTGTTAGACCTCTGGCATTTTCAAAACGCCTTTTCTTTACCAGTTTTAACCTTAGCCAGGTTGTGAGTAGGATAAGGACTGTTGCGCTGATACCTTGCCATTTATGACTGTCGAGAATTTCAAACGTTACGTCATTTGTATGAAAGCTTTGTGAAGCCCACCAGCCAAAAAGTGCAGTGGGTATAACTGTGAATGCGGCCATAATAACCATTGTATGTACTGCATGGTCAAGGCTTCTGCGGTGAGTTAGCATGAAAAGCAATTCTATAAAGAAGGCTGTGATAATAAGAGCGATTGGGAAGTGTATAAGAACAGGGTGCATTCGGCCAAGAAAGTTTTGCAAGTTAGATCTTTTTTCGTACTTAATTCCATGTTTGATTTGACGTAGTAGTACTGGCTGAGTAACTGTTCGATTTTCAGATTCAGAAGATATTTTGCTTTCCGAAGAGTGAGTGCTTTGAGTTTCGTTATATACTTGAGCAGAGTCTTCTGTTTTAGTGCTTTGAGTTGATTGATACTGAATATTGACTTCAGGTAAAGGTTCAGACGCAACATTGAATTGTGCCATAATCTTTTTAAGAGTATCGGCTTGAACTTTAGGGTCCATATTTTTGAAATACTTTTCGGGATCTGAATTAAAGTCATCAATACAGGTTTCACAGCAAAAATGGACTTTAGTGCCTTTATACTCGACGAAATGCTCAGTGCTTGTTAGGTCATCCATAGCTACAGGGCAGACATTGTTTTTTCCGGATAATGTCGATAGCGACAGGAAAAAGAAGATTATAAATCTCATGCGTTGACCCAGTAATTAATCTAAATGCTGTAACTAATTTATAATATTTAGCTTAGCAATACAATATTTAATAATCTCAGGGCATAAAAAAGGCGGCACTGATAAAATTAGTGCCGCCTGAAATAATTCTAAAAAAGGATTATTTAAAGACGATTAGAAGATCTTTAGTCTTAACATTCTCGCCGGCTTTTACTGTAATTTCAGCAATTTCGCCATCTTGTTCAGCATAAATAGTCGTTTCCATCTTCATGGCTTCCATGGTAAGTAGAGGATCGTTTTTCTCTACTTTGTCACCAGCGGCAACCATGCATTTAACAATCATGCCCGGCATTGGCGCACCAACGTGGTTAACATTCGTTTCGTCCGCTTGTGCTCTCACTGCAACAGAAGCAGCGATTTTCTTATTTGGAACAAGAACATCACGTGGCTGACCGTTAAGTTCGAAGAAGACTTTACAGTTACCTTCATCGTTTGGCTCACTGATAGCTATCAATTTGATGATAAGAGTCTTACCTTCCTCGATATCGATTGATACTTCTTCACCAACTGGAAGACCGTAGAAGTTAACGTGAGTTGGAATCATTGAGATGTTACCATAGTTTTTATGGTGAACAGCATACTCAGTGAATACCTCAGGATACATGAGGTAAGACATCAATTCTTCGTTAGAAATCTGACGAGAAATTTTCTTTTCAACTTCTTCTTTAGTGCCTTCAAGATCAACTGGAGTCAAGTGAGCACCTGGTCTGTCAGTTGAGGCATCTGCACCGCGAAGGATTTTGTCCTGAACGTCGGCCGGGAAACCACCGGTAGGCTGACCAAGACGACCCTGGAAGAATTCCATAACTGAAGTTGGGTAAGAGATCTCTCTGGAACCTTCGATAACGTCTCTTGCTTTAAGATCGTTAGTTACGAGGAATAGAGTTAAGTCACCAACAACTTTAGAAGAAGGAGTTACTTTAACGATGTCACCAAACAGCTGGTTAACTTCAGCATATGTCTGAGTGATTTCGTGCCAGCGGTGACCAAGTCCCATGGAGTTAGCCTGCTGGAATAAGTTAGTGTACTGACCACCAGGCATTTCGTGGTGGTAAACTTCAGCAGTACTGGACTTCTGAATAGACTCGAATGGAGAGTAGTACTCTCTGACAACTTCCCAGTAAGCAGATAGAGATCCTAGAGCGTGGAAGTCCATGCCTGTGTCTCTGTCCTGGAAGCGCATCATTTCAACTAGAGTATTCAGGTTAGCCTGTGAAGTTAAACCTGAAAGTGGGCCCATCGCGGCATCGACTATGTCAACACCAGCTTCAGCAGCTTTAATAAGTGTCGCAATCTGACCGCCTGAAGTATCATGAGTGTGAAGGTGAATTGGAATCTTAAGTTCAGACTTAAGAGCACCTACAAGTTGCTCAGCAGCGTATGGCTTAAGTAGACCGGCCATATCTTTGATTGCTAGAATGTGAGCACCGTGAGCTTCAAGCTCTTTGGCCATCTTCACGTAGTAGTCAAGTGTGTACTTAGTACGCTTAGGATCAAGAATGTCACCAGTGTAACAAACAGTTGCTTCACAGATCGCGTCTGTTTCAAGAACGGCATCCATAGCAACTTTCATGTTTGTCACCCAGTTAAGTGAGTCGAAAACACGGAAGATGTCCATGCCGCTTTCAGCAGCTTGTTTGATGAAAGCTTTAACAACGTTATCCGGGTAGTTTGTGTAACCAACACCGTTTGAAGCACGAAGAAGCATCTGGAATAGAATGTTTGGAGCTTTTTCGCGCATCTGGCGAAGACGGTCCCAAGGACACTCTTTCAAGAATCTCATTGAAGTATCGAATGTCGCACCGCCCCACATTTCTAGAGAGAAGAAGTCAGAGTGATTACGAGCATATGCTTCAGTAATGTTGACCATATCAACAGTTCTCATTCTTGTCGCAAGTAGAGACTGGTGAGCGTCACGGAAAGTTGTATCTGTAAGAAGAAGTTTCTTCTCAGCCATGATTTCTTTAGCGAACTGAGCCGGACCAACTTCTAGAAGTCTTGTTCTTGTTCCGGCTGGAACATCAACAGATTTATCAACCGCAGGAACTGGAGCAGGGCGGCGGAAGATAGTCTCCGGTTGCTTCTTAACCAGTGGATGGCCATTTACCAGAACATCGCCCATGTAGCGAAGCATTCTTGTTGCACGGTCACGGCGTTTAGGGAAGTGGAATAACTCAGGGTTTCATCGATGAAACGAGTCGTACACTTACCTTGACGGAAGTCCTGCTTATTGATCAGGTTAGTAAGGAATGGAATATTTGTTTTGACACCGCGGATACGGAACTCTGCAAGAGCACGGTCCATACGGTTAGAAACGTCTTCGAAGTCGATACCAGTAGTTGTTACCTTAACAAGCATTGAGTCATAGTAAGGAGTGACAAGGGCTCCAGAGAAAGCTGTACCTGCGTCAAGACGAACACCCATACCACCTGCAGAACGGTAGTGCTCAATGCGTCCGTAGTCAGGGATGAAGTTGTTTGATGGATCTTCAGTCGTAACGCGACACTGGAAAGCAACACTTTTCAGTTGAACAGTGTCTTGTGAAGGAATGCCGATTTCTTTTGAATCAAGAGAGTGACCCTGGGCAACAAGGATCTGACGCTTAACAAGGTCGAAACCTGTAACAACTTCTGTTACTGTATGCTCAACCTGAATACGAGGGTTGATTTCGATAAAGTAGAACTTGTCAGTCTTAGTATCCATCAAGAATTCAACTGTACCGGCGTTGCTGTAGTCTACAGATTTACAGATTTTAACAGCAGCATCACAAAGACCCTGACGAACGTCTTCTTTAAGGTTTTGTGCAGGTGCAATCTCGATAACTTTCTGGTGACGGCGCTGAAGAGAACAGTCTCTTTCAAACAGGTGAACAATATTGCCGTGTTTGTCACCAAGGATCTGTACCTCGATGTGACGGGCTTTTTCTACGAATTTTTCAATGAAACACTCGTCAGAACCGAAAGCCGTTAGAGATTCACGCTGAGCTTCACCGAATTTATTCTCAAGTTCTTTTTCGCTGTGAACAACGCGCATACCACGACCACCACCACCATGGGCAGCTTTAACGATAACCGGGTAACCGAGTTCTTCGCAAAGTTCTTTTGCAGCAGCGTAGTCTTTAAGAGCTTCATTACAGCCAGAAAGAATTGGGACTTCAGCTTTTTCAGCGATTGTACGAGCAGAAGTCTTATCACCAAGGTTACCCAGGATCTCAACATCTGGACCGATGAAAGTTATACCAGCTTCAGCACAAGCTTTTGCGAAGTCAGCATTTTCAGATAGGAAACCGTAACCCGGGTGGATTGCGTCTACTTCTTTTTCTTTAGCAAGCTTGATGATACCTTCGATATCCAGGTAAGCTTTGACAGGTTCTTTACCTGCACCAATCTGGTAAGCTTCATCTGCTTTAAATCTGTGAAGAGCAAATCTATCTTCGTGGGAATAAATAGCGACAGTTCTAATGCCAAGTTCGTGAGCAGCACGACAGACGCGAATAGCGATTTCGCTGCGGTTGGCGACTAGAAGTTTTTTAAATTTTTTAATTTCCATTAAAATGACCTTAGCTCTAGGGGTTTTGAAAATTGCAATGCAGTAAGTATATATATTAAAAAAGCCCTGTCAAAAGCAATAATTGCTTTTTAAGATCTTATTCAGGCCATCAAGGAAGGGAAGTTATTTTGTTAGTCGTAAAAGTTCTGGTTCTATACCTGATATTATGTAGTATTTCAGTCAGTGCAGTAATATATACTGAGTTTAATAATCCAGCCGTAACGTTTTTTGTTTCGTCAATTTTTGCAATGTGTTATTGGGCAAGAGCACAATTGGCCAAGCCTAAAGCCGATAGTTTTAAGTTGGCCTTAGTAGCGGGTCCACTGTTCGCTATTTTGACTATTTTGCTGGCCTGGATTATACAGCAGCAGACTGGCTGGATTAACCACAGCCCGCAATTGATGTATTTCATTGCGTTTGCTGGAAATATCGTCTTCCCATTAATGATTTTCCCAAAGATTAAGCATGCCCAAAATTCCTGAAGAGAAAATCCAGATAAGTCCGAAAAGGTTGAGAGTTTACAAGGTTCTTTGCATATTTTTGATTATATCAGTATCGGCTGCTGTTAGTATCAACTACTATATAATTCGAACTGCAGGCACATCTCTTATATCGGAAATTTCCAATGTTCCTAAGAAGGACTATTGTTTACTTCTAGGAGCCCGACCCGGTTCTTATGCTATGGATTACAGAATCGATGCCGCTTTTGAACTTTATTCTAAGGGCAAAGTTAAGCATATTCTTATAAGTGGTGACAATGGCCGTCAAATTTACAACGAGCCAGAAGAGATTCGTGCTGAGCTGGTAAGGCGTGGTGTACCACGAGAAGCAATGACTCTCGATTATGCCGGTTTTAGAACTTATGATTCAGTTTATCGAGCCCTGCATGTATTTGGAGTCAAGGATGTGGTCATCGTTACTCAGGAGTTTCATGCTGCGCGAGCCTTATTTTTAGCGCGAAGTATGGACATAGAAGGTGTTGCATACATGGCGGCTCCGACCATTGCCCGGAACTTTAATCGTTTAAGAGAGAGTCTTGCCAGAATACGGGCTTTTGCAGATGTTTTATTTAGACTCAAGCCAAAATTCCCAGGGCCCCCTGAGCCGATAGAATTAGCGACGTTATTAGGAGCAGATGAGAAAGTGGAAAATCTTCAAAAAAACCAAAAAAACTAGAAATATTTTAAAGTTAATATTTTAACACTTTTTGTAAGTATACTTATTTTTAGTGGTTTATGTTCGATGTTGTGTCGTTGTGGAATTCATTATGCTTCCCTTTTATTCACTTTTCATACCGGTTATTATTAGTGAGTGACTCTAATTAATTTCTGTTACTTTGAGGGTCATTTAAGTGTTAATCATAACCGCAAGGGGAATGCTATGGACGTAATCGTTTCTGCCCGCCACATGACTAAATTTCCATCGTCAATGAAAACTGAAGCTGAGGATCTATTAGGTCGAATGTCTTCAAAGTTTCCAAAACTGACGAAAGCTGAAGTGGTCATGGACAGAACCAAACATGGGTGTCATGCAGAAATTGTCCTACACGGAAAAGGGATAAATCTTGAGGCTGAGTCAGACCACGTGAACAATCTGTATGAAGCAGTTCACCAGGCCGCGGACCGCCTTGAGAAGCAATTGAGCAAAAAGTATGGACGTAAAAAACGTCACAATTCACGTCATTTGGGCGAATTGGAGGTCGAAATCCTTAATATTAACTATGAAATGTCAGAGTATGACATAGAACTGGAAGAGCTGGAAGAAGCTCTTTAACCTGTAAGTTACCGATAAATTAGATTGAGTTAAAGCCTCTGGATTTTAGACCGGGGGCTTTTTTATTGTCTATTTCTTTCAGGTTTATTCGCACAAATTTAAAAAAGCGGTGTCTCAGCTCAATGAATTTGACATTTTTTTGTGTATTAAATTTTGTGAGATATGTCAGTTCGAAGTAGAATTAGTATAAGTTTGCAGCTCGAAGTCAATCTATAGTCTATACAGAAGCTGCACATATAATTTTTTACAGGATAAGACATGGCTCAGGCAGAAACAGAAAAGACAACGGTTGGCAATTACTTCGTATCAAATTACCCGCCTTATTCCTTTTGGTCAGAAGATAAAGTTACCGAAGCACATGAGGCGATCAATAGTCCACCTGTTCCGGGAACTCCTTTAGGTATATATATTCATGTTCCTTTTTGTCGCAAGCGATGCCACTTCTGCTACTTCAGAGTTTATACGGACAAAGAAGCGAAAGAAATTCGAGCCTATGTCGATGCTGTTCTGCAGGAGTTAAAAACTTATTCTCAAAAACCATTCCTTGCTGGACGTAAGCCACAGTTTCTCTATATGGGAGGCGGCACGCCTTCATACCTTTCTATTTCCCAGCTCGAAGTTCTGCGTAAAGAAATTCACAATATTCTTTCCTGGGACGACATGGAAGAAGTCACTTTCGAGTGTGAACCAAGTACAGTAAACCCCAAAAAGCTTCAGGCTCTTAAAGATTTTGGCGTTACCCGTTTGAGTTTTGGTGTCGAAAACTTCACCGATGAAATTCTAGAAGTTAATGGTCGGGCTCATTTGTCTAAGGAAATTTACCGGGCTTATGAGTTCGCTCGTGAGGTTGGTTTTAATCAGATCAATATTGATTTGATTGCCGGTATGATCAACGAAACCTGGGAAAACTGGCAATATAACATTCGCAAGACCATCGAACTGGACCCGGATTGTGTCACGATTTACCAAATGGAAATACCTTACAATACCGGCATTTACAAGCGAATGAAGGAAGAGGGCAAAGTAACCGCTCCTGTGGCAGATTGGCAAACCAAACGTGACTGGGTTAATTATGCTTTTAACGAGCTGGCCGAGCATGGATATGAAGTAGGCAGTGCTTATACCATGGTGAAGAGTAAGCAAAAGACCAAATTTGTTTATCGCGACTCACTTTGGGCCGGGGCGGATTTGATTGGCCTTGGTGTATCTTCTTTCGGACATATAAATGGTGTCCACTATCAGAATATGCACAACTTTGAGCCTTACATGGAATGTGTTGAGCAAGACAAGCTTCCAGTATTTCGCGGTTTAACTCCGACACATGATGAACGCCTGATCCGTGAAATGATTCTTCAGCTTAAGAAGGGAGAGATCAGTCAATCCTACTTCAATAATAAGTTCGATGTCAATATTTACAGTAAGTTCAATGAGCAGTATAAATCTCTCGAAAATGAAGGTTTTATGACTCGTGATGGGGATGCCATAAAACTGACACGAGAGGCTTTACTGCAAGTTGATGGTTTGATCAAAAGGTTTTATCTCGAAGCACACCAAAATAAGAGGTATGCATAAATGTCAATAGAGTATCCGCTGAATGAAATCTATGGTCGCAATGATCGTGTTTTACCTGAACTTATGCCACTTGCCGGAACTCAGATGCCGCAGCCCTACAGAGGCTTACTAGTTCATCAGCGAGATATGACTCCTACACTTTGCAGCTTTCACAAATCTCAGATTCGCATAGAAGCGTTAAAGTCCTGGCAAAATGAAAATATGTACTACCGCGAGGTTTTGCTGCGCAGTAAAGAGAGCAATCGAGCGCTACTTTACGGCGGAATTAAAATCAATCTCAGTTTACTGCCAGCTGAAGCTGCCCGCAAAGTTTTGGAGGAAAAGGAGCCACTTGGTGGAATTCTGGCTGATTGTGAAGTGGAGCATAGCAGTGAGCCTTCTGGTTACTTTGAGATTAAAGCCGGCAGTTTCATAGATGAGAAACTGGCAGTTGCTAAAGGCTCAATATTGTATGGTCGCAGAAATACTTTATATTCTCCAGAAAGAAAACCTATCGCAGAAATAGTAGAGATATTGCCTTTGGAGACAGCGGTGAACAAAGATTACGATGTTATTATAATGGGAGGTGGACCTTCGGGCTCATCTGCCGCCCGAATTTTAGCCGAAGAAGGCTATAAAACTCTGGTCATTGAAAAAGAAACTTTTCCTAGATACCGCGTCGGTGAATCTCTCATTCCTTATTGTTACTATCCTTTGAAAAGACTGGGTATGATTGAGAAGATGCAAAGTTCGCATTTTCAATCTAAGCAAAGTGTTCAATTCGTTACTCAAGACGGAAAGTTGTCGGCACCGTTCTACTTCATGAAGCACATGAATCATGAAGCGGCAAACACCTGGCAGGTAAATCGTTCACAGTTTGATATAATGATGCGCGATAACGCCGTGGAAGTCGGTGCAGAATTCCTTGAAGGGACAACAGTCAAAAAACTTATTCGTTCTGAGGATGGAAAGCCTGAGGCAGTGAAAGTTTCATCAGACAATGGCGAATCTACTTTTTCCGCAAGAATGTTTTTGGATTGCACTGGTAAAGATACCATGACCATGAGTAAAAATAAGTGGCGTATCACTGACAAGAAACTCAAAAAGATGGCTATTTGGACCTACTATAAGGGGGCCAAAAGAGATGAGGGAATCGACGAAGGAGCCACTACAGTTGCTTATGTCGAAGAAAAAGGCTGGTTCTGGTATATCCCCTTACATGACGACATGGTGTCAGTAGGGGTTGTCGCTGAAAAAGATTATTTATTTAATGATGGTCGGGAC
Source organism: Lentisphaerales bacterium (assembly GCA_022446985.1). Lineage (GTDB taxonomy): Bacteria > Verrucomicrobiota > Lentisphaeria > Lentisphaerales > Lentisphaeraceae > JAKVBD01. Next base: position 26,970 of record JAKVBD010000051.1, read on the forward strand.
CTTAAAAAGATATTTGATAGAGAAGTTGAGAAAAATGTCTGGATTAAAGATCACCTTTCAACGGGAGAAGTTGTCGTTGATCACAAAGTAACCAGTGAATTTTCTTATCGTTCAAAATACTGTGCAGAAGACAACCTTCTTTTAGTAGGTGACGCTTTTGCTTTCCTCGATCCAGTCTTTTCATCTGGAGTTTTTCTAGCACTGTACAGTGGTGTCCTCGCAGGTGAAAGTGTAGTGGAAGCTTTTAGGAAGGATGATCTTAGAGCCCATTCATTTGAAGATTATAGTAAGAGCTTCCGCAATGGTTTAGAGGCTATGCGGGCCTTAGTATATGCTTTCTATGATCAAGACTTTAGTTTCGGGAAGTTCATTAAGAAATATCCTCATCTCCATTCAGATTTAACGGATTGCTTGATTGGCAATGTTTATCGTGATCTTGAAGAGCTCTTCAGGGCTATGCGTGATTTTGCTGACATCCCGGCTCCTCTTGAGCATGGCTTACCCAAACCTTCCAGAGAAGAAGCTCAGTTGAGCTAGACTATGAAAATCGTCTCACTGACTCCAGGGACTGGCAGTTTTCACTGCGGCTCTTGTATTCGGGATAATTCACTTGTATTGGCAATGCGTGAACTTGGTCACGATGTTCTCATGGTTCCACTCTATTTGCCGTTTGTTCACGATGGTAAAGACTCGAGTTCAGGAGTTCCGGTATTTTTGGGGGGTGTAAATGCTTACCTTCAGCAGAAATCGAAGCTTTTTAGGAAAATCCCCAAGTGGATGGATCGTATCTTTGATCATCCTTTGTTACTTCGCAAGGTTTCTGTAAATGCCGGTATGACCTCAGCTCATGATCTTGGAGCTATAACTGTTTCGACTTTGAAAGGTGCAGATGGATTTCAGAAAAAGGAAATTGAGCATTTAGCCGAGTTTTTATCAGGTAAAGAAAAGCCGGATATTATTATGATTTCGAATGTCCTTTTGGCAGGTCTCATTCCTCTTTTGAAAGAGAAGATAGATTGTAAGATTGTCGTGACTTTACAGGGGGAAGACACTTTTTTAGATTCTTTACCAAGTGAGTACTCTAGAGAGGCCTGGGCCTTGTTAAAAAAGCATTGCCAGTCAGTTGATCTATTTTTGCCTGTCAGTAAGTACTATGGAAAAGTCATGCAACAGCGACTGGGGCTTCCTGAGGAAAAGGTCGAAGCCGTTTATAATGGCTTGGATTTATCGCCATTTCAAAAAGGTGAAAGGTCAATTAAAGAGCCTGTGTTGGGTATGCTGGCCCGTTTGATTCCTGAAAAAGGAGTCGATATTTTAACGGATGCTTATATACACATTCGCGAACAGAACTTGATTCCAAACTTAAAATTAAAGTTGGCGGGCAGTAAGCTTAAAAGTGATGAAGAGTTTCTTGGAGCAGTTCAGCACAAGCTAAAAATGGCCGGTTATTTGGATGATGTTGAATTCATCTATAATTTAACAGCAGAAGAAAAGGTCAATTATTTATCTTCTCTTACCATCTTTTCAACACCTGCAGAGTATGGCGAGTCTTTTGGACTTTACATACTTGAAGCTGCGGCCAGTGGTTTGCCAATGATTCAGCCTGACTCTGCGGCATTTCCTGAATTACTGGAAAAGCTGAAGACGGGATTGCTTTATAAGACTGGGGATCACCTTTCTTTAGCTGAGAAGATTAAAGAATGTCTTGAAGATTACGAGCATTATAAAGGCAACGCAGACAAGGCAGAAGCATCGGCAAAAGAAGAATTTACTGATACTAAAATGGCCAGAAGAGTTATTGAGTTATTTCAAGAGACTCTTTAGTGTATTTTATCTTTACTGCATCGAACAGTCATAACGCTACAGGGAGCTTTACGGATCAGTTTCTCGCTGTTACTGCCAAGCATGAAGCGCACGAGTTTACTGTGGCAACTGTCGCCGATTACCAGTAAATCACTACTGCGCTCTTCGATATGTGTGAGGATTTCTATAACTGGGTCGCCTTCGGTGATGTAAGTATCGTACTCAACTCCGAGAATGTGGTTTTTCTCGATGACATCATGTAGGTGATCTTCTACAGTTTGAGCGGCATTTTTAATTTCATTCTGGTGGTCCTGGTATATAGGCGAAGCAGGATCTGCAATCGGTGTTATAGGGTTAAAGTAAAAGTGCTCGTGAATAACATGGATGATGTCTAAATGAGCCTTGTGGTTCTCCGCAAGGTGCATGGCATTTACGAGAGCCTTTTCGGCATTTTCAGAAAAGTCATAGGCGCAGACTATTTTCTTAATACCATCAATATGGGCATTCGGATTAATCAGGAAGACAGCTTGTTTTGCCAAATGGTGAACTTTACTGGCCGTAGAACCAATGAGCTTTTCAAGTAGGTGGTGTTCTCCAACTCCGATAATTATGCCACAGGCATCGATTTTGTCTGCTGTTTTACAGATTACATCGTAAGCATTGCCTTCTTCAATGATGTGATCATTGACAATAACACCGGCTTTCATGAATTCGTTTTTGACTTCATTCAGCTTACCCGTCAGTTCCTCTAAAAGATCGTTGTGGACTTTTTCTGCATCGTAGGGATAATAGGGATAGTAGGGGAGATACTCCACTGCGTGAATCAGCGTGACTTCAGATTGCAGGTTCTTGGCGATTAGGATTGCTTCACGGCAGAGCTCTGAACTGCCTTCACGGAAATCGGTCGCCACAAGAAGAGACTTATATTGTGCCATCGAACGTACCCTCATTTTATGCATTCATAGTACTAATTTATCTTCAAGAGCTTAGAATGGCAAAAAAAATGGCAAAAATTCGAATCTTTTGTGCTTGGCAATAAATGGTTAGTGATATTTTTAAAATACCAAAAAGCCAGTTGAAGAACAAATCTTCAACCGGCTTTTAAAGCTTTATTTAGAGCTGTTGATTAGAGGAACATGTTGCGTTCGTTTCTGTCAACTCTGTAAACTTTGATCATGTTAGTAGTAGTCTTCTTAAGTAGTGGAAGACCAGCAGTAATGATAACCAGATCGCCGTCATTTAGGTAATCAAGTTCTTTGATCTTGTTCTCAATTCTTAAGAAACACTCATCTGTGTGAGCTAGATCTTCTACAGGGAGAACATTTACACCCCATGCCAGTGAAAGTTCACGTGTAACAGGGTTTTCTGTATCTGAAACTGCGATGATTGGAGGGAGTGGTCTGTAACGTGCAGTTTGTCTTACTGTACTACCAGAGTCAGTTACACAAACGATAAGTTTAGCTCCAAGCATGTCTGAAAGGTTAACTGTAGAGTAAGTGATACCTTCAACATCTGTATCGATGTTATAGTCGATTTGACCTCTCTTAAGACCAGACTCTGTGAAGAAGTTTACTTCAGCATTTTTGATGATCTTAGCCATGAATTCAACAGACTGAATCGGGTAGCTGCCACTTGCACTTTCACCAGAAAGCATAACTGCAGAAGCACCGTCAAGAACAGCATTTGCTACGTCACTTGCTTCAGCTCTAGTTGGTCTTGGGTTGCGTATCATTGAGTCAAGCATCTGAGTTGCAACAATTACCGGCTTACCGACTTTGTTACACTTCTCGATCATTCTCTTCTGCTCAGTTGGAACCTGCTCAGCCGGGATCTCAACACCAAGGTCACCACGAGCAACCATTAGACCGTCAGATTTTTCGATGATGGCATCGATCTCAACAAGCGCTTCAGGCTTCTCGATTTTTGAAATTACTTTTAAGTGACGACCAGCGTCATCCATGATTTGGTGTACTAAATCAAGGTCTTCAGCCTTTCTTACGAAAGAAAGAGCAACATAGTCAACATCCTGAGTAAGGATGAATTTTAAGTCTTCTGTGTCTTTTTCAGTAAGCGCTGGAGCTTTGATGTCAACGTTAGGAAGGTTGATACCTTTTCTAGAAGTAAGTTTACCACCAACGATAACTTTAGTGTGAACGTCCTTACCTTTTATTTCAACAACTTCAAGTTCAAGAAGACCGTCGTCAAGAAGGATTCTGTTACCAGGTTTAACTTCGTCAGAAAGTGGAGTATAGATTGTAGAAACTCGGCTGCCTTCACCTAGACAATCTTCAGTAGAAATGATGAAATCCTGACCAACTTCCAGTAGGATACCAGGCTCTTTAACCATACCACAACGGATTTTTGGACCCTGTAGGTCAGCAAGAATTGCGATGTTTGTATCAAGTTCTTTTGCAAACTCACGGATTTTAGCGATGTTCGCCGCGTGGATGTCTTGAGTACCGTGAGAGAAGTTTAGTCTGAAAACATTTACACCTGCGATGATAAGTTCTTTAACCTTATCGAGGGATGCAGGTCCTAGAGTAGCAACAATTTTTGTTTTTCTAAAATCTTGAAGATTCATATATATTCCTTATAGCATTACGCCCAATAATTACAGTAAGTTGTTAGCTTTTAAAGTCATCCATGCAATTTTATTACATAAATCTTTCTCCTGAGAAAAAATTATTACAAAATTGTAAGTTCAATTTTTTCACTCATAAAATGCAACAACTTCTCTATTATGGAATCAAAACTATGTTAATTTTTAATGAGAAGAAAAAACAAATTTGAGACCTTTGTGAAAATAATCATCAACTCTTTAGCATCGATAGTGCTAATAGGACTCACCGCATTCATTTATTCTAAAATCAGCGTCAAACCTGAAAAGCCCAAAGTTAAAGTAAAGCAACTGGGGATTTCGGTAAAAAGTATCATTAGTTCTAAGACTTCAAGCACAGTGAATATGAACCTTTGGGGGGAAGTTCGTTATAGACGCCACATATATTTAAAGTCGGAAGTCGAGGGCCGTGTCTTAAAAATGAATAGTAAGTTGCGTCCTGGCTATAACATTCAGAAAGGCGAGGTTCTGGTTGAGATAGATTCAGAGCGGATTTTACAAAAGAAAGCAGAGCTGAGTGCTACATTATTGGCCAATCGGGCAGAACTTTCACAATTGGAAGTAGAAGAAACTACTCTAAAGTCTGAAATAAAGCTGGCCGCAGCGAATGTCGCTTTAGCTCAAGAAGATGTTGAGAGACATGAAAGACTGGTGGAGAATAGCAATGCCAGTAAATTGACCCTTAGTACTTTTAAACAGCAACTTATTCGTGCTCAAGCAACACACCAGCAATTACTCAGTCGCTTGAAATTAATTCCACAAAGGCAAGAAGTTTCAAAGGCTCGTATAAAAAGTATCGAAGCTGCTGTGTCTTTGGTTGAAAAAGATCTCAAGGATTCATTAGTTAAAGCGCCATTTTCTGCAAGGATTATCGGCCAGGTTGTCAGTGAAGGTGATTACTTGCGAAAAGGAGAGCTCGTTTGTGAGCTCGTTGATCCTCTTTGGTACGAAGTATGGGTGAATATTGGTGTTACAGAACAAGCCACACTTGGTAGTATTACATCTGTGGAGTTAAATGGCCAAGAATATAAAGATTTCCGCTTTCTTGGAGAGCTTGAGAAAAATATTCAGGCAGATTACCTCATTTTTGAAGTAAAGGGGCAAAAGCTCAAAGCCGGTGAATTAATTTCACTTGAGGTAAAAGGTCAGGAGCTTGATGAGATTTCTATCTTGCCTGAAAGCGCTTTAAGAAACGATCGTCAGTCTGTTTATCTTGTTGTCGATGGCAAGCTGAAGATAACACCCGTTGAAGTCATCCTGGTCGACCAAGGGAAGGTATACATATCTAAAGGTCTTCCGGCTGGATCAGAGGTTATTACCACTCGGCTTAATGATCTGCCAGAGGGAACTTTGGTAAACTCATCGAAGGAAAAGTAGATGAGGCGTCTAGTCGCATTTTTTATAGATAACCCAATTTATGGCAACACTCTCATTGTTTTTGCTGCACTTTTTGGATTCTTGGCAGCCACTAATCTTAACAAGGAAAGTTTTCCGGAAACGGAACCGGATGTTGTCTTTGTAAATGTCGCTTTTCCCGGAGCCAGTCCACTTGAAGTGGAAGAAGGTATTCTCATGCCTGTGGAAGAAGCGGTCGATGCTATTCAGGGAATTGATAAAGTCACCAGCAATGCTTTCGAAAATTTTGGTCAAGTTCACATAGAGATTCAGCATGGTTATGATCAGGATCTGGCTTTTCGAGATATTCGCGATGCCGTTGAGCAGATCAATACTTTTCCCGACGGCATAGAAAGGCCAAGGACAAATCTTCAAACTAAGCGTCGCCTTGTGACTTCGATCATTATCTATGGCGATCAGGACTACGTCGTTCTCAAAGAAAAGGCGGAAGAAATTCGCGATGGTCTTTTGAGCATAGATGGCATATCACAAGTTTCTGTATCTGGAGTTCCGGCCAGGACAATCAATGTCAAAGCAGATCAGCAGGCTTTGAGGCGCTACAATTTGTCTATGCGGGAAGTGGCGGATAAGATTCGCAGTCACAACTTAAATATCTCTGCGGGTCGCTTAAAAACTGATGATTATGAATTTCGCTTAAGACTTTATGGTCGGGCTTATTGGGCCAGAGACCTTGGTGGAATCATTGTCAAAAACAATCAGAATGGTTCTGCTGTTTTACTTAAAGATATTTCAAATATAGAAGAAGCCTGGGATGAAAACCCTAATTGGCTGCAGTTTGGTATTGATAGTAAAAATGCCGTCAGTCTGGATATCACTAAAACTCCGGAAGAAGACATTCTGGAAATTCGCAATAAGACCTTTGATTATATAAACGAAATTCGTCCGGCGTTGCCAGATTCCATAAACATTGATAATTGGCGCGATGGAACCAAAAGCTTGTCGGACAGGATTGAACTGCTGACCAAAAATGGAATCTTTGGACTTATCCTTATTCTTATCTGTCTTGGCTTATTCTTAAATGTTAAGTTGGCTTTCTGGGTGTCAATGGGGCTGCCTTTTGCTTTCCTTGCCAGTTTCATAATCATAATTTTTACCCCGGTGACTATTAACCTGGTTTCGCTTTTCGGGATGATTTTGGTTTCGGGTATATTAGTTGACGATGCCATCGTTATCGGTGAAAATATCTTTGAGAAACGCGAAGAGGGTATGAGTGCTCGCGATGCTGCTATTGAAGGGACTATGCAGGTGCTGCCAGCAGTCTTTGTCAGTATACTAACAACAGTAGTCGCTTTTATACCATTCTTTTACATCATCGGTAGTTTTGGTAAATTTATCTGGCATATGGCGGCCATCGTCATCACTTGTCTTCTTTTGAGTCTAGTCGAGTCTGTGCTAATCCTGCCAGCTCACTTAAAGCACGCTCTTGAGACTAAAAAGAAAAATGTGAAATCCCGTTTCTCAGTACGTCATCACATAAATAAATTTCTTGATTACGTGATGTTCAGCCTAATCTTCAGACCGATTAAAAGATGTCTTGATTATCCCGTTATTTGTTTTGTCGCAGGACTCTGTCTTTTGGTATTTACCTTTGGTTTAATGAAAGGTGGCCATTTGCAATTTTCATTCTTTCCAAAGATTGATTCAGACTTCGTGGTTTCAAAGTTGGAGATGGAGCCAGGAACATCTTTAGAGAAAACTAAAGAAGTTCTTGCTGAGATTCGTCAGGCTGCTATAGATCTGAATAAACGCTTTGAAAAAGAGTTGAATGGCAAGTCTATCGTCCGTAAAGTCTGGATGACTACCGGTGGTAGCGGAGGCGAGCAGAGCTCTGAGTTTGGCAAAGTAGCTTTACAATTGATGCGTGGAGAAGAAAGGAAGGATATCACAGTCAGCCTTAAAGGGCGAGATGGTGTCGAAAAAGAGACCGTACTTACGGCTTACGCCATATTGGCCGCTTGGAGACAGCAGACTGGCAAGATTTCCGGTGCCAGAAATATAGCTTTTGAGCGTTATGGAGGCCACCCCTTCGGAGCAGCATTAACTTTCCAGGTGACTGGGCGCGATATGGATCAGTTAAATTTGGCGACAAATATGGTGCGCGATGCCCTAAAAAAAGAGAAGGGTGTTCATGACATACAAGTTCTCCGTTATTCTGGAAAAGATGAAATTGTTCTCGATGTTACAGAGAAAGGCAAAGCTTTGGGACTGACGAGAATAGATGTCGCCCGCCAGGTTAGAGAGGCTTTTTATGGCATCGAAGTTTTAGAATTACAGCGTGGCAAAGATTCAGTTGAACTTTGGTTGCGTTATGACGTTAAGCACCGTGCAAATTTTTCAGATATCAATGATCTGTATATAAAATTGCCGGATAGCTCGTTAGTTTCCATAGAGGAAGTGGCAACATATCAAGTAAAGCCTGGTATATCTAAAATTGTCAGAGAAGACCGCCGCAGGCAAATGGAGATAGTGGCCGATGTCGATGAAGCAAGAGCAAATGCCGAAGAGATTCAGAGTCGGTTTAAAGAAGGCTTCTTACCTGGTCTCGAAGCTTCAATGCCGGGAATCAAAATCAAGCTTGCGGGACAAAAAATCGAGCGTACAAAAACCAATGATTCTATGGCGCGTGCCTTTCCTCTGGCCCTTATAGTTATGCTTATCCTGGTGGCTTTACTCTTTAGGTCATATGTTCAGTCTTTTATGGTCCTTTCAATGATTCCTTTTGGTTTCGTCGGAGCAGCCATAGGTCATGTGATTATCGATATCGACTGGACTATCCTTTCAGTAATCGGCATGATTGGTCTTTCGGGTATAGTCGTCAATGACTCGGTTGTTTTGGTGGATGCCATTAACCGGCTAAGAAGAAATGGCTATTCGATTCACGATGCCTGTTTAAACGGTGCCAAAAGCCGCATAAGGCCCATTCTTTTGACTTCCATAACAACCTTTGCCAGTCTCTTACCGCTTCTCTCCGAAAAGAGCTTTCAGGCCCAATTCCTCATTCCAATTGGCGTCACTATCTCATTTGGACTTCTTAGCGTAACCGTCTACACACTCTTCTTTATGCCTTGTTACTACTATCTCGTTGAGGAGGGGATTGATAAGTTTAAAAAGGTTTATAAATAGCAGTCGTAAAGACACTAAATTTCAGTACTTCGAACTTTATTAAAGTACTAGAGAGAATACTGAAGTTTTTAGCTAAGCACTACAATATCAAGCCGCAAGAAATTTTTACAGAGCCTCTGACACTTGAAGAAGTTGATCACAGACTCTACCTCAATTAGCCGTCGTTGGATTATCGGGTTAATTCTTTTTGC
>JAKVBD010000052.1 GCA_022446985.1 Lentisphaerales bacterium
CCTTCATGCAAGCCCTGACGCATATCCCTTATGAAAGCCACATCGGCCTCTCTTTCCATGGTCTCTTCGATAATAGCCAAAGACTTTTCCAGAGGAATTCCGGCATCCAATAAAGGTACAAGTCTGTCCGTAAACTCAGTGACATTAAACCTTGAACCGCCAATGAGCTTTTTGCGAGAGCCACTTCCTTCACCTTCGCCGAGGAAGTCAACAGGAGTTAACCGGCGCATTTTCAACCTGCGAACGGCATCTGCTTGTGACTCTCCTTCTATAACAGTCTCGGTGACTGCTCCAGAACGATCGGCTGCTTTGAATCTGTAAAGAGGCATTTAGCTCCCTTATTCTGTTAAAGTTTACTACAACTAAATTGAAACATCAATTTCGGGAAATGGTTCCCAGGACTATAAGAATTCCCCTTAGTGAACGTACCCAAACATTGTTTATTAAATCAAATTTATAATAAATTTCAAATTTATCACTTTTTTACACGCTTATAATTAATATTTATAGACAAAAATTTCATGAAACTCAACCAGGGCATTGGAATCCAATATTGTACTGCTATAATTGCCCTGAAATATATTGATAAGGATGTAGACTGTTTTGAAGGGAGAATTGTTCCTAGCCTGGCGATATTTAAAGCCACAGAAATCGACAATTAGTCTACTCACCTACGTTTCTCTACTGGGCCCAATACTTGGTGTTGGTATTCTAGTTGTTGTCATTTCTGTAATGAATGGCATGCCCAAAGAGCTGGAAAAGAAGCTTGTCGCTTACAATGCCCACATCACGGTCTCTGACTCAGGACCTCTACAAAGTCACAATGCTCTTACATCACATATTGAATCAAACTTTCAAGCTCACGCTAGTCCTGTGACTCTTTGCCCGGTTCTTCTTCAGAAAGAAAATGGCAACAGCGAAGTCCTTGTTGCTAAAGGCATTTTGCCAGAAAAAGACGCTGAAGTCAGTCAACTCAAAAATATGCTGATTAATAAAGCCCCTTCAAACAACTACTCACTAAAGCCCAATGAAATTATCATCAGTCAATCACTAGCGGATATGATGGCACTAAAAATCGGCGACAAAGTCTTGCTGCATTCTCCGGAAAAATATAAAAACCTGATGCTTAGTCAGGAAGTCAATAATGTCAACGAAGAGACATCTGCAGAGTACAGAATCGTCAATCTATTTTCCAGTGGGCTACCACAAGTGGACAACCACTTTATCGTCTCTCACTTACACGCCGCAAACCGCCTGATGGATTTACAAAGTGACGAATGCCAAAACATTGAGCTTTCTATTCCTGAACTGAACAAGGCCGAGCAGATTTCCGATAAGATGCACGAAGATCCACAACTAAGCAACTTTCGAATCACTCCCTGGCAGCGCCAGCATAATATCAAACACCTCTACCAATGGATCAATAGGCAAAAAGCTCTCATGATGTTTGTCCTGTTTTTCATTGTCATTGGAGCAGCAATAGGTGTTGCTGCCTGTCTGTTCTCAACCGTCATTCAAAAGACCCGTGAAATTGGCATACTGAAAGCCACCGGAGTTTCTCCTGCTTCGATCATATTTATTTTTATCTGTCAAGGTGGAATCCTCGGCTTACTTGGAACTGTTCTCGGCTTGATTGGAGGCGTGATAACCTTAATTTTCAGAAATGAAGTTGCTGCCTTATTCGGTTTCTGGGATGCAACTCTCTATAAACTGAACTATGTGCCAGTGCACTACAATCCCGTTGACATATTAACAATCATGTTCAGTACAGTCATCATATGTACATTAGGCTCGTCAATCCCAGCAATGATAGCGGCTTGCGTAAATCCTGTAAAAGCCTTACAGAGTCAGGGGTAACGATGCCACTTAAAGGAGAATTCTTTCTAGCTTGTAGGTACCTAAAGCCTCAAAAGTCACTCATTACACTACTAACTTACATCTCTCTACTAGGACCTGTTTTAGGGGTAACAGTACTGATCGTTGTTACTTCTATAATGAATGGCATGCCCAGTCAATTGATCGAAGCCGTCAAAAATTCCACGCCTCACGTAGTGATTGAAAGTAAAACACCATTTGCCGATGCAGATGAAATTATGGATCATCTCAAAAGTAAATATGACATTCTCTCAAGTCCGGTTACACCTTTAAAAGTTTTCCTTCAAAAAGATAAAAATATCCACCCATTCCTCGCTAAAGGTATCTATCCATTTAAAGATCAATCCTACAGCATTTTAAAAAATATTTTTGGCCAGATCGTTAAAAAAGATTATAAACTCAAACCCGATGAAATAATCTTAGGCACATCTACTGCCATGAATTACAACCTGCAGATCGGTGACGTAGTGACCCTCCACTCTCCCGCAAAATATAAAGCTATGCTCAAAAGCCAAAAAAGTGGCAGCATGAAGAGATTTAATGTCAGCTCTTCAAAAACCTTTAAGATTGTCGGCTACTACAGTGTTAGACAAAGAAGATTTGACCAAAGCCTGATCATCATGCATCAGGACACTGCGAATGAGCTGTTATCTCTTGATTGGGGACAAGCCTTAAATATAGAAATGAAACTGCAAGAACCTGATGCGGCGCCGGACATTATTACGCAATTTGAAGGTGACCCCCTACTTAAAAACTTTGAATTCACAAGCTGGCAAGACGCCTACGATGGCTTTTACAAAAGGGTCAAACAGGAAAAACTACAGATGACCTTTGTATCCTTTCTCATCATGCTGGCTGCTGGAGTTGCAATTGGTGCTTGTATTTTTTCATTAATCATTCAAAAAACCAAGGACATAGGCATCCTCAAAGCTACCGGAGTAACTCCGGGTTCAATCATTTTAATTTTTATGGGCCAAGGCTTTTTCATAGGTATTCTTGGAACTGGTCTGGGGTTTATACTTGGATTGACTGTTCTAAAATATCGAGCTGCTATAGCCTCCTTTTTGGGCCGTTATTATGAAGGAATGAGTCTTTTACAACAAGTCCCCGTGCTACAGGATCCTACAGACATAAGACTCATTTTATGGGGTTCTGTCAGCATATGTTTATTGTCTGCATTGATTCCAGCCATAATTGCCGCCAGTATCAACCCTGTTAAAGCTTTACAAAGTGGAAATTAGATGAAAATAATCGACGTTCAAAATATTAGTAAAACTTACAAGACCGAGCACGGACCGCTTAAGGTCCTCGATGATGTTTCATTTGCAGTCCCTAAAAACAGCTGGACAATGCTCATCGGAGCCAGTGGCTCCGGGAAAACCACTTTATTGCAAATGCTCGGCGCTCTTGATAAACCCGATAATGGTAAAATTTTTTTCGATGGAAAAGACCTGGGGAATGCCGGCACTTTTGCGGCTTCAAAGATTAGACGAAATGGCGTTGGCTTTGTCTTCCAAAGCTTTAACTTACTCCCTGAATTAAATGCTCTGGAAAACGTCATGTTGCCTGGCCTCTTCCAGCGCGGAGGAAAATCGGTAAAGCAAAGAGCCCTGGAACTACTAGAGATGGTAAATATGTCTCAACGAGCAACACATAAACCAACGGAGCTTTCTGGTGGAGAACAGCAGCGAATTGCTATTGCCCGTTCTTTAATTAATAATCCGGATGTCATTTTAGCTGATGAACCGACTGGTAACCTCGACCCCAAGACCTCAGAAGTTATCATTAAACTATTTAAAGATTTGAATGAAGAGAAAAATAAAACCATTGTTATGGTCACTCATGATTTAAGTTTAAAGCAACATGCTTCAGATGTAATACAACTCGATAAAGGAAGGATTGTAAAGCGTGCTTGATTTCCGAAGTGACGAATATTATATGAACCAGGCCCTGCGCCAAGCCAGACAAGCCGATGCTGCAGATGAAGTTCCCATAGGCGCTGTAATCGTCAAAGATGGAGAAGTCATTGGACGCGCCTACAACCAGGTTGAAACATTAAATGATGCTACTGCCCATGCCGAAATTCTAGCCATCACCCAGGCCTCTTCAAAACTTAACAACTGGCGATTGAACGGCGCCACTATGTACGTCACTAAAGAGCCTTGCCCAATGTGTGCTGGAGCCATTATGAACTCGAGAATTGAAAAGGTTGTTTTCGGTTTACACGATACAAATGCCGGTGGCTGCGGTGGTGCATTCAATATACATAGCCAAGAAGGTCTTCTTCACAACTTTGAAATCAAAGGTGGCTTCATGGAACTAGAAAGTCTCGAAATTATCCAATCTTTTTTTCAAAGGCGCCGCCAGGAAAAAAAGGACGCCAAAAAGTCCAATCAATTACTTGAGTAAACTGTGATTTACGATCTACACTCACACTCAACCTCTTCCGATGGCCAACTCTCTCCTGCAGATCTGGTCACCCGTGCTAAAGATAAAGGTGTAGACTATTTCTCCTTAACTGACCATGACACCATTTCCGGACTTTCTGCAGCCGAAGCTAAAGCTCATGAGCTTAGCCTTTCTTTCATTACCGGAGTGGAACTCTCGACCCAGTGGCGTGACTACAATATTCATATAGTCGGTTTAAATTTTGACCCAGAAAATGCCACATTATTCAATGGTTTGAAAAACCAGCAAGATGCCCGTTGGAGTCGATACGAAAAAACTATAGAGATCCTGGAAAAAGATAATATTAACGATACAAATAAGCAGATCCTCAAGTTTGCCGGAGATGCTGTTCCCGGCCGCCCTAACTTCGCCCGCTTTTTAGTAGAGAACAACCACTGCGAGTCCTACTCTGAAGCTTACAAACACTTAAGCCTACATGGCAAATACTACATAAACCCCGGATGGGAATATATGTCCTACGCGGTTAATTGGATTAATAAAGCCGGTGGTATTGCTGTATTGGCACATCCCGATAAATACGGCATGGGAAAACCTGGCTTGAAAGCATTTCTTCGAGAGTTCAAAAATGCCGGCGGTCTGGCTATAGAAGTTTGTTATGGTGCCGGTTCCAAAGCTGCAATGTCCAAGGCAGCCCATTTAGCTCGAGAGTATGATTTATATGGCAGTGTCGGCTCCGACTTTCACCGACCGGGTTCGCCAGGTATAGAACTTGGCAGAGTTAAACCTCTACCAAGAAATATAAAACCCGTCTGGGAAAAATTTAACGATTTATAAAACCTTGTGGAGCCTGACGCGGCTTATAGTTTATCGGTGGGTGAACAGGATTCTGCGGTGGTGCAGGAACTGCCGGCTGAGGACTCACTGGTGGAACTTTGTGCATAACGGCAACCGAGGGATGTTGCTGAGTTGCACTAGGAGCATGCGTCTGATGCATAGGATTAACTGCTGGCACTTTATGCATAGAAGCAAACGATGGATGCTGCTGAGTTGCACTAGGAGCATGCGTCTGATGCATAGGATTACCGGGCTGCACCGGAATTGCTGTTTGAGCTGGGATTGCCGGTTGAGCTGGGATTGCCGGTTGAGCTGGAGGCACAAAGTGTGATGCAGATGATGATGGCGCCGTAGCTCTTACTGAATCTAATTGGTTCAAGATTTCTCCAAGGGCACCATAAATTTCAGTTAACCTGTCCTCAATAGGCTTTTGGGATGACGGATCCTTACTTAAAAACTGAATAAAACCAATCTGGTCTCGAATTTGGTATTGAACACGCTCAAGCTTACTTAATCGTTCCCTAGTAACAAGGTAGCGCTCTTCAAGCAGCTCTAACCTGTCTAAAATTTCTTGATTTTGAGTCATTATTTCTCTCCTCACAATTCAAAAATCCTCAGCACATTATTTAATTATAGCGTCTATATAAAAAATACGCAACTTTTATGATGAGTTTATGTTTCCGTACAATAACTCTCAGCTCATAACTTTATGACTGTTATAGAGCTCTAATATCTCTGTGCACTGATGTAAAATTTAAATTCTCGACTAAATTGAAATATATGAAGCAAATAGACCAGATAACAGAAAGTTCAGAGATACTGCCACACCTTATCCGTCTTCTAGACGATGAAACTCCAGCAGTAAGGCAAACCGTCATAAACAAACTTCTCAGCTTTGGAATTCACCTTAAAGAAGAGCTGGCTAATCAAAAAATCCTTTTAACTGAGCCACAACAGCAAATTCTTGATCAATGTGTTTATTCCTTACTGGAAAGTAAAACCCTAAATGACAAACTAGACAGGTTTCCGCTGTTTAAGCCAGGCATGCTTATCAAACACAAACATTATGGCTACCGCGGTGTAATTGTTGATTTTGACAGAATGTGTCAGGCGGATAATGACTGGTACAAAAAGAATCAAACTCAACCTGAAAAATCTCAACCCTGGTATCACGTACTGGTCCACAACTCTGGTTCCGTTACCTATGCAGCCCAATCGAGTCTCGAAAAAGACCAAAGTATAGAACAGGTTCTCCACCCGTTAATACCATTTTTTTTCAATGGTTTTAATAAAGGCTTCTATCTGCGCAACGAACGACAATGGGGAAAGTGACTTTTTTGATTTATAAAGGCAAAAATGGCTAAAATAATAGTTTTTACTATGGTCTTGTCTAGTCTATCCTAAAATCAGTTGTACTATGAACCTTCACTAATCATAGAAGGGATTGAAATGAAACTTGTCACTTTACTTTTAATATGCCTAATTTCAGCATCATGTATCACCGAAATCAAATCATCAGAGCCAATAGATCACGGCAACCTTTCTAACAAAGTCTACAGAGGTCAAGCTGCTCTTAAAGGCAACATAAAAACTGTTGAAAGACATATGAAATTGATCACAAAGATAACTAAAGTCCTTTTAGTTCCAGTTTGCCCGGCTTCAACTGACATTATTACACAAATTTACAATAATACTGAAGCGTCGTCACGCGATATTAAAAACCACCCTCGTATTGATTGGCAAGACTTACAAGAATTCGTTCGAACTACTAAGACGAATGAGAAAGGCAATTTCATGTTCGCAAGTATTTCTCCTGGTGACTACTACCTTCTGAGCTATATCAAAATGAGAGATAAGCTCTCAGTCAAAGGCGGCTCAGTTATGAGAAAAGTCGAAGTAAAGAATGGCAGAATGAAAGAAATCTCTGTTCGTCTGTAATTTTCAATTATACTAAAAAAGGCTGGAAGTTATCTTCCAGCCTTTTTTATTGATCTTACCGCAAGTTTTCTCAGGAAACCTTTACGCCATATTTGCCAAATGAGTCTTTGATCAGCTTCTTAGAAGCATTGACACCAGCAATTGGCTTGAGAGCAGTTCCTTCCCATTCAATAGTGATATACCCCTTATATTTCGAATCTATAATCATTTTCGCTAAGCGATCATAATCGAAATCTGGTTGCTTACCCTTCTCATCAAATGAGTGCATCTTTGCTGAAATAGATTCAGAGTAAGGAAGCATAGCCTCAGTACCTGTATAGATATTATCTTTCAACTTACCAAAGTCAGGCATGAGAGTCAGATACGGATGATTCATTTTCTTGTAAAGTTGAGCCAGAAATACACCTTCTCTACCTTTACCTTTTGGCATCGGTTCAATGATAATCTTTACTTTGCGCTTCGCAGCTTCATCACAAAGCTTAGTCATAGCAGTTTCGGCATCATTCAGGTTCTCTGCATAAAGAAACACTCTTAAGAAATCCACACCTAAAACTTTCGCTCTATCGAGAGACTTTATAATCTTCTCTAAGCTCTTTTTTACCTTCTTTGGTTGAGATTGTAGAGCACCTGCCATATGAAGAAAAAGGTCTACACCGGCCGACTCAGCTTTACCCCGCAATTGCTCTAGGTAGCTATTATCATCCAGTTTATCTTTAGGTAAACCGCCTTCCCATAAATCAATTGCTTTGATACCAAAAGTATCTTTAGTAAATGCAGGAAAATCCAGTGCTGATAGACTACCATTTTTAAACATTTCTCTTAGAGAATATTGAGAAAGAGCTAATTGAAAACGAGAATTGCCTTGTACTGCTAAAAGCGATGGAGCGACTGCTGTTGCTACTGCCAGTTGGCTGCCTTTTACTAAGAAATCACGTCTGTTAAAGTTCATACTTATTACCTCATACTATTTTGGTTGTGAAATTTTATTCACTCATCATAGACAAGCCGTAAAAAAACTTACTTTCCTTTTGGAGTTTTTCCTAAAAATAAAAAAAGCCCTCCGAGTAAACGAAGGGCTTTTAAAAAGTGTTCTAAAGTCGAATTAAAGGTCTATAGACTTCGCTGCAGACTTATTAGTTGTTACTCCAGAATAAACAGTTTTTGTTGCTTTATCTTTTCCTGCTTTCAAAGTAAGAGACTTACCATGAGGTGCATGTGGAGTAAATGTTTTACCTTTAATACGAACTGTATAAATAACTTCATTTGAACTCTCATCGATTAGCTGAACGACCGGCTTAGCTACATTGAAAGTTACGGTACCAAGATTTCCCCAGGAAGCTGGAGCATAGTTATCCAGCTGTGGGATTACTTTTGGCCAGCCTTTAAACTGTTTCGCTCCTGGCTTGCTCAAGTCTGCATTTCTTGGCCAACATTCTGCAATAATTGTTCTATCATGCTTATTAAAACGAGCGATAACAAAACCTGCCCCTTTACTGGTTTCATTACCTGGATCATTGGCATTAACATAAGCATGCATAGTCACTTTGTTATTAAAACCATCAAGATACTCACCTGTATATGGTAGAGGATTACCGGCAGGCTTATTTGCTCCGGCTTTTTCACCATCTGGATGCCAGTAACGACCATAAACAGTGTTAACGATCGCAGGAGAAACGATTGACCAAGGACCATCATTATGATTATCAATACCATGCTTAAGAAGTGTACTTAAGTGCTGATCGCCAGCTAAGTGAACGGCAAAACCTTTGCGAATCATTTTTAAAGCATTATTTCGACCGGTTTGAGGCCAACCGTTAGAATCCATGTCTGCATGAAGTCTTTTCTTTATAGGGTCTGAACCACCGTGAAGGTGTGCCGCTCCAGCAAATGGAGTTTGTGAAAGGACAGCTTTCATTTGTACGCCATCCCACTGTGTCGACCACTTATTCAGGAAGTTTAGCTGACGCTCGCCAAGCATTACCAAGCCTGGTACATCAACAGATTTAGGGTCATATGCTGGATTGCGAATGTGATCCGGTCTTGGCCCCTGCTGAGGAATCTTACCATTTGGCCCTGACTTAAATTTGCGGTCTTCAAGGATAGCGAAGTCTACACCACCAAGATTGTAAGAGGTAAAGTAAACTCCGATTCCCTGACCTATTTTCTTTGGATCTACAGGATCCGGCAAGTGAGCTGTCTGGCAGCGTTCAACCTGCATGACGTACTCTGGATGGTAAAAATAACCACCTGTATTACCATTTGGGTGGTCTGCAACTTTACCACTTTCACCCCAAAGGTTAGCCTGACCGACATCATGATCATCCGGAATAGTGATTACCGGACGGCCTCTAAACACTTCACGGAACTGAAGGCCGAACATCAACCAACCAGCAGTGTGTTCGGTATGATCATAGTGCTGATCTCCAGCAAAGAAAAGTACATCCGGGTCTGCTGCTAAAAGGTTCCTGATATATAACGGGCGTCCCATTCTGTCTTTAGACGAGTTACAGGACATACTGGCAATCACAATATCTTTCTTATCTATAGGATTCTTGCGAATCGTACCGGTGAACATCGCTTTTTCTGCATGTCTGACTCTGTATGGCACAGTTTTAGTATCATCCCAATTATCTACTCTGAAAAGAGCAGACCAACCAAGATCGTTTACTTTTGCCTTTGAAATCTCTTCCCAGCCATTCCCCTTATCAACTTCCAAGCGTACTTCTCTGGTTTCATCTGGAAATAATGGAAAAAGCTGCGCAGACATTTTTAAAGTTTTATTATGTACTGTATAAAGTGCAAAGGCGACAGTTTCATCACGAGGGGCTTCAAGGTCTAAAAAGTGGCGACCTGAGACTGTAACACTACCTTTAGGATGACGTTTATTATGCCCTAACTTTCCAGCTCTTGCTCCTCTAGCAATTTCCCACCACTTATTTGTTGCAGCTGTATCCAGCTTATTATCATAGGGGGACTTAACTGGAGGTTCTCCAGGACTCTGTGCTTGCAGCGATAAACCCGCCACAAGTAGTGAACAGAAGATTTTTTTGAACATGCGCACTTCCTTATTAGTTAATTTGAAATCCAAAATACCTTTCATTATTCCAATTCGCGATTTCCTGTTAAATCTTTCATAGAAAATCAAAAAAAATGCAATTTATTTTGAAATCGTATTAATCATCCATTTATTGTCATTAATCATTGTACAAATAAAAAGAGCTCCTATGACAAGATAGTAGCTCAGAAATGGCTGAAGTTTATTTTATGCTAAGAACACAACGGCTATTAATTATGCCGAGCTGAAATTTTTAAATTCATACTAAAAGCTCTTCAAAAACTCCACAGAGTCTGCTATTGCCACACGTCCCAAATTGACTTTTCCTGCTAAACCGATATAAGCGTGAATTAAACCGTTATAACGCACACACTCGACATCTACACCAGACTCTGCCAATTTTTCAGCATAAGCCTCCCCTTCATCTCGTAGCACATCAAACTCTGCTGTTTGAATCAAGGTCCTCGGCAGCCCGGCTAAGTCATTCGATAATAATGGAGAAACTAATGGATTAACAAAGTCTTCAGAAGTATTGCCGTAGTGGTTTGCCCCAAAAGCCATCATTTCCTTAGTTAAGAAATAACCTTCCGCAAAAGCAGTGTAACTTTCATTCTCCATCTGCGAAGCATCGGTTATGGGATAATAAAGCAGTTGACCTCTTACCTTAAACTCTTCTGACTCTTTAGCCATTAAGGCAACAACTGCGGAAATATTCCCTCCGGCACTATCACCTGAAACTATCAATTCATCTGAAGTTACTTTTAATTCATCATTGGTCTGTGTTACATACAAAGCCACATCATATGCATCCTGGATTCCAGTGGGGAACTTACTTTCTGGGGCCAGTCGATAGTCGACGGAAAAAACTGTAAAGCCAGAATCGTAACAAAGTTTACGGCATACTGAATCATGAGTATCCAGATTACAAAATACCCAGCACCCTCCATGATAATACATTAATGGCGGAGCGATGGAATCCTCTTCCTTACGATAAATACGCACATTTAACAGATAACCATCACGAGCCGGAACAACAATATCCTCAGTATAAACTGGCGCCGAAGGTATATTAAAAGGTACTGTTGGTGAAGGATTGGAGCGAATATCATCCGGCATAACTTCTGCCAATGATTTCCCTCCTTTTGGAAGCTCATCCAAAAAACTTTTTATTTGAGAATCAAGTACCCCGGCTGGACCACCCTTAACTTTTAGCTGATAAGACATACTGCATTAAACCCTACTGCTGATAATTTTCACCTTTCCATAAGAAATATTTATCATCATCAAAATTTATCAACCAACAATAAAGCCTTCTTGTCTTCATAGATAACCTATCTAAAAAGTGCTTTCCGGTTGTCCCCTACAATATCCAGTTAAATTAATTAACCAGAGGTAGCAATAGTTAAAATTCTACCAACTTTTGAATTTAAAGTTCAAAACGCCCTTAAAGTTATGCATCATAGTGTTGTAGTGTATGCTAAGATTATGAGGATTCTTTACTCAAATGAACCAACAATTTAATCGCAGAAAGTTCTGCATTTCTTCTGCAGCTACAATCAGTACTGCTCTATTAGGTGCATCGTGCGCTTCTCAAAATTCTGTATCAAAGCTTAGAGGGAACATAAAGCAAGTTATTGCCGCCTGGCCCTTCATGGCTACTGGCCCCAAATGGTCAGCTGAGCAGCTCATTAAGAAAGCCGCAGATTTTGGTGTCGCGGGTGTTGAGCTCATGCCACCAGAGCACTGGCACTTGTTGAAAAAGTACCACATGGTTTGTGCAGCCAGTAAATCTCATACTTTTGTGCGGGGTATGAATAACAAAGGTCACCATGCAGAGTGCTTACAAACTCTGACTAAAGTCATTAATGAAACTTCAGATGCCGGATTCCCAAATGTTATGACATTTACAGGGATGGCAGACACTTCTAAAGAAAAGAATGGCAGTGTCATCTCTGCTGAAGAAGGCATGAAAAACTGTATCGAAGGTTACAAGAAAATTGTCGGCCTGGCAGAAAAGAAAAACATCACACTTATACTGGAGCCTCTCAACTCGAGAGCGACAGAGCACATGAAAGGTCACCCCGGTTATCAAGGCGATCACATTGACTACTGTATGGAAATCATCAAAGCCGTTAGCTCACCTTCTCTCAAACTGCTTTTCGATGTTTACCACATTCAAATAATGGATGGTAATTTAATAAGCAACCTAAACAAACACTTTGAATATATCAATCACGTGCAAATTGCCGGCAATCCAGGTCGTGGCGAAATTGGCCCTGAGCAGGAGATCAATTATAAAGCCGTCATGAATGCCCTTAAACAAAATGGCTACAAGCACTATGTCGGCCACGAGTGGATACCTACCAAGAATGCCATGAATGGCCTAAGTGAAGCTATCTCAATTTGTGATGTATAAGTTATAAGTGAGGAAATTATGATTTTAAAAACTTTTAAAAATATATGCTCAATGACCCTCTTAGGAGGATTCTCCATGCTGACATCTTGCTCAACTCCAACAGTTGAAGAAAAAACTACGGCCCTGGAAGATTCAAGACCTAATATCGTCTTCATCTTATCCGATGACATGGGCTGGAACGAGCCAGGCTTCAATGGCGGCAACAAGGAGCTCACTCCAAGTATTGATTCTCTTAGAGCCAGTGGAGTCGATTTCAAAAACTTTTACGTCCATGCAGTCTGTGCTCCAACGCGTTCCGCTTTCCTAACAGGTAGGTATGCTTTTAGAACCTGGAGTGACTGGCGTTCTGAAGACTTTGGAAAGCCGACTTATCTTGAAAAGCTGGGTATGAAACTCGCCGTAAATGAGCAAGGTGAAGAAACCAGACGTATTCATGCGCTTGATAGCGAAGAACGCACAGTTGCCGAAGCTCTGAAAGAAGTCGGTTATGCTACGTCAATTATTGGTAAATGGCACTGCGGCGAATGGTTCCCGGAACACCTGCCTATGGGACAGGGCTTCATGAACCAGTACGGTCACTATGCCTGGGGAATTGACTACAACAACTACACCATTCCTCATAACGCACCTGCTAAATTTGCTGTCTATGACTGGCACCGCAATCAAGAGCCACTCTTCGAACAAGGCTACGCAACAGACCTCATTGCTAACGAAACTGTTCGCTTGATCGCTAGCCATAAAGAACGCTACGGTGAAAAGCCATTCTTTATGTACATACCATTCAATGCCGTTCATGGCCCACTTGAAGATGTGCCAAGATATACAGATAAGTATAGCAAGCGCCATGCAGCACTAAAATGTCTGGACGATGCAGTCGGCAGAATTGTCGGTGCTGTTGATCAATATGGCTTTGGTGAAAATACTTTGGTCATCTTTGCCAATGACAACGGTGGTCTACGCGACAGTATGAATGCTCCTTACCGCGGCACTAAAAACACCAACTATGAAGGTGGTGTCCGAGTTCCATGTGTTATGCGCTGGCCTGGCAAACTAAAGCAAGGCGATACCAATAATGAAATGATGCACATTACCGACTTCTACAATACCTTTGCAAAACTTGCCGGTGCTTCTCTCAAACAAGAAAGACCGCTTGATGGCATGAATATGGTAGATACAATTTTTAAAGATAAACCCAGTCCGCGCGATGAAATAGTCTTTGAAGTTTCCGGTAGCGTGCGTTTCCCATGTATCCGCAAAGGCGACTACAAGCTGGTTGGCGACGAGCTCTATAACATCGCTAAAGATCCTTCTGAGAAAAATAACATAGCAAAATCTCACCCAGGTACTGTTAAAACATTAAAAGCTCTTGTTAAAGCCTATGGCGAGCAACGCCCACCTTTAAAAGAAATGGATGTTCTGATGACTCCTGCCCTTCCCTGGGTTTATGGTCAACAGGAAAACGCCAATGTACCTCAGTGGGTTAAAGACCAAGTCCAGAAAGTCAGAAATACCCAGCCAAAATCCTGGGCTCCAGGAAAAACACCTTGGCCACAAGCTCCGAAAGATGGCAAGATCATCTATACCGGTGATGGACGTTAATACATTTAGATAATTTCTTGAGGCGGAATACACTTGTGTATTCCGCTTTTTTTGTATAATTCCGATCGCTTACAATTCGTCTCATATAGTCAAATAGTAATTCCGCTGTATCATTGATATTACAGACCAAAAGACATTTTAAGGGATACCTATGTACAGACTTATTTTACTACTCTGTGTTGCGTTACTAACCTCCTGTTCATCGTCAGTAGATGAAGCAACCATGGAAAAAGCTTCTGAATTTCAAAAAGAGGGAACTTCCATAATCGGCGGTCAGGTTCTTCTTTTTCAGGAGAAAAACAAAATCCTTTTTGGCTCAAATACAGAAGTTCTCTTGGTTCCTGTTTGCGACTTTTCAACTAAGATCATCTCTCAAGTCTACGGCAATACTGAAAAAGGCAACTATCCACTGGAAGATCACCCGAGATTTGATTGGGAGGATCTAGCTAAATATAACAAACTCATGAATACCGACGAAAGAGGTTCTTTCACTTTCAGAAGAATCCCGGAAGGCAACTACTATCTTCTTAGTTTCATTAGCTTGCCCAACGACGAAAAAGATATTGATGAAGGTGCTTCAATCATGCGCCGTGTAAGTGTCGAAAAGGGAAAAATTAAGATGGTTTCACTACGTCTATAACTTTTCTTCTTCCAAAATGCCAT
Organism: Lentisphaerales bacterium; assembly: GCA_022446985.1. Lineage (GTDB taxonomy): Bacteria > Verrucomicrobiota > Lentisphaeria > Lentisphaerales > Lentisphaeraceae > JAKVBD01. Next base: position 14,790 of record JAKVBD010000052.1, read on the forward strand.
AATCCCATGGTATAAATCTTTCTTCAGAATAGGTTAGCCGTCATTTTATTTCAATGAAGGATATGCATGGATTCGATACGTCTAAATAAGTTCATAAGCAGCTCTGGCTTCTGCTCTCGCCGTGAAGCTGATAAACTTATTGAAGAAGGTCGTGTCAAAGTCAATGGCAAGGTTTGCCTTTCTGGTACTCAGGTCAGCTCTAAAGACTTCGTTGAAGCGGATGGCCAGCAGATCAAGATGAAAGTCTCCAGCCAAAAAGTCTATCTTGCGGTCAATAAACCGGAAGGAATCACCTGTACAACCGAAAGTCAGGTAAAAGGCAATATAGTCGATTTTGTAAATTATCCTGAAAAGATCTTTCCAATTGGTCGTCTCGATAAATTTTCTCAGGGTTTAATCTTCATGACAAATGATGGCGACATCGTCAATAAGATCCTTCGTGCTGGTAATGCCCATGAAAAAGAATATATCGTTGGTGTCGACAAACCCATTTCAGATGGCTTTATCCACAAGATGTCAAATGGCATTCCAATCCTCAATACCGTGACTCAAAAATGTAAAGTCGTAAGATTAGGCAAGAACTCCTTTAAGATCATTTTAACTCAAGGATTAAACCGGCAAATACGCCGCATGTGTGAGTACCTTGGTTACAGAGTCAATTTTCTTCAGCGAACCCGCATCATGAATGTCGAACTGGGAAGATTAAAACCAGGCAGCTGGCGCAATTTAACTGCCTCTGAAATGGATCAGATCAATAAAATGATCGCTGACTCAAGTAATACCAAAGAAGCGTCCAGTGATTCAAACAAGAAAAGCTTTAGATCTAAAAGCCAAAAAAGTCCTTACAAAAAAGATTCACAAAAAGGCAAGAAAAACTTTAAGCCAAAACGAGGTGCAGGCAGAGGTAACTCACGCGGCCAATCTTCTCAAGGTAAAGCCCAAAACCGAAATTCCCGCCCCAAAAAAAGGCGTTAAAAAAGCCGCCCCTTAAATAGAGGCGGCTTTGCTGTAAAGGAAAGTTTAATGACTGTTATTCAGAAACAGTCTCGGCGTCACAATCACCTATTGCTTTTTCATCTGTCTTTTTAAATATCTTGTAAATAGGGATTACCAAAAGGATGATCGCAACGATCAAGAAAAGTAGTGATACAGGCCTGGTAACCATTGGCATGAAGCTGCCATTTGAAGACATGAGGCCTCGCATAAGATTCTCTTCTGCAATTGGTGCAAGGATATAACCAATGACAAATGGAGCCAGAGGAATCTTCACTTTTTCGAGGATAAAACCGACTGCACCAAAGACTAACATCGTCCAAACATCGAACATACGTGTCGACATGGCATAAGAACCGATTATACAGAAAACCAGAATAACAGGCATCATTAAACTTCTTGGTACTGTGACGATCTTTGCCAGGTGTTTCACTGCATAGATCATGAAGAAGAACATGAAAATATTGGCGACGAACAAAGTGATCATTATGGTGTAAACCATGCCCGGGTTTTGCTCATAGAGTAATGGTCCAGGCTGTAAGCCGTGAATTATCAGAGCACCTAAAAGGATAGCATCGATCACCTGCCCCGGTATACCGAGTGAAATCATCGGGATCAAAGATCCGCCAATAGTCGCATTGTTCGCAGCTTCAGCAGCAACAATGGCTGTCTCAGAACCTTTACCAAATTGCTTTTTCTCTTCTGGCGACGCCATAGACTTTGCTGCTGTGTAAGCCGTTACCGAACCAATATTTGGACCTATACCCGGAAGAAGACCAATCAGCGTACCAATTGACGATGATCTGAATAAGTTACCCGCTTGCTTCTTCCAGTCACCTATTGAAAATAACATCTCTTTGCGTTTCTTAACCGGAATAACATTTATCTTTTCTTCTATTCGTGTGATGTCATTGATAATCTGACTGATAGCAAACAGACCAATTAAAACAGGTAAAAGACCAAGACCGCCATTCAACTCTTCCCAGCCAAATGTCATACGTAATTGACCGGTCGATAAGTCCATTCCCGGCATGGTAGTTAAAATACCAAGGAATGCCGAGAAAAAGGCCTTACTCATGGATTTACCGCCGATTGAAGCAATAAGAACCAGAGCTAAAAGAACAAGAGTAAAGAATTCAAATGGACCGAGCTTTGTCGATACGGTCGCAATAGGCTTTGAAAGAAGAATCAGGAAGCACCAGGAAATCAGACCACCAATAAAGGAACCGGTGATACCCAGGCCTAAAGCTCTACCCGGACGACCATTCTTCGCCATAGGGTAACCGTCTAAAGTCGTCATAATCGAAGCCGGGGTACCAGGCATTCTCAGTAGTGTTGCAGTAATTAATCCGCCACTGATTGCACCAACGTACATTCCCATAAGAAGTATAAAGGCACTTGAGGCTTCCATACTAAATGTCAGAGGCAGCGTAAGAGCAATAAGCATAGCACCTGTTAATCCCGGTATAGCACCAACGGTGATACCCAAAACTGTACCAGTCATCATGAGCAAAAAGCCATAAAGACTGAAAACATTTTGTAAACCTTGAGTTAAAGCTTCCATGATTTGTCTCCTATGGCATGTCTATTTTGAAAAATTCACTGAAAACGAAGAACAAGCCAAGGGACATCACTAAAGCCACCTCCACTGTATAGATGAGTTTCTTTTTGTCGAAACCCGTTAAGAATAGGCCACCACTCAGTACAAAAATGGCAGTCGAAATTCTGAAATCCACAAGCTGTAGACTAAGAACCAGAGTATAAAGGATCGTCATAACTGAAATGCCTATTGCATAGTCATGACGCAATTTCAGGTCTGGATCTTCCGGCTCAAGAAGTTCTCCTTCATCCTCATCTTTCTTGCCTTTATTCAGAATGGCTTTTATAGCAACGATTAAGCCGAAGAAAATAGTCAAACCCAAAACCCAGGCTCCGATATTTGGCAGTTCTACTGATTTCTCAATCTTCATCTTTTCGAAGCCTGCCATCTTTTTCTTAATTCGATCGTGAATTTCTTTACCTTCAATAACGCGCGGAATAATTTTTAGATCATCCAGTTTACCTTGAACGTATTCTGTTGCCATAGCTTTCTTAAGAACGGCAGTAAAGTAGTCAATCTTCGCCTGAGCTGTCCCTTTGGGAAACCACCAATACTGAAGATTACTATTCACTACAGGATAGCCCTGCTCGATACCAGTTGGAATAGGATTAATTTCTTTTGACGGGTGACGTTCATCTCCTAAATAAGCTAAAGCTCGCAAGCCCATGCTTTTGTATCTAATATATTCAGACCCCATGAAAATAGCAGCATCGATATGTCCACCGAGCAAAGCTGAAAGTCTTTTTGCTGCTCCTCCTGTTGAAACAAAACGGAACTTTGCACCATTTGAAGCTTCCTCCAGCATGATACCACTGAAGTGCGGTGGGCTGTTAAGGTCGGCACCGAATTTAATTGTATTTGGCTTTTCTTCAGCTGCTTTAACAAGCTCTTTAAGGTTCTTATAAGGAGAAGTTTCACTGACAAGAATCATCTGCCCTTCTTCTCCTGTTGCTGCAATCGGCTCAAAAGCTTCCGGACCATGTGGAGACTGACCTGTTGCCTTGGTGCTCATAAGAGCTTCATGTAAACAAAGAACGGTATATCCATCCGGTTTCGCATATTTCACAAAACTACTGCCAATAGTTGTCGAGCCCCCGGGCTTATTGACAACAACGATCGGCTCAGGCATCATGTTACCATCTCTGACGGCTTTATTAATGAAACGCACAAAAGTATCCGTACCACCACCGGCAGCGTAAGGTATAACAACATTAACCGGTTTCTGAGGGTATTCCGCCCTTCTATTCTGACTTGCCTTATAGCTTCCATAAGCCGCATAGGCGACGAAAGCTAAAACACAGATATGCCATATTTTCTTAAACATCTTAGATCCTGATCATAATAGTTTTAATTGTGGAAGTCCGTAAAACTCAATTGCGTTACGGTAAAAAACTTTTTCTGTAAACTTTTGGCCATATTGGCGGCATATATCAATGACAAGTTCTTTATAATCCTGATAATTGCCAAATTTATTTATCACCGGCCAGTTACTGCCATAAATCAGTCTGTCTTCCCCAAAGGCGCTAATAAGATGCGCAACACACTCCTTGTAGTAGTCAGGCGATAGTGGTGCTGGATTCATCCCGGAACGACCAAAGAAACCGGAAAATTTTAAATAGATGTTTTTATAGGAAGCACATTCCTGAACTTGAAGACGCCAATCTGCGTTTAAAGATTTCTTGTTTTTAAGCGAAACCCCGGTCAAGGAATTAATAATGATCTTTAGATCGGGATTCTTTTGGGCAATTTCGCATACTTGTTTAAGATTGATTCCCTTCATCAGAACATCAAGCGTTTTGCCTTTCTTCGCCAGCAAGGTAATATCCCGCCAGAACTTTTCGGTAAAATAAGGGTAAGCCTCTATAGGTCTTAAACGTATTCCTACAAACCTGTCATACTTACACAATTCTTCCAGATTTTTTTCGAAATCAGGTGAACCTGGAGGGAGGTTCGCGATAATACCAGTATAATGATCACTCTCTGCTGCAGTAATGTTTAATAACCATTTATTGTGTATATGCTTGTGACTTGCCTCAACGACAACAGTCGCAGCTATACCATTTTGTACAGTTACAGGTTTATAGTTTGCAGGTAATGTTGGCTTATAAAGAACTTTATCTCGCTCTGGCGGCCAGGGAATTCCTTCTGGGGCTGTTGTATCATAGAGATGAATATGTGTATCTATAATTGGAATATTGCTATAACTATCCTTGCTTTGACAAGCAAAAGCAAATATCACAGTTAAGACTATTATATATTTCATTAATGACACTAGATGACTTCTTTTTTATGCAAAATTAAATTTCATTTGTAAAACTACAGACAATGCACCAGAAAAACAAGTCAATTGACAACTTTTTAAGATTCTATTACAGATGAAGTCAATATGCTGTGATTTAGAGTCTTTAAACAAAAACAGCGTCAGCCCCCTATTGTCGCCTGACACTATTACATTATAAGCAGACTTCATTAATGAGCACTATGGGGATGATAAACATGGCCATTCTCTTCTCCACCTTCTTCGTCAAGTGCAGTGTAATAGTCCAAAGAGTAAACTCCGGCACCGTGAATCGCGAAAAACATCAGTAAAAACAAGGCCATTATCGCTACATTTAGATCTACTGTACCATTCAAGTTGCTGAACTTGTAGAACTGTTGGAAGCTTAACCCATAAAACGGCGCCGACTAAAATTGGAATTTGCAATATGGCAGCAAAGCTCGTTGCCCAGCCAGCAAACAAACACATGGCTCCCATAAAGTGAGCAAGTATCACAATGTGCGCCCAGGCCATGGGAAAAAACCAATCAACTCCCGTCACGGCAAAAAGCTCCATTTGGACGTCTCGATCAAAGTAAAACTCAGCACATTTCCACATGAGAATTCCACCTAATGCTACCCTGCATACCGCGAAGATTCCATCGATTTCTTTCCAAGGGCTTTTCTCAAATGCTTTCAGATGCTTAATCGCAACCTCCAATTTACCCTCAAGACGATTCCTTCCCTTAGAGTTTAACATACAGCCAAATGCTTAAAGAAAAAGTTTTTGCCGAGCTGTAGAATAAACTCACAGTTTTCTGTAAAATTCTGATTTTATGAAGTTCAAAACTGTGAATAAATACTATTTTACAGTTACACCACACGACCAATTTATGATTACAGGCCAATATGAGTACTTTAGAAAATAAACTTGATGAATTTTACAATGAAGTCTACCAGACTATTATGGTTAGACAGGACCCCCTCACTGGGCTTTTCCCAGCCAGTACAGACATAAATGAGCATGGCGATTATACCGATGCCTGGGTTAGAGACAATGTTTATACAATCCAAGCCGTCTGGGGACTGGCTCTGGCTTACAGAAAATCGTCTATTAATCCTCCGCGTGCTTATCTACTAGAACAAACCGTCGTAAAACTCATGCGCGGCCTGCTTATGGCGATGATTCGTCAGGCCCCCAAAGTAGAGACTTTTAAGTTTACTCAGCACCCTATGGATGCGCTTCATGCCAAGTATGATACTCAGAGTGGCACGACTGTCGTTGGTGATGACCAATGGGGCCACCTACAGTTGGATGCCACGGCGATTTTCCTGCTGATGATGGCACAAATGACTACTGCCGGTCTGCGAATAGTCTTCACTATAGACGAAGTCAACTTCGTACAGAACCTGGTTCACTACATTGGCCGGGCCTACCGCACACCTGACTTTGGTATCTGGGAGCGAGGCAACAAGATCAATAATGGTGCAGCTGAAGTAAATGCCAGTTCTGTAGGCATGGCCAAAGCAGCACTTGAAGCCATGAATAAACTCAATCTTTTCGGTTCGGATGGCGATGACTCTTCAACCATTCATGTTATGGCCGACGAAATTGCCCGCTCTCGCAGTACCCTTCAAGCCCTTCTTCCTAGAGAATCTTACTCTAAAGAAGTCGACTCTGCCGTTCTCAGCATTATCGGCTATCCTGCTTTCGCAATTGAAGATGAACTACTGGTCACTAAAACACGCAATAAAATCATCGACAAACTTGGTGGAAACTATGGTTGTAAGCGCTTCCTACTGGACGGTCATCAAACAGTCATGGAAGACGGGCACAGACTTCACTATGAACGTGAAGAGCTTAAGAACTTTGCCAACATTGAATCCGAGTGGCCACTCTTCTTTACATACTTAATGCTCGATGCTGCTTTCAGAGAAGATGATGAAGAAACTCAAAAATACAAAAATAAATTAAACCAACTGACAGTTGAGAAAAATGGCATGAAACTATTGCCTGAACTCTACTATGTCCCCTATGAAAATGTTGATGCAGAAAAAGCACTACCAAAAAGCCAGGAACGCGTAGCAAACAACAATTTGCCGCTTATCTGGGCTCAAAGTCTGTTTCTGCTTGGCAGAATGCTGGATGATGAAGTACTCGCTCTGAAAGACATCGATCCTCTTAACCGTCACAAAAACATCGGTAGAAAATTCAAAAAATCTCTTAATGTGTGCATTATTTCTCAGGACAAAGCGATTCAAAACGAACTCGAGGCTTCTGGCATTCACAGTAAAGCTCTTGAAGATATATCAACTGTTAAAGTTATGTATCCAAATGAATTGGCCAAAACTTTAAATTGTGTCGGAGCAAATGAAAAACTCGGATTAACCGGTCGACCCAAAAGGCGTATGCGCGCCCTCGCAACGACCAGGCTCTATAGTGTTAATGGCCAAAAAGCCCTTTTTATTCCTCAGGTACAAAACCGTCAGGACTTTTACTTCGAGTTGGATAACCGGATTTTAATAGAGGAAATGAAAACTGAGTTCTCATATATATCCCGTCACTGGGATGATGCTGGCATACCAGTTCAAGCATTGCTGATAACACCAGATATGCTGACCGGCAGTGGCAGCAATGAACTCATCGACTTTATGATTAAAATTAAAAATGGTGAAATTGAAAATACTTGTTTCAAATCTTTTGAAGAAGCTATCGAGAATGCAGGTCTGGAGTCCTTAACCAATATTCCTGACTTGCCGGACTTTTGTCCTATTCTAGATGCCCATGTACAGGCTTCTTACCTCTTACCATTCGATGAAAAAGCCACTAAAAAGTTGGCAGTAAATGCCCTAAAGCGTATTGAGCAGATTCCCGAAGAGCAAGTTCTTGTGGAAGAATTATCTCAATCCCCTAACCTTTTCCGGCAAATCCAAATCATTCAACTATTGCTCAAAGAGAAAAATCTTGAGAGTAAGGTTCAACTACCTGGCCACGACCAGGGAGTCACTCTTCAACAACTACTGGAAGAAATATACCAACGTTCAAGTGATCTTCATATATGGGCTGTCGTCCGTTCATCAGCTGCTCTTCTGAGCAAATCACACTATGGTCTTTCTGACGCATTAACTGAACTTATAGTCAGACAAAAAATGGTTATTGTCGGCCGCGCCTATAATAGCGCTGGAACGATTTCTACTTCTGAAACCAGTGAAAATATTTTGAGACGTATCAAAGCTTCATGCGGTAACGATGGTCGCGAAGAACTGATCCACCAGGAAATGCTCCTGTTTTTGAGTTATATAGTCAAAGCTGAGCCAAATATTTTTAAAAGTATGATTTCTATTCGTACCAGTGAGTTCATCCACCTTATTGACTCACAAATTGCCAACGAACTGGGAATCACTCATGGTGAAGCCTTCGACTTACTAACTTCAATGAGTCCAGAGGCAATTCTTAAAAGGCTTCAGAAAATCCTGCATACTTACCAGCAAACCAAAGAAAGTATGTCCCACATGGAGTCACTCAGTGCGGTAAATACAAATGTCCAATTCAAGACCGTTAAGACACCCAACAATACACTGAAGGTAAAAGACTGGGCAAGCTGGCGTATCCAGTGTGGATCCATAAGTCAAATGCCAAATGGCTTTTACCAAAGTATGAAAAGCCTGCTTGAAAATTGTCAGGGTATTATCCTGGGAGATAAGTTCAACAGCTCAAATCAAATCAATTCTGAGTTGGTATTGAGCTCAATGACTGCAGGAGAGCCAGCCTTTGCTCACATATTTGAAGCTCTTCTCAACGATATACCGGCTCCCGACTATAGATATCTGACTCTTGAGTGTCTCCAAACCCTAGCTTCATTCTTTGAAGCCAACCCGTATGTAAAAGTCAAAGATTACCTGGTTATTGATGTACTTGTAGGGCATGCCGTTCGTTTAAACTGGCTGGATAAATACCCGGCACAGGAACAGAATTATGGAGAGCGTAAAGCTTCAGCATGGAAGCTCTTTTACCAGAGTTCTCCTCAACGAGTTGCTGATGGTATGATCAAATCGCTGGAGTTCCTACTGGAAGAGGCGGAGTGAAGTATAATCCTCTCTTTTTCTACTCAAATACTTTTTAGAAAAAGAGAGAATGCTTTAATTACCAAAATTAAGATTGTAGCAAATAACGATCTTCAATTAATGGTAAAATCTCATTGGCAAAGATTTCAGTAGTCAGAGGCTTTTGAACAATATGATCAAAAAGGCTCTGGCCAAAAAGCTCATCTATTCGCTGCTGATTATCAGCTGTAATTCCAACTATATTTTGTTGTAACTTTTTATCTTTGATCAAGGCTGTTGCAGTAATCCCATCCATCACCGGCATATTGATATCCATCAAAATGAGGTCATAATCTTTCTTTCTTGATTTCGCTACGGCAATCTTCCCATTCTCTGCTGTATCAATTCTCATCTCCTCATAAGACTTTTGAAGCAACAAGCTAATTAGTTTCAAATTAGTCTCATGATCATCGACGATAAGTATATTCAATTTAAGCTCCTATACACTATACTAAACCAGTTATTCCTGATCCAAAAACAGACACAACAACTGTTGTATTTTATATAAAAAGTTGAGGATTTGTCAATTCTTTTTTAAATTATTTTCGAATGGCTCAAATTGGCATCTGTACTTCCTGTACAGGAGAAACTAAATACCTGGCTATAACATAGAAAATCATATTACAATAACAAAGGTTTTTAACTAAAGACCTGAATTTAAAATGACTTTATTATTTCCTCGAAAAGAGTATATTTAAAGTGTCTCAAAATTAAGGTAGTTTTAAATATGGTCGATGTTATTGAGCTTCTCAGCCAAATTGCACTTTCAACGGAAAGTATGGAAGTTAAGCGTTTAACTTTGCTCAACGGTTTTCTGAAAATAACTCATTCAGACTACTGGTGTTGTGCCAAAGTTCAGCGAGGTGGGAACATCCTTGAACACATCACCAATATTGCCGGTCAATATGCTGAAACAAATTTTCTACACCAGGTAAATTCTCAACAGACTTTACTCGACTTAATTGAAGAAAAATACGATTTAAATGAGTGCCATGTTATCAGTCGCAGTGAGATTTCCAAAGACACGGTCGAAGATGATTACCTACTATCAATTGAGCATTTAGATGACGGTCATTATTCACTCATAAAGTTTATTCGCTCAGGAGACCGCTACAACAATGAAGACAGAGAACAACTCAAGTCTTTGGTCTCACAAATTTACTGGATTCACCTTGGCATAGATTTCGAAGAAGACATCATTGGCAATCACACACCACTACCAATCGCCGAATCAACTATACAGCTGACTCCACGACTTCATGAAACTCTTATGCATATCGTTTACAACGGTTACTCGAATAAACAAATTGCCGAAGAAATGGGCGTCAGTGTACATACTATAAAAGAATATGTCAAAGCCTTACAAATGCACTTCCTTGTCAGTTCCAGGTCAGAGCTCACGGCTTCATTTTTAAATGATGTTTATCCTCTATCAATCAATAAGAGCCGCTGAAGCTAAATGCAGGAAATAGTTAAATTACTTAGTCGACTGGCCGCTTCGAGAGATAGTATTCGACGTAAAAAACGAGAACTCCTCAAAGGCTTTATTGCACTGATCAATGCAGACTTTTGGGCACAAGGCCTGGTTTATGTTCCCACCGGATCACTTAACCCTATCATCCTTAAAGGCTCAACAAATCTACCTTTACAATTAAGGGCAAATATGATCCGCTCTATGTGTTCACGGGATAAGAAATCTGCCGATCCGACATTTTCGCTGATTGAAGAGAAGTTTGGTACTTCAACCCATATCACTATTACCAGGCAAGACATTATATCCGACAAAGACTGGTATGAACTCCCCTATTACAAAAACTTAAGCAGCAAAGCAAATTTAGACCACTTCCTTTTTACACTTTACCCTTTGGGTGATAACAAGTTCACATCGCTACATATCCACCGTAAACAAGGTAAGCCCCCTTTTAGTAAGCGCGAGGTAAAGCTTCTTCATTTTCTTATAGCCAATATTTCCTGGATGAAAGAAGACCAACTTTTGGATTCAGATGAAAAGTTTATAAGTCTTCCGCCCCGTTTATACGAAACACTCTTGCATGTCATCTATCAGGGTTGGACAAATCAGGAAATTGCCGATGCTATGGGGAAAAGTCTCTACACCGTTAAAGAATACATGAAAGACCTCCAAAAACATTTTAATGTCAAGTCACGCGCCGAATTGGTAGCTTACTTTGCCAGAGCTGCTCACCCAAAAACGATCCTGCAGCTCCCTCCCAAATGAAACCGGCACGGTTTATGCACTTACACTAGAAAAGAATTCTGGAGTGATAAGCATGACTGCTATATGGTCCCATATTAAAGAACTATTTGGATTCACAGATTTACCATATGAATCCTACCATAAACCGAAACAAAAGCCTATCCCCAAAGCAGCACCACAAATAAAACTAAAAGTCGCTGATTCTGACTCACCTAAGCTTGTACACTGGTGGGATTACCCTGTACAAAAAAGTGAAGAAACTGTGTTTGAAGCTATAGAGAACACCGTTTTATATGGTGAACTGAAAACTATCCTTAAAGAATCACGACTTGAAGTGATTGAACTACCGGAAACTATTTCCGCTATCATGAAAAAAGTTCACCTAAAACATTTTTGGTATCAAGAAATTGTTGAGTTAATAGAAAAAAGTCCTGCACTCGCCGGAGATTTTTTATCAATTGTTAATTCTGCAGCATTTAACCGTGGTATGTTCATACACGATTTAAATCTTGCCCTGCCTCGCTTAGGTCGCAAAAAAATACAATCTATACTTTTCCTGAATGCATCTAAAATGAGCCTTCCGGAAACTCCATTATTCAGAAAAGTCTCTGAAGAAATTATCTGTCAAAGCCAGGTAGTTGCCAAGATTTGCCGCATTCTCAGCCATCACTTTGGTGTAGACCACAATGAGGCCTTCCTCGCTTGCCTACTGCACAATATTGGCAGAATAGGCCTTCTCAAACAAATAAGTAACCACTACAATCTTCCTGACGATCTGGATATGGAATACCATCAATCTATTTTCAATAATATAATCCCTCATTTTGAGCAAAAAGCGGCCCAAAAAATCGCTGAATACTGGAAACTTGAAGATAGGGTTATTAGAGCGATAACCTGTCATCGCAATCTTGAAAGAATGGACAGATCTTTAATCCACTCAGATGTTATAATTCTCATTGCTTTGGTAAACCTCTCAGTCTATATATCCAGAATTCTTGGATTTGGCGATAGCTTAGAGGAAGCAGATTTATTTGGACAGACTTCCGCTAAAATATTGGGCTTCTTTAAAACTGAGAAAAATATGAAATTCCTTTATATGATTAAAGATTCATTTAATGAGCCAGAGACGCAAAGTGAAGAAAGCGTAGCCTAGGCTAAAAGAGTATTTAGTAGCCTTTTATACCCCTCATACAACGTAGAAACTCTTCTTCATAGATTCTAGCAATATGGGGGGAACGAATAATGAGAATATTTTCATCATTATTCTCATTCGCATTTCGGCTAAAATTGTAAGAACCGGTTATCACAACCTTAGAATCAATAATTATAACCTTATGGTGCATCACACCTCGAGTATTAAAACTGATACGGCAATCGCCTCCTGCGGCTTTTAGACCTTCATAAGCTGAGTATTCAGTTTTCGCTCCACTGCCATGAAACAAAGCTTTAACTGAAATACCTTCAGCAATTTTTCTTTTCAATAAACTCTCAATTGGGTCTGAAGTAAAAGAAAACGCTAAAATATGAATATTTTTCTCTGCAGCATTTAATTCTCTAAGAATTTTAGGCTGCACTTGATCTTCTGGCGAAAAGTAATTTTCCAATTCAAAATCACCAAAGTCTATTTTGGGGCTTGGAGTAGATGCAGGCGACTTAGGGCCAAAACCCTGAGAACTAAAAAAGCCCTTGTTACTTGTCCACATTTCATGGAACTCTTTAAGGTAGTTTTCTGCTAATTTGGCAGACAAAAGCGTGATCGCATTATTATCATTGCGGTAAGTTCCATTGTGAGTAAAATTATAAGAGCCAGTCCAGACCCTCTTTTCGTCAACAACTACAAACTTATTGTGCATAAAAGCACGACGCTCATCAAAACGAATCGGTACACCAGCCCTCTGTAATTGGCTGATTTCCTTTTCCTCTTTATAGTCGCTATCTACTATAACTCTTACATCAACACCTTGCTTGTACCTTGCAATAAGGACTTCTGCGACGGCAGGAAGATTCAACTCAAATACACATAAGGCAATAGAATCTTGCGCGGACTCCAAAAACATTACCAGTTCATTTGATATAGATGAAGACGGTGCAAAAAACACCTTCACCTGACCAACTTCAAGTTCAACTGTTTTTTGAGTATTGTATAAATCTATAGGCAAATCCAAGCGATTAATAACCTTATTCCGGTACTTAAGAACTGCATCATAAACAAATTTATACCGATCTGGAACTTGACCATACGGAACAATCATAACAGTCAACTGGGAGATCAAAAAAGCAATTATTGATAGAACAAGAGAGATTCGTTTTTTAGTCCACTTTCGCTTCGCCATAGCTCACTCATTTTAAATTATGGCCAACACTAATCCATAATTTAAAAACACCAACTTTCCGAAAGACTAAATAACGCAAAAACGCCAACAGAAAAATCTGTTGACGTTTTTAACCAGACTCAAAAGAGTCTTAATGTCTGAGTAATTAACCGATCAGCTGCATGACCTGTCCAGGTAACTGGTTAGCCTGTGCTAACATAGCATTAGATACCTGATTCAGGATCTGGAACTTCGCAAAGTCAGTAGACTCACGAGCCATATCTACGTCACGGATCTTACTTTCGGCAGCTCTCAAGTTGTCTTCATAAGAAAGGAGACCACTTCTGGTCTCTTCCATTCTGTTCTGCTGTGCACCATTTGTCGCACGAGCATTAGAGATGAAGTCAATCGCTTTCGCAATCTTACCGACAACATTATCAGAAGTTACACTCATTTTGGAAGAGTCAACTACAGAAGACCAACTGACACCTTCACTTGTGGAACCAGTTGCAACATTATCTGAGTTATAAGTATAAGTGTAAGTAGAACCTATAATCTCAGTGTTTGTCACCTGAAGGTCCTTAAGCGTAAGGTCAACATTCTGACTGATGTCTGGACCAATCTGAACATTAACATTACCACCTTCAACACCATCACCAGTAACTACTGCGACACCATTACCACCACGGAATAAGTACAGACCATTAAATTTCGCTGCTGCTGTACTCTTGGACGTAATACGTTCAATTTCAGTCTGCAGTTCTTTAAATTCTGTCTGGATGTTTTCTTTGTCTCCGGCAGTTTTAGTACCATCTCCAGCTTCAATGCCCAACTCAGACATACGACCAAGCATGTCATTAATTTTCTGCATCCATGAGTCTGCAGTTTGTAGCATTGAAAGTGAATTCTCAACATTTGAACGAGCTGAAGACACATTGCGAGCCTGCGATCTCATTCTTTCACTGATACCTACACCAGATGGATCATCTGATACACTCTTAACACCAGTTGAAAGACGCCCCATTGCCTCTTTCATATTTGAGGTATTTGAGCTAAAATTAGACCAAACACCAAAAGCTGTGGTGTTATTATTAACCATAATAGACATAATAATTCCTCCATGAATTATCAATATTTACCCGGCCTCCTGCCGGAAAGAGCTGCCAAGAAAAATTCTTAACAGGATGCTATGGATCCAACTCGAATCCGGTGCATCATTTGGAGTCTATCGGCCATAAATCTTAATCATTTAGACAATTTTTCATTTTTTTTGAAAAACAACACTAAACCACTACCATAAAAAAGCCTGTTTCAATCTATGAAACAGGCTTAAAATCGATACTGGCTAAATTAGTCTTCCGAAGAATTTTGAAATCCTTCTACAACCCACTTGGATAACTCTTTATCCGGGTCAATAACAGCCTCTCTAGAAATTGTAAAGTCTTTAATATTGCCCTTCTCTGAAATTAATTTCAGTCCATAAGGATAATCTTTGAATTTATCTTCACATATAATCTTAATCGTCTTACCGGTTTTTAAACTGCTTTCGACAAGAAGTTCAATCGCACCTTCATCAAAATGTAAGGTAAAGCCCTGATCTTTCTGGAAAGCCTTTGCAAAGCTTTCGACTTCTGCGACCAACTGCTCTTTCTGTAAGCCCTTGTTCGACTCCAGTAGTTCCTTCAGAACCTCATCTGGATACTGTACAGTTTTCTCGTCTACCTTAAACTTATTGATTCTAGTAGAAGGCAACTCAAATTTAAAATTCCTGAATACCCGTTCAAGAGAAGTCATGAGACCACGTGCGCCTGTTTTCTCCAAAGAAGCTCTGTGAGCGATTTCCTTTAACGCGCCTCTGGTAATATCAAATGATATATCATAACCGGCAAAGTCTTCGCCATACTGGGTCAGTATACTGCCTTTAGAGTTTGTCAGGATAGCTTCCAAGTCATTCTCATTCAGTGACTCACAAGCAACACGAACAGGAAGGCGCCCAACAAACTCAGGTTCAAAACCGTACTCTACTAAATCAGCCGTTTCCACCTTTGAAAGATATGAGTTTATATCATCACTTTCCTGATGCTCTGACATGAAGCCTATCTGAGGACCATTTAGGCGACGCTGAATTCGTTCTGCAAGCTTGGAAAAAGCCCCACTGACAATAAAAAGAATATGACGGGTATTGATTGAGTTTTTCTGTTTTTTGCTTTTGTCGTTCATCATATTCATCATGAACTCCATCTGGCCCATCATATCTGCCTGACTTTTCAGGCTAACATCTGCCTCTTCCATCAACTTTAATAAGTTAATCTGAACACCGCGACCATTGACATCTTTACCGCCACGACCCTCACCAGAATTAGCCAACTTATCAACTTCATCGATGTAAACTATTCCAAACTCAGCTAAATCAATATTCCCATCTGCAGTTTTTGCCAAGTCGCGAACCATATCTTCAACATCTTTACCGATATAACCTGTTTCAGAGAACTTCGTGGCATCTGCTTTAACAAAAGGAACACCAATTATACGGGCGATGCATTTCAGTAAATAAGTTTTACCAACACCGGTAGGTCCAAGAACGATTATATTCTGCTTAGCGTATTCATCTCCAAGCTTGTCTTTCCCCTCAAGACAGCGTCTTACATGATTATAATGATCACAGACAGCAACAGATAAAACCTTCTTAGCTTCTGATTGCTTGATGACATACTTATCTAATTCATCGCGAATATCTTTAGGTTTAAGATCAAAGTTTCTAATCTTCTCAAAAACGTCTTCTACTGGTTCTTCCGGCTGGGGGGGAGGCTCTTCGGATGCGGTTTTCTGAAAATTATTACCAAAAGGTGTTTGGAGCTTCACATTATTTCCAAACATTTTTTGAATTTGCTTCTGAAATTCATCAAAGTCGTTTTTACTCATTCATACTCTCATTAAAGTCTATATAAGATAAGAATATGCTTTTGAGGAAAAAGTCAATAGCTGTTCAGCTAATCAGAGTGATGAGTAAGACAATTAAGTTAATCAGAAGTAGGAGGCAAATCGTTATTATAAGATAACGGTTCCTTGAAACATACAGGTAAAAGCGCCTCCAGGGGCCTGCGGCTTCTGCGGTAGTCGCATAACCAGAAAAGTAAGCATACAGGTCATCCTGCAAATCCCGCACTAACTGGTAACGATCCTCCAGCCTTTCTTCCATAGCTTTCATACAGACTTTGGATAAAGTTTCTGGTATCTTTTCATCAGGAAGGTGTCTAAGATTGATAATATCTTCTTTTTTGTTATTGGGTTCGTTATAAGACATAGGGTCAATGACACGACCAGTTACAATTTTCTTGAGTACCACCGTTGTGGTCTTACCCGCTGCAGGAGCTCTTAAGGTCAGAATATTGTAAAGGATAGCTCCCAGAGCATATATATCTGTCCGAGTCCCAATATTTGCAGAGCGACCGGAAGCCTGTTCTGGCGCCATGAATGCAGGGGTACCGATAACCTGTTCATTTTCGTGCTCTGCACCAATGTTTACAGAATCATCAAGAGTCACAAAACGGGATTGGTCAACATTTAAAGAACGCCTGCGTAACCGGGCTATCCCCCAATCAAGAACCAGCACCTCTCCAAACTCACCCACCATTATATTCTCTGGCTTTAAATCCAGATGAACAACACCACGTGCATGGGCATAAGCAATAGCATCTAAAACTTTTTGATAAATCGATAAGAGTACTGGTAAAGAGTACTGCCGAATCATTCGACGCTGGCCATCTTTTATTCCATCCAAAACATCTGCCAGAGTCATTCCTTGAACCCTTTTCATGACATAGTAAAGTCGATCTTGAGGGTTAACTCCCATTTCATAAACAGGAATAATATTCGGATGCTCCAGCTGACCGGTAATTTGAGCTTCTTTAGTAAAATACTTACGAGTGATTACGTTTTGAGAAACATCTGAGTTTATGCTTTTTATAGCAACTTTACGGCGAATATTGCGATCAAAAGCATCATATATTGTCCCCATACCCCCCTGCCCAAGAGTTCCTTCAATGATGAATTTACTTTCATGAGCAGATGGTTGAAACCCCTGAGGTTTATAAACAATTGTCTTAGATATATCTTTCTGATCCATTTAGCCTTTGCCTGAACATTTATCTCACACTACCATCAAACGCCCTGGTTGATTTGAGTGTGTCTATGATACAAAATTGAGGTTGTATTTTCCAGCTACCTGTTAGTATAATTATTCTTTATCTTGAAAAAGGTATTAATTCGTTTGCAAGATATTGTTTATAGAATAATCTACTTCAGCTTAATATTGGACTAATTGACACTCACTATGAACCTTGCAGAAAACAGAAAAGCCAGACACGACTACCACATCATTGAAAAGTTTGAGGCCGGAATCGAGCTCAAAGGCACTGAAGTTAAGTCATGTCGCAATCGGCAAATATCACTTCAGGAAGGTTTTATTGAAATCTCCAAAGGTGAAGCCTGGTTAAGCAAAGTCCACATCTCTCAATATGAGCAAGGCAACCAATTCAATCACGAGCCCATGCGCAGTAGAAGACTTCTTCTTCACAAAAGAGAGATTGTCAAACTTGCCCGTTCTGTTGATACTAAAGGCATGACTCTCATCCCACTAGGCATCTACCTCAAGCGGGGCAAAGTCAAAGTTTCGGTTGGCCTTTGTAAAGGTAAAGATAAAGCCGATAAGCGCGAATCAATCAAAAAACGTGAAAATGACGTAAAGCTTAAAAGACTTACTAACAAAAAACTATAGTTAGCAAGCCTGAGTCTGACTCACATCATTTTCAAACAAATCGTACTTCTTACCTAGGTATTTTATAACAGCTTGAACCTCGTCCAAAGTCTGAACCCGCTTCCTTTTATGGCTTTTGATCATGCGGTCCGTCAACTCCAAAAGATCTTCGCTGGCTGTTGGCATTTTAGAAGCAAGGTTTTCGTGGCGTTTCGCAGAAACATGCTTTTCGGCAATTTCCTGATTATTAGCCCCACTGAAGTAAGTTTTTCCGGTCATCATAAAATAAATCAGCATACCGATACTGTAAATTTCACTGCGAATATCCTCTCCCTCATTTGTGATTCTTTCAGGGGGTATAAAATGAGGGGAGCCTTCTGCTTCCAAATTACCCGGATGAGCTGCAGTTCCCTTCGGAAGGCAAATCCCATAATCCATCAAAACTAAATTCATCTGGTCTGCGACCATTATATTTTGAGGTTTCAGATCTCTATACAGGTAACCTCTTGAATAAATATGCTCAATGATCTGCAACAACTGAAAACACAACATAACCGTTTCACTTTCAGTTAATTTCCCCTTCTGCTTCACAAATTCATCTAAAGTCTGACCTTCAATATACTCGGTCGCGATGTAACAAATTCCATCATCCACATCACACTCAACGACTGTTACTGAGTTTGGATGATCATTAAAGAGCATAGTTAATTCCGCCTCTTTTTGAAGAGCTGCTTTCATCTTCTCATTATCGCGGACTTCCCGCGGTAAAACTTTAACCGCATATTCAACTCCAGGTACAATGCTGCATGTTGCTTTATAAACACGGCTCATCCCACCTTGACCACAGAATTTATACAGCCAGAATGGCCCAACCTTATCAGGAATAAAGTTACCAGCGCCGCACTGGGAACAAGGAGATATACTTAAAGGTTCTGGATTGTCTAATTGAATAAAGTGACCACACTCACTGCATGGAAACGACTTTGTCTCTAAAAAGCTGATCAAATCTTCAAATGATGTATCGACACCTTCCTGTCTTGTTTCTTTTTTTTTGCTAAAAAGCCCCGAAAAAATTTTCTTCATCTACTCTTCTTAACCAAGTTTCCCGTAATCTTATCCAACTAAATTATAAGGTAAAATCCCATTAAAATTCAATTAATACTTGATATAAAACAAAGACATAATTATCGTATACGATAATTATATTAAGCATCACATCAATACACAAATATTTATTGGATCACATATGGAAGTTATAATTACGAAAAATAAGCAAGAAGCCGAAAATGTTACGGCCAGGATCATTGAAGCACAGCTCCTAAAAAAGAAAGATTCACTACTGGGTTTAGCTACCGGCCGAACAATGGAAAATGTTTATCGTCAGCTCATCCAGCTTCACAAAGAAAATAACCTCGACTTCAGTTCATCATCGACAGTCAATCTGGACGAGTATGTTGGACTAAGTGGTGAGCACTGTCAGTCATACCGTTACTACATGAATGACAAACTGTTCAATCATGTGAATATTAAGCCTGAAAACACTAAGCTGCCTGACGGCATGGCTGCAGATATTCCTCTTGAGTGCCAAAAGTACGAAGACTTTATCAAAAACTATGGTGGCATCGACCTACAGCTTTTAGGCATCGGCACAGATGGCCATATAGGCTTCAATGAGCCTGGTTCTTCTCTTGCATCACGTACGAGAATCAAAACACTAACGCGCGAAACTGTTGAACAAAATGGACCTATTTTTGGAGATAACGATCAAGTACCACGTCACGCCCTGACTATGGGAGGCGGTACTATCATGGATGCCCATAAGGTTATTCTACTCGCAACAGGTAGCAGCAAAGCTCAGATTATTGCCGATGCTGTAGAAGGGCCAATTACAGCTTGGGTAACCGCCTCTATTCTACAAATGCATCCATCAGCCACAATCGTAGTTGACGAAGAAGCTGCCACCGAACTTAAAAATTACGATTACTACAAGTGGGCCTATGACAATAAGCCCGATTGGCAGCAGCTCTATTAAGCACTAAAGTCGGTTCCTTTTTATGAAACTCAATCTATATTCTGCCTTAGAATAACCTGAGGCAGGAATAGATAAAATGGCTGAATTAAACAGAGACACTTTACTGAATATGAGTGATGAAGAATTACTCAAAAACTGTAAAATGGATCACTATATTGCTACAGGAAATGGCGGCCAAAAACGCAATAAAACTTCCAGTGCAGTCCGACTCACGCTTAAAGACTCGAGCGTTTGTGCAACGGCCTCCGATGCTAGACAGCAATCTGTAAATAAAAAACACGCCCTCAAAAGACTCCGATTTAATATTGCTTTAGAATTTCGCCAAGATGCCAACCCCTGGAATGGCCAGCTGGATATGAATCCTAAAAACCCCGGCTACCCTTTGTTCATTGCTTGTATCACAGACAATCTATTCAAACACAATTGGCAAGTCTCCGAAGCTGCCAAACCGCTCAACTTATCAACTGGCAAACTTATTAAAAT
>JAKVBD010000053.1 GCA_022446985.1 Lentisphaerales bacterium
ACGGGAACGGGAACGGGAACGGGAACGGTTTTGAAATAACAAGCTTCGGGGTATTAACCCCGAAACCGGATAAATATTATTAACCTTTGACTTCGATTTTAAACTTTTCTGCAATACTGGAAAAGTTTTCCGGAATAGGTGCAGTAAAAGTCATTTCCTCACCTGTTATTGGATGGGCAAGCTTCAATCTCCAGGCATGCAACAAATGACGCTCTGAACTGTCTTTCATTTCTAAACGCTTATTACCGTAAATCTTATCGCCAATTACTGGGAACCCCATCTCTGACATATGGACGCGAATTTGGTGAGTTCTGCCAGTATCGATTTTCACTTTAACCAGAGTAGCGCCATTATTTTGGCCAATTACTTTATAATGGGTGATCGCATTTTTACCGATTCCAGCTTCTTCTTCATAAACAACCATTTTCTGGCGGTGAACTTTACTGCGGCCAATTAGAGTCTCCAGGGTACCACGCCCTATACGAATTGTACCTCTAAGAAGAGCTACATAGTATTTATCAACTGTACGGTTTGCAAAAGCCCGGCTCAACTTCTCCTTAGCTTTACGCGTTTTGGCAACAACCAAAACTCCGGAAGTCTCTTTATCCAGCCTATGAACAATTCCAGGCCTTCCTTCGTCATCCATAGCTCTAAAAGTATCTTCAGAATAACCCAACAAGGCATTCACTAAAGTTCCATCGTGAACTCCAGCACCCGGGTGTACCACCATACCAGCAGGTTTATTAATGACGAGAATGTGTTCATCCTCAAAAAGTATAGGTAAGTTAATCTTCTCAGCTTTAAGCTCAAAGTCCTGTTCTTCTGGAAGAGTGACGCTGATTACATCGCCAACCATAGTTGTTTCGCCTGCTTTAAGCTTAGTAAAGTCACGCCCTTCGCGGTTCAGGGTTATCGAACCATCTTTTATAAGCCTTTGAAGGAAAACTCTGGAGTACTCATCAAACAAAGTTGATAAAAATTTATCCAGACGCTGACCGGCATCATCTTCTTCAATCGTGAAAACTTCTATTTCTTCATCCATTTACCGGATCCTTAACTAAAAATTTCTTGGCAAAGTAACACCACATAGCTGCACCTACCATAAACTGTCCTATAGCAATGTACTGTGCCAGCGACAAACCTAAATGACGCGTCTGGTCATCACGTAAAAATTCCACTAGGAGGCGCCAAACACCATATAACATTAAGTATAAACTAAAAAGCTGCCCCTTGGCTTTGACCTTCGCAGTCACAAAAACCAATGCTGCGCATATAATTAAATTGGCTACAAACGAGTAAATTTGTGTCGGATGCACTGGTAATGAATGCTCTGGCATAAATCCATTTGGAGCTAGTTCCCTCGCATGGTATCTTGCCTGATGCATATAAGGTAAAGTATCTTTGGGGAAACTAACACTTGGCCCCGTTTTACAAATCCCACCGAAACAGCAACCGTTTAAGAAACAGCCAACTCTACCCATAGCATGCCCCAGAGCAATGGCCGGAGCTATAATATCCAGCCCCTTTAAAAAATCAAAATTTTTCTTTTTACATAAAAACCAAGCCACAAAAAGAGCTCCCAGGAAGCCTCCCTGAAAAACAATACCACCTTGATTAATTTTGAAAACCTTTATTAGGTTTCCGGCAAATTCTTCGTTGTAATTACGGATAACATAGAGAAGACGAGCGCCTACCAAACCGCCAATCATTGCAAAAAACAGTATATCTGCCAAAACTTCAGGATCTTCTCCTGCCTGCCGAGAACGTACCTTGACCAGCCAAAAAGCCAGCAATAGGCCTATCGCTGCCATCAGTCCAAAAGATCTTATCTCCAAACCGGCTATATCAAAGAGGTGTGGGTGCATTTAGTAAACCCTGCGTTAACATTCCATTATAAATCATGCTCAAGTGAGTATAAATCAGGCCTAACATAAGCCGTCTATCTTTCCGGTCATCACCTAATTCGCAAAAAGAACAATAATCCAAAGTTAATCCTTATTAATTTGAGTACAAAAGTTGTCAAAGACGTTATTTTTGCAAAAAATATCACTTTTTTACCAGCAGAATCGCCGAAAACAAGAAATTTAAATTTTAAAATTAAATTAAGGTCGATATAGTAAAATCGAATTTTATTAATTAAAAGTTAGGAAAAGCCCATGCTTAGCAGAAAATTGAGAGTTCTGTTCGCATTGTTATTTGTTGCAATGCACTCAGTAGCCTTCGCCCAGACTGAAAAAAAAGAAGTAGATCCTGCTGTTAAAGCTCTGATGTACATTCCAGACAGAGTAGCAGACGTCTTTGATATTTTTAATATCGGTTTGGCCGTTGGTCCTTCTATCGGTGCTGAAGTTGCTATTACTGAGTATGTCGCATTGGGCGCCTACACTGTAAACGAAGCTGGTCTAGCTTGGACTGGTCGTAACAACCCAAGCTCTCACGAGGGTCAGTACTGGACTATGACTCTTAGTACTATGAGAACTGAGATGGAAGACACAGACTTCACTCACTACTTCCACCGCGGAAAATGGCAAGTAAGAGCTCAGTTGGCTTTACTTATCGTTCATGGCTACCTTGGCATTGACATTAAAGAAATCGGTGATTTTATTACTGGATGGTTTGGATTCGACATTTCTGAAGACGACTACTCAAGCTATGGTGAAAAGCAGCTTGACAAGGATTACGATACTATTCTTGGTACTACTCCAATGCACAGACTTGGCAGAGGTTTTGGTAACCTACTATTCGGTATCTGGGAAATCCCTCAGAATATGATGGATGTCACTAACGATCAAGGTCCTGCTGGCGGTGCTGCTTACGGTCTTTGGAGAGGCATTGGCCGCTTCCTCGTTAGAGAAGTAACTGGTGTTTGGGAGATCATTACATTTCCTAAAGGTGGTGAGCCAATCATCATGCCAGAATATCCATGGATGGACCATGTTGAGCATAACTGGGATTACAGCTGGAACTAATCCTCAGTTTTAACTAACTTAAAACAGGAGCGAGTAGTCAATGATAAATACCAGAAAATATCTGGTGGCATCTACGACGCTATCGCTCCTTTTTCATTTACTCCTTTTAACTTTTGCCAACAAACTCCCGGCTTTTCAACAAGCTGAGAGAAACACCAAGCTTCCACCAAAGCGCAAACCTTTAAAACTTCGTTCATATAAAGTCAAAGATGCTCCTAAGTCACCGTCGCGTCTCAAAGGTCAACTGAATATAAAATCTAGTCCCAAGCGCCTTTCCGCATCTCTAAAAGCAACGTCTCCCAAGCTTAATACACCATTATTGAAGCAAGACATTACGAAAGCTCCAGAAACGAAGTTAGCAGACAATCTCACCACAGATTCTAAGGTCTCTGAGCCTGCAAAAAAGCTCCCTGAAAGCTTTTACCATATAGAAGTCAAAAGCCCAATTAAAACCTCCCAAAAACTTATTGGCACAAACTTAAACAGTACAAGCATCAAGCTCAAAAGCCCCGCGACACAACTCAAAAACTCTTCGTCCACTTCAGCTGGCCAGCAAATTACTGCAGCCCCTCAAGTTGGACTGCGTCGCAGTATACCCAAAATATCCTTACCAAAAATCAACTATCGTAAGCCGACTAAAATCTCTACCCCAAGAACTATCAGCAGTCCGGTAAAAAAAACATTTATAAATAAAAAGACGAAAGACATCCCTGGCCAGATGGAGCACTTTCTGAATATCACTCCTTCGGTTCATATCGATAATGTTGATCAAAAAGGCTACTTCCAACTCAACCTTGAAATAAATGGTAATGCCAAAGGCCTGCACCCAATTGACAAAGATACTTACTTCATTATCGACAGTTCAAGAAGTATCACTAGAAAGCAATTAACTCAATTCATCCTTGGCAGTCTCGATGGCTTCAAAACTCTGGGAAATAACGACCGTTTCAATCCGGTAATTTTCACAACCAAAGCTCGAAAAGGTTTCAACCACTTCAAAACCGTTTCTCCTCAATCCATAAAAGAAGCTCGCGACTTCTTATCATTCATAAGAATGATTGGTGGCCAAACAGACATCTATAACTCTATCAAGCCATTTGTAAATGGTACCTCAAGGGAAGATAACAGACCTGTACAAATCTTCCTGATGACGGATGGAGTCAGCACTGCAGAGAAAAGCCTCGCAAGTTCTGAAATCATTAAAGAGATTACTAAAGGCAATACTGCTGATACCTCAATATTCGGCTTTGCTACGGGCAAACACACGAACTCATTTTTACTCGATTTCCTGACTTATAGAAATAGAGGTGACAGCCTTATTTTAGAGCAGATAGAAGATTCAGGTAAAAAACTAGCCAACTATGTTGATGAAAGATCTGAAATCATCGTAACCGATCTCACTCATAGATACAATGGTAGCATGCAAGATGAAGTTTTCCCTAAAAAGCTGCCTCACCTCTACAGGAATCGAACTTTGACAGTCTACGGTTCTTTTGAACTGGATGAAGAGGCCGCGATGATTCAAATTCTTGGTCAAAGTTCGACCGGCTCACGTCAGCTAATTTACAAAATCAATTTCGCCGAAGCACGCAGTGCCTCACCAGAATTGGCTAAGACCTGGGCGGCTCAAAAGATCTTTCACCTCATTGGTCAATTAACCGATCAGCCCGATCAAAAAATCGTCAATGAAATTTATAGCCTTCAGCAAAAGTTTAAGGTTTACATCCCCTACTCACTTCCAAACGCTAAATAGCTCTACAACTTGACTGCAGTTGAATCGGCACTATCATGGTGCCAACAATTTTAAAGGTTAAGTAATGGCTGATCTCGGTAGAATGAACAGACTCGTTGTCTCAAAGTTAGTAGACTTCGGAGTATACCTCAACAGTGACAACTATGGTGAAATCCTTCTTCCCAGGAAGTATGTTCCTGAGAACTGCGAAATCGGCGATACGCTCACTGTGTTTATTCATAAGGACTCAGAAGACAGAATCATTGCCACGACTCTCCAACCGAAAGGTCTGGTTGGCGACTTTGCATGCCTTGAAGTTACTGACGTCAATCAATATGGCGCCTTTATGGATTGGGGTCTGGAGAAAGATCTTTTTGTGCCATTTAAAGAACAGAAAACTCGTATGCTCAAAGGTCAAAAATACACAGTTTTCATATTTGTTGACAATGTGACAGACCGTATCCTTGCTTCCAGTAAAACCGGAAAATTCCTTGAATCTCCAAGAGGGAGAATTAAGGAACACGAAGAGGTCAGCGTTCTCGTTGAAGATGAAATAGAAATTGGCTACTCGGCCATTATCGAAAACTATTATTCTGGAATGATCTATAAAAATGAAGTGTTCCAGGATATAAAAATTGGCGATAGACTAAAAGCATACGTTAAGAAGATTCGTCCGGATGGGCTCATTGACCTTGCCTTACAAAAACAAGGCCACACCAGAGCAGAGCCGCTAGCTGAACAAATCATACAAAAGCTCAGAACTCAAGGCGGCTTCATGCCACTTAACAGTAAGAGTTCTCCTGAACAAATCCAGAAGTTGTTCGGATGCAGCAAGAAAACATTTAAAATTGCAATCAGCGGCCTCTACAAACAAAGATTTATAGAAATCACCGACGACGGTATTAAAATGGCTTCTCAAAAAGGCAGTAAATAAACCCTTTTGTGGCGTTTATGGCTACTCTTAAAACTCTCTTGCTGTTTTTCATTTAACACGCCTTCTGTGTTATCATAGAGGGACTGATGGTCTTGTTGTTGCTCATAAGTTCCTGTCGCAAAGGGTGAAACCTGCTGTTCCACGAAAATCTGCCTAAGCTCAACTTTCTGGGAATCATCCAAAGGGATCTTGCCTCTTTCCAGTCGTTGAGAAAGTCTCAGAAAATCTTCTGCAGCACTCTTTTCTTTGTGATACTGTTCAAACAAGTTAAACTTTTCTTCACCAATGGAGCCAATGAGATCCTCTTTTAACTGTAAGTTGTTTTCTCGAATCCCCTGCACCAATTCCAATGGCGGACCATTTCGAAACTCACTCATGCGATCCATATTCTCACCTATCGCCTTCATGAAACTCTTCATATTTTCCTGCATAGCCTCTGCCATATACTGAAATAGCTGAAGCTGCTCTTCAGGACTTAAGTCGGCTTCTTTTATAAAATCACTGTAAAAGTGATAAAACTGTTCGCGAACCAAGCGTTCAAAAGCTCGAATCATCAAGGGGTTTTCAAGCATGACCTGACCCAAAGTAGCCAAAGCATTTATATTTTTATCAAGCTCTATGCCGTTCCCACTGATAATCCGCCTCTCGGGAATAAAGTAATCGTAAGATTTCTTTTCCACTTCTGCAGTTTCTTTTTCTATTTCCAACACTTTTGGAGCCTCTTCAGGCTCAACGAATTCTTTATAAACCTTCACGACTTCTTCATTTTTATATAGAACAGAAGCCTCACCTCCTGAATTCAAAAAGTAGCCAATGACCGCTAGTTGAAGAATCGCCATAAACGCAAGTAGCTTTGTCATTTTCGAGGTCTCCTCTTCATTTTCATTTCATCAAATGCTTTTGTGATCATATTCCAGGACTTCTCTGTAAGCTTAACATCTATTAAAAGATTCTTTTCATAAACCTTAAAATCTATCAATCGTTTCAGCTGGGCAAACTCTGGTTTAAAGTCTAAAAACGACAAGCCCATGTTGACTAAAAGCGATGCTCCCTTAACCGACTCAAGCTTATTAAAAGTCATCGTACACTCTGCCGAGATATCTTGATTATCTTCAAAATATAAATTAAATGAACCGCCGTTGTAATCTTTCATCCAGGGAGTCATTGGGTGTACTTCACCGATTTTACCCCAGTGCACAAAGCTGCATACTCCACCAAAACCATTTGTCGTCAGTAAACGTCGGGCTCTCTCATCGGCCAACACACTGTTTTCTATCGGCAACTTGGTCAACTCTGGCAATTGATGATCTGCTGTAAGCATCAATAAATTTGGTTTTAAAAATGCCAGATAAGCATTTTTAATCTTCTCATCTTTAAACTGAACACAAGTCACGCCATTAACTGTTTTTTCTGCAGCAAAAGCACCTGGGAATTTTTGCTTCACAACAGCTAAATCAAGCGGCTTTGCCAACTCAACAAAAACTGCTGTATCATACTGTTGCTTGCTCAACTCACGCCAACTTTTCATGCGCTGATACTGAGCCGCAACACCACCTATGTAAAGCGAGATTATGTCTTTACTCTCCAGGCCTATTTTCGACTTCATCTCTTTCTGGAAATCCAAAAACTCTTTATCTTCAAAGATCTTCTGACTTACTTTCTCATTCTTCAGCATCTCAGGAAATCTCACCGCCAAGACATAGTCATAGTGAGCAGGAATTCGTTTCAAGGCTTCCCTATCATCCGCGTAGCATGTAAAAAGGCCAAATAGCGCCAGTACATAAAAAATATTCTTCATGTTCTTCTCCTAAAAAAGCCTTGGTAAATCATTAACTTCAGGCAAATCATTTGAGTGCCAGTGATATTCTTGAAAATACTTAAAATGCTCAGCCTGATCAGGCTTCAAAATATGCTGCACGGACTGTAAAAGTTCGTCACTGGTTTGGTAAGGCTCATCTATTGACTTGAGCTCTTCAAAAGGCGTCGTCTGCTTTTCTAAAAGGACTTCATTTAATTTTCCTCTTTGCTCTTCAGACAGTTTATCATCGTCCTTTACAAGCAACTTCTCAAAGACGGCCAGCTGACGCTTGGTCTTAGCCCCTTTTTCCAGCTCCAACAACCGATTAAAGCGAACTTCACCCATTTGCAACTGACTGAAAAGTGAGCTTTTCAGCTCTACAAGAGACTGCCCTGAGTCCCCTTCTAATAAACCTCTTTGAATTTTGTATAAATCTTGTAAATACAAAGATACAATTTCATTGAAAACGGCGACTTTTGCCTTAAGATCTTCTTCTGAAATCTCAGGATTCTCTTCTTTCAAAAGCTTCTTAAAACTGGCTGCTGCCGGAACTCGTTTATTTATATTTTCAATGACCATACCATCAACCAAATCACTCAGTGAATTTCTTTCACCGGGAATTGGCAGGAAAAAACGCGCACTCAGTCGTTCTTTACGGCGCTTTTCTTCCTTCTCTTTATCGACCTTTAAACTTTGTCCACTGTTTTTTTTGACTGAAACCACCATTTCGTTTTTGTTCGTTTCATCCTGACAGCCGTCATTACCGCCTCTTAAACCAAGATAAAGTAAAACAGGGAATAAGAATATATTTAAAATCAATAATAAACGTTCGCTTTTCATCTGCTCATTTTCCCAAAAATTATAACCGCTTCAACTATACGAAAGTCTCCGGCTGAATTTGATCGATTTTTGACTTATTAACATATATTACTTTTCTTATAAAATTTTGTCTAAAATGCTTTTCATGGCACAGCCTTTGCGTAATCAAATGTCGTCATTAGATATTCAGAACCCGAAATCAGAGAAACGAATGAAAGAACAGACAACATGCGTCGTCTCCATAACCAATGAAGACAGCTACAGACATTTCTATAAAAACTGGAAGAATGAACTCTCTGATGTTGCCAACCTGCTGATTGTCGAAAATAACGCCACACACACCTTTGAAGCTGACACAAAAAACATCACTCACCTCTCTTGGTATGATATAGATACAGACCTTGGTAAAAATTATTGGATAATCCCCCGCAACAGTTCCGCACTCATTTCCTATGGCTGCTATAAAGCTGTTAAAAGCGGAGCAAAACACATAGTTATCTTAGATGAAAAAGCCGAACCTACAGAGAAAGGTTTCTTCAAACAGCACCTGAACTTTTTAAAAAATGAAGAAAAAGAAAATTCATGGCATGACATCCTGGCAAACGTCAAACCCAAAGGGGTTCCTTTTTATAACCGCCAACGAAAACTGCCAGTCATGCTGAATCATGGAATGTGGACAGAAAATGCCATTTTAGATGCAGCCGTACAATTGTCTATCACGAGCGAAACCGGCGCTATCAATATCAATGAAGGCATCATCCCTAAAGGAAATTATTTTTCACTGAGTAACATCAATCTTTCATTCAATGCTGAAGCTGCTCCACTTATGTACTTCTTACTTATGGGCACCCATAACGACTTCCCATTTGATGGCTACGGAGACATATGGTGTGGTGTTATCGCCAAAAAAATCATGGATCACCTCAACTGGGGTTGCCGTTCTGGTCGCCCGCTTGTGGTCAATAAACAAGAATCAAATGTCTGGAAATCACTCAAAAATGACTCGAATTCACTTCCGGTAAATGAAAGTTTTTGGGAAAAAATAGATGCAATCATCTTAACCAGCGATACTGCGGCCGGCTGCTATACACAAATCTCAGAAGTTATTGGCAATTGGGGCCATCCTTATTTCCAAAAACTTGGCAAAGCTATGAAAATCTGGAATGGTTTATTTACTGGTGAAGTTCACCTTCATGAAAAAGACGAAGAAGAAGAGGCTAAATCAGCCAGCCAGCTCTTAAGCTACATAGATAATCAAGAAAAAGTTTCTGAAGAAAAGCAAAAGAAAGAAACCGAAGAACTTCTTCAATTTTTACAAAGAAAGGCCAAAGATCAGATTTCCGATCCTAAAGAAATGTCAGATCCAGACGCTGAAATCATCGTCAATGTTATTGAGGATGAGGAAGTACCTGAAACTGATGATAGTAAACCTTTTGTCTCTCAAGCCAAAAAACTCAAGATTAAAAACCCGGCTTCAGCCAATGGTTTTATCCCTCGTAGAAAATAAATTTGTGATTTACGCTGAGAATTCCTGTTCTTTGCGTGACAAAAACCTTGATTAGCCGCATTCGCCACCTTACTGTTTTGACATAGATTTCATCATTTTCAACAATTTTCAGGATTTTGCTGGTGGATACTCACGATATAATGACAATCAA
This sequence comes from Lentisphaerales bacterium, assembly GCA_022446985.1. GTDB lineage: Bacteria > Verrucomicrobiota > Lentisphaeria > Lentisphaerales > Lentisphaeraceae > JAKVBD01. Next base: position 9,911 of record JAKVBD010000053.1, read on the forward strand.
AGAAGTCTCAGAGTACTTAAGAGTCTCAGAACGAACCGTTTTAGACTGGGCTCAAAAAGGCGAAATCCCCTGCGGTAAACTGGGCAGCAGCTGGCGTTTTAAAAGCGACGAAATTAAGAAGTGGCTGGATGACCGCTTATCTTCGGCACCGCCAACAGCATACCCAAGAATTAAACTGGAAATGATCCTTAACCCCAACAGCATACAAGTTGTTAAAGAGTCTCTAACAAAAGAAAATGTTCTGAACTCAATGGTCGACAACATAAGTGATGTCTTCGAGCTCAAAAATCGCGAAGAATTCCGTACGGCGATCTTTCATCGCGAAGAGCTAATGAGTACCGGTATAGGACTTGGCATCGCCGTACCCCATGTTCGCTTAAAAAATATCGAGCATATCTCCATGGGAGCGATGTTGGTAAAACAAGGCGTTGATGATTATGATGCTCTGGATGGCCAGCCGGTGAAACTCATTTTTATGATTATTGCCAATGAAGCTCAACATGTCGATTACTTAAAATTCCTCTCTGCTCTAAGTAAACAGCTGCAATGCGAAGAATACCGACAGGAACTTCTCGAAGTTGCTGACTCAGATAACTTTTACATGAAGTTAATCAGAGGAATATAAACTCATGGCAGACTTCGGAGTTCTACTCATACTCGGCATAGGGGTGTTTGGTGGAATTCTCGGGGCTGCATTCTTTCAAAGATTTCGTTTCCCACCAGTCGTCGGCTACATCACGATTGGTCTGATCATTGGCCAAAGTGGCTTAAAGCTTATTTCTAAAACAAATATAAATGAGTTTTCGCCTCTCAACGATTTTGCTCTTGGAGTCATTGGTTTTCTTGTTGGAACTGAACTTAAAATCCCCACCTTTAAAAAATACGGCCGACAACTCTCCGCCCTGCTTTTTGGAGAAGTCATTTGCAGTTTTATCCTCGTTTCCGTGGGAATGACCTTTATCCTAAAATGCGCTTATTTTGACTGGAATCAGTCTTTAGCGATGGGGCTTATTTTTGGAGCGATATCTTCTGCCACTGATCCAGCATCCACCTCAGGATTTATTTGGGAAAACCGAGCTAGAGGAATACTTTCATCAACCGTCATGTCTCTTATAGCCCTTGATGATGCTGTAGCTATGGCGCTCTTCGGCATAAGTCTGGCAGTCTGTCGGCTTCTACTTACCGAAGATAGTGGAACACTCACAATTGCCTTCAAAATCATCTTAAGTATCGCCGGTGCCTTGCTTACTGGTTTACTTCTTGCCTGGATTCTAAATATGCTTTTCCAAAAAATGTCACGCGATAAAAGAATTGTACTGACTATGGGCACCCTACTACTAGCCATCGGCATCACTAGAAAGTTTAACCTCGATGTTATTCTGGGAACCATGTTAATTGGCTTTTTGTTAGCAAACCGTTCGCCGCGTCGTTCGGAAGAAGTCTTTAAAATCTTCAAAATTTTCGCCTCACCTATTTATGTAATATTTGGTATTCTTATTGGCGCGCGTATGAATTTATTTGATACTCCAGGTTGGCTATGGTTTGGAGTTATCATCTACGTAGCGACTCGCTGCATCGGCAAAATATATGGCTCGCGAATAGCTGCGAAGTATACTGAATGCGATGAAGTAATCCAAAAGTATTCCGGCTACTGCCTGCTTTCACAAGGCGGTATAGCCGCTGGTCTAGCGATCATTGCTTCTCAGCAAATCAGTACTTTTACCGATGATTCCCTGCACTTGGGAGACACACTTGTCTATGGGATTACCTCCAGTACTCTTATCATGCAGTTCCTGGCACAGCCTTTCTTGCGCAAAGCCTTAAACGACAGTGGCGAAAAAGATAAAAACGTGACCAAGGAAGACGTCATCAATCAATGGCATGTACAAGATGTACTACACGACACCGATGCCGTAAATGAAGCTGCTCCTCTCATGAGCGTCATGAACCGCTTTTCAAATGAAGACTTCCTCTCTCTACCGGTTGTGAACAAAGAAAATGCCATAGTTGGGACTATTTCCCTGGATAACATGAAGGAACTTCTCACAGATCAAAATTCATGGATGTGGATGCTGACTGCCGATGTCATGGAACCGGTAAAAGATACCTTCTATTTAAACACTCCTCTAGACGAAGCATTAAACATCATGCAAACCGTAAATATCGATGAAGCTCCGGTTTTAAAATCAATCAGCGACCCGACGCTTGTAGGAGTCATTACCCTGCCTTATACTAGGATCTGTCTTTCAAGAGAGATTCTAAAACGTCAGGGCGAGGTCGATCAAAGTTAATGAAGTGTAAAATAAAACTACTGTCAGAATGGTGGTTTAACGAAAGTCTCATCATCTCAGTCATTATCATAAATGCGATCTCTATTTTCCTGTATGCCTTTCCTGAACTCAGCCAGACTTACGGCACGACCTTAATCGTTATCGATGAAATCTGCGCACTTTATTTCCTTGTCGAAGTTCTTGTTAAAATTAAGCTCATAGGCTTTAAAAAATTCTGGGAAAACGCCTGGGACCGCTTCGACCTCATATTGGTCATCATAACTCTACCGGCAATAGTCGAGCCTTTCTTACCGCCCGACCGTTTCATTCACCTCATTGCCAGCCTCAGACTTCTTAGGCTCCTACGCCTACTCAAACTGCTGAAGTTTGTACCTAACAGCATTATGATCATTTCAGGTCTTAAAAGAGCTCTTAAAGCATCTATTGGAGTTATCCTTTGTCTCTTTATTTTGAATATTATCTTTGCTCTAGGCGCTACAATTCTCTTCAAAGATATCGCTGGAGCGGAGCAGTACTTCAAAACACCTTTTCACTCCATGTACACCATGTTCAAAGTCTTTACTGTCGAAGGTTGGTATGAAATACCGGATATGCTGAGTGAAGCTGAAAGCTCGCCTTATAAGATTTTTCTAATAAGAGCTTACTTCATAGCTTCTGTAGGCATAGGCGGACTTCTTGGTCTATCATTGGCAAATGCCATCTTTGTAGATGAGATGACAATCGACAATAACATGAAACTCGAAGAAATGATTGGTGAACTAACTCAAGAAGTCCGTGAATTACGAGAAGAACTCGACAAAAAGAGTTAGTCCCTCATGGTCACAAATTCTTCCGCAGAAGTCGGGTGAATTCCAATGGTTCTATCAAAATCTTCTTTTTTAGCACCGGCTTTAAGTGCCACTGCCATTCCCTGAATAATTTCACCAGAGTAAATACCGCCCATGTGAACTCCAAGGACTTCATTTGTTGAAACCCTGACAACCATCTTCACCATCGTTCGTTCTTCACTATCTGTCAGAACCAACTTCATAGGTCTGAAGCTACCGAAATAAACCTTAATGTCTTCGCCAAATTTTTCTTTAGCTTCACCCTCAGTCAATCCGACAGTCGCCATTTCCGGCTGACTGAAAATCGCCGTTGGGATAAGATTGTAATCGACTTCACGGAAACCCTCACCAAAGAGGTCATGAGCCACAAACATTCCCTCTGCCAAAGCAACTGGCGTCAGCTGTACGCGATTAATCACATCACCTACAGCATAAATGGACGGGCAGGAAGTCTTAAACTTATCATCTACCAAAACTGCACCGTTTGGAGCCATATCAACGCCAGCGGTCTCTAAACCAAGTCCCTGGACATTGGGATGGCGGCCTGTAGCGTAAAGGACCTGATCGTAGACTTCGGTTTCACCTTCTTTATATTTAACTTCCAGTCCAGCATCTGTTTTTGTAATCGATTCAACATTACTTTCAAACTTTAGATTTATGCCTTTTCTGGTCATCTCATCGCGAATGAATTCACGCATAGAAATATCAAAACCGCGCAAGAAAAGATCACGTCGATACGAAAGAGTTGTCTCAGCCCCCAGACCATTCATAATCCCGGCAAATTCAACACCGATATAACCGCCACCCACAACCAGGAAGCGCTTTGGAACTTCTTCAAGAAAGAACATTTCATTTGATGTAATAACGTGCTCAGAGCCCGGGAACTCAGGGATTGTCGGTCTGGCACCTGTAGCTACAAGGATATATTTAGCGGTGTATTTTTTATCACCGCACTGAACTTCATTTGGACCAGTCACTACCGCTCTTTCGGCGATAACTTCAACATTGGCTCTCTCAAGTATTCCTTTGTAGATGCCATTTAAGCGTTCGATTTCTTTATTCTTGTTATTAATCAGCTTTTGCCAATCCAATTTCACGCCATCGACATTCCAGCCATAACCAGCGGCGAGATGAAAGTCTTCCATAAAGTGCGACGCATAAACCAACAACTTTTTAGGAACACAGCCGACATTTACACAAGTTCCTCCCATGAAGGCTTCTTCTGCAACAGCGACTTTAGCTCCAAGCTGAGATGCTATTCTTGAAGAACGAACTCCACCTGAACCGGCACCAATAACAAAATAATCGTAATCAAATTCCATAATCCAAACTCCTTAGTCTTTGTAGTCGTGACAATTCCCCTGCCAGTCTTCCACTTTATAATTTTCACCATTCTTACGCAAGTAAGTGTAGCCTAAAGGCACTTTACCTTTCCCTCCGGGTATATCCAAAACATAAGAAGGTTGACACAAACCAGAAACCTTACCTCTTAGAGACTTCGTCAGTTCAACGCCCTTATCTACAGGCACTCTGAAGTGGGAGGTTCCTTGAGCTTTATCCGGGTGATGCAGGTAATATGGTTTTACTCTGTAGGCGATCAATACCCTGAATAGTTTTTCCAGTTTTTATTCACAATCATTGATTCCCTTCAGCAAAACGCTTTGGCTCAACAAGGGAATTCCCATTTTAAAAAACCTTTTAAGAGCTGCTTTAACTTCTACAGTCACCTCTTCATGACTATTGCAGTGCAAAACAACAAAAACTGCTTTCTCTGTTTCCAAAGCATCAATTAATTTCTCTGTTACCTTCTCCGGGCTCGCCATAGGCAAACGGGTATGTATGCGAATAACTGCGACATGCTCAATTTTACTCAAACGTTCTACTATCTCTTTGAGCTTTGCCGGATGTAGCACTAATGGATCTCCACCAGAAAGAATAACCTCAAAAATCTGCTCATTCTGCTCTATATATTGTATGGCGATATCTAATTCACTCTGACTAAGTATTTCTTTCCCACGTCCGACTTTTTCCCGGCGAAAACAAAAGCGGCAGTAAACTTCACACACATGAACTGCTTTTAAAAGGACTCTATCCGGATACCTGTGAGTGATTCCTTTAATGGGTGTATAAACATCATCCCCTATTGGATCTGCCAGTTCTTCAGCGCTTATCGACAACTCCTCAACCGAGGGAACATACTGTTCTAAAACCTCCGGAGCGGGATTATTATGAATACCTTGACTGATGGACACTGAAAATTTCTCAGTCACTTTCTCAATAGTCTGTAAGATTCCATCATCGACTAAACCATTATCTATAAGGCCGCGTGAATTCTTTATGTGTTTATTTAAGCTCATGCGATGAATGATATTACAAAAAATTAAAAATTCTTATCAAGCTTTGTCAAAAATGGCATATTCCATAGTATCCATTTACGAAAGATGCTTAAAAAGTTGAAATGGGCACATAAAAAAATTATTTTTAAACAAACACAGGCCGGAGACATAACATGAATAGACGTGAAATACTTAAAGGAGGAGCAGTCACCCTATCAGGCATGCTCATGGCGAACACAGTTCAAGCCAGACGTAGAAAGAGCACCATGAAACACTTCATTTTCATCAGACTTGGTGGTGGTGCAACACAGATGGAACTTTGGGATCCAAAACCGGGTAATAAAAACGGTGGCCCAACTAAAGGTTTAAAAACTAAAATTGCCGGTCGTCAATTCTCTGAGTACCTACCGGGACTTTCTGAAATCTCTGACAAGATGGCAATCGTTCACACAACTTCTCGTATCGGCGAACATATGCTCGGTACTTACTACACTGGTTCTGGTGGTTTCGGCCCAAGTCCGGTCCTTAAACACCCAGGTATGTGTTCTGTAGTTGGTTGGGGACTTTACAATGAAAATAGCGACCTTCCTCCAGTAGTTTCTATGGGTGGTGGTTTAACTGCTGGTTTCCTTGGTAACTCCTACGATCCATATCAAGCAGGTGGCGACATGTCACTGACTGTAAGCGGCATGTACAAAAAAGGCGTCGAAAAAGGCGACAACATGCGTGAGCAGTACCACAAAGTTTCTCCACTTTCTTCATCCGATGACTATCAAGAAGAAGTTAAGCACGAAACTAGAGCTTCAAGACTTTCTCTAGGCATCTCTAACAAAGCTCTGGATATCTCTGGTGAATCTGAAAAAACTAAGGAATCTTATGGTCGCGGTTTTGGTGAGCAGTGCTTGAAAGCCCGTCGTCTCATCATGGCTGGTGTACCGGCTATTCACCTTAGTCTGGGTGGCTGGGATATGCACCAAAACGTATTCGAAAGTTGCTCCAACAAAATCCCTGCTATGGACCAGGCTATCTCTATGCTGGTTAAAGACCTGAAGGCGATGGATGTTTTCGACAAAACTATGATCATGGTTTCCGGTGAATTCGGTAGAACACCAAGAATCAATAACAATGAAGGTCGTGACCACTGGCCACGTAACACTCCTGTTGCTCTTATCAGCGGTGCCTTCAATAAAGGCATGGTCGTTGGTGACTCAGGCCCGGACGGAACGGCTGTAAATAATATGGTGAGCTTCGGTACAGTCAGTCACAGTGTTTACAAAATGATGGGAATCAATCCGAAAGGATGGTTCGAAGACATTCAAGGCAGACCTTTGCGTTATTGTCCTTCAGATGTCGGTATTGAAGGTCTAGCTTAGGTTTACTAGGGAGTAAAAAATGAAGAAGTTGCTCATCATTCTCATATTAGCACTTCTTCCATCCTTCCAGGCTGCTGAGTATGCAAATGCCAGCGAACTCGCACGCAGAATCTACCTGGATTTGTTGGATAGAACGCCAACAGTGGAAGAGTACTATAGAGCTAAAAAAATTATCGAAGGAGGTAAGTATGCCTCTTTGGTCCAGGAACTCATGACTAAAGAAGAATACTTCAACAACCTTGCCGGTAAGATGGTTAAGCACTATGCGCCATTTAAAGAAGAAAGAACCCACGGTTTTGTTTCATACAAAAGACTTGAAGGTCACATAAGAGACAACTATCTTGGCCCTAAAAGCGACATTCGCAACTTTGTAAACGATGTCCTTACGGCTAAAGGCGTTGCGGCTCAAAACAAAATGGTGCTTTTCTACTCAAACTTCGAAGACTCTGCAAAGATGACAGCCCGTTTGGCTGCATCCATCCTAGGTGTTCCTATGAAGTGTGCTCAGTGTCATGACCACAAAATTCACCCGGACATCAACGTTGACCACTTCTGGTCCATGGCTGCATTCTTTGAAGGTATGGACAAAAAAATCATCTCCACTATGGCCGGCTTAAAGAAATTTGAGCAACAGCTTGGAGACGAAAAGTACGCTAAGATGCTTGGTAAAGAAAACCTTGCCAAAACGCAAGAGTGGATCAAACTCGAGAAGGATGAGAAAAATATCTACAACACATTCTCTGAGCTTGAAAATATGGGCCAGCCGATCAAAAGGTACGGCCTAACCAAGGAAGCTCTAAATGAAGTTGACTTCGATGATGAAGATACTCCTCTCAAAGCTCCTCAGCTTTTCATAAATGAGTATTCTAAGAGCATAAAATCACTTGAAATTGATTACGAGTTGGATGGTCATAAGTACACCAGCACTGCTTCTCACTTTAAAAGAGATCGCTCCATCAGCGAAACAGGTAGACCTCGTGACATCTTAAGTAGATGGATGTCCTGGAAAGAACCACTTTATATGTCTCGCGCAGTTGCCAACTGGGTAACCAACTGGTTCATGGGTCGCGGCTTCATTATGCCTTTCTACGACACTTTTAAAGTTGAAGGCCCAAATGGTTCACAACTTGATAGGTATGCTCAGATCTTTATGCGCAACAAGTTTAACATTCATGCCCTTGTAAGAGCCTTTGTTCTCTCCCCTACCTACCGCATGAAAAGCAATCTTAAGAACGATGAAGAGAAGTTTGCTTTCTTCAAAGCACGACGTCTGAGACACCTTAGCGGAGAACAGATCGTCAACAGCCTTAACCGTCCATATGACGAGATCACTAAAGGCCTGAATACCGAAGAAGCGATGAAAAAGATTTATCGGGTAGCTGTTTATAAACAAGACCTTGTTGATAAGATCTTCCCTGTTTCAATCGATGACACAGAGGTTGCATATAAAGGTACTCTTGTTCAAGCTCTAAAACTTTCTACAGACTCTAAGTTCCTCAAATATGCCGACAAACTTGCGGTAAATTCTTTTGAGAGATATCGTGGAGTAGGGATCAACGAGCTTTTGACCTATCTTTTTGCTAAACTGTATACAAGAGAGCCAACTAAGCCAGAAGTTGCCTTCTTCAAAGCAAAAATTGATTTCTCGAAATCTTACAGAAGTTCAGGCGTATTTGAAACTGTATGGACTCTGATGAACAGTCCAGAGATGAGACTTTACTAGTAAAGTCTAATTTTTCAGAGGCCTCTGAGTGTGTGAGTGAGGCCTCGTTCATTGTATGTGAATAAGTGTTGGTGGATATAAGAATATATGAAATTACATATACTTGGCGGATCGCTGGAAGGTAAAACCCTTTCATTTGAAGGTCCTCTCATTACGATCGGTCGAGATGAATCGAACATTCTGTCTCTGGCCGATCCTGGCGTTTCTGGACGTCATGCCTTTATTGAAAAAATTGATAATAAATGGATGATTTTTGATACAGGCAGTACAAATGGCGTTTTAATTAACGGTTCAAAAATTTCAGAAAAGCTTGCTTTGGAAAATGCCGTCACTCTCAAAATTGGCGTTGTTGAGATTCATGTAGATCTCGAAAAAGGCGGTACTGCCTCACCTCCTCCTGCAGCCTCCAGCTCTGATAAAAAAAAATCTTCAAAAGAGAAAAAAAACACTATTTCCACAAACTCTGATCAAAAAATAAAAAAATCTGCAAGTAGTAAATCTGGCAAAAAAGCTCCTTCTCTCAAAACAAAAACCGTACACACCAGTTCTTTTAAGTTAGAAAACTCTGAAGAGATGGATGAATTAATGCAGGAAAACGCTGAGCAAAGGCGTCAAGCCAGAAAAATGGCGAAGCTAAAATCCCGTACTATCAATGCTGCTGTACTCGTCGCGTTAATCATTTTGGGATTATTTATTTATCCTGAAGTTAAAAACCTCTACCAGCAGGCTCAAAGTGACAAAAATCAGGTAGCTACTGTAGAAAAAACTGAAACCAAAATTAACTACGAGAAAAAAGCTCTCAGGAGTAAAACTGCCGCTTCCCCTGCGAATTCACCACTGTATGTACAGTCCTACCCTTCAAGTGCTACTGTAGAAATAAATGGTGAAGTTGTAGGGACAACCCCCTTACAGCTTCATGAGTTTGCTTCCGGCTCTCATATTTTAACAATTTACAAAGATGGCTACTGGGCGACTGAGTATCCTTTCTCACACCCCCATAACCCTATTCAAATTCATACCCTGCGACAGGAACCAAATACTGCCCTCATTACCTCAACACCTTCTGGTTCTGCGGTAACTATTGGAGGACAAATTAAAGGCCATACTCCTTTACTCCTTAGAAATCTTCCAGAAGGCTACACAAACGTCACCCTGAGATCTCAAGGCTATGAACCAAGCTCTAAGGAATTCGAAATTACTCCTAAGTTTAACCGCAAACATATCCATCTCGAGCATTCAAACAAAGCCGGTGCCATAAAGATTATCACTCGTCCTCCTAGGGTCAAAATTTTTATGAATGGCGACTACATAGACACAACCACTTCTGATCAAGAACTCGCGCTTGAGTCGAAACCTCTCGTTTTAAACGGCTTCATTCCTGGCACTTATCAGATGAAAATGACATCTCTTGATGGCAGCGAAGACAAGATAGTCCCAATCACACTTGTTGGTGGCGAAGTCTCCGAAGTCAAAGAAAATCTATGGATGATAAACTCCGTCGTTAATCTTAAAGATGAATCTAAAGTCTACGGTTTCCTCGTTTCTAAAAAAGCCAATGGAGATGTTGTCATCTCTGAAGAGAAAGGACAAACTAAGACTATCCCTGCAGATGAAGTCGATTCTGTTGAAGCTGCAAACATGCAAGATAAATACGGTTTCAGTGACGGTATAGAAATTGCCGCTGACCGTTTTAAACCAATCCTGTCTACAATACATGACGAAAATGATGACCGCGATTTTAGTGACGAAATGGAAGATGCAAAACTCCTCAAAGCATCTGTCTCAGAAGTCCAGGAAGACATCCAGTCTCTCGACTTATTCGAAATGATGACTAAGTACAAGTATAAAAACGCAACCATAAACGGCAAGGTTTCCTTTATCCGTGAAGGTGAGACCAAGTATTCAATCGTCCTCGACAACCGCATTGAGTGTTACCTCGATAAAGACGATACCCCTGAACAGAAAGATGCTTTGGTACAGATTCAAGGCAAAGATGTCACCGTCAAAGGTTTCTCCATAGGCCTGCGAGGTCTGGATAGAATTGTCCTTATCAACTCGGAGTTCACAAAATGAAAAGTTTAATCACCTGTCTGCTCCTCATTTCGTCTTTGGCTTTTAGCCAGGAAGACTCCATGCGTACCTTCGCAAATGCTGACTATAAAGTTCAGGCATACCTGGTCCCAGAAAAGGAAAATCACTTTACGGCCAAAGAAGGCACCCGTGTCAGAATCATTGTTAACCTTAAAAATGACGGTAAATCACGCTTCATTCTTAAGCAGCAAGGATTCATTACCGCTTCCCTCATGGTCAAAGCCAGAGAGATAGACTTCCCGCTGTATCTAGAGCAGTTTTCACAGGAGGACATGCTGAAAACACGCTTAAAGACCTTAGAGAGACGTATCGAAAATATTACGGGTATGGAAGACGACAAAGCTTTATCCTATGCAAAACAGCACTTCCCTGAAGATCAAATCACCAATAAAGTCGATCTTCTCAAGAAGCTCAGCGATCAAGTCGCATTACTCAAAGGCAAAGAGAAAAATGCCCTCACCTTTGACAAGAACAAAGCTGTCGACCCTGGTTCTAACCTTTACTTTTCAGCCTCTGGAAAACTTCCAGCCGGCAACGATAAACCCGAAGATTACTGCGATCTTACGGTAAAAATAGTCAACTCGAATAACAAACACATAAGCATACCTGTAACAGCATTGTTCTATTAACAGGAGGTTACCATGAGCCATTTTAAAATGTGGTTCCTGGCAATTGTAACAGCTGCGAATATCCTCGCAGCTGATTTAACACTTGCCCAAAAGTTACAATTGAAGGTTTCTTCAATTAAACTGAAAGACGCAACACTGAATCAGGCCATCGAGACTCTGAGGCGGCATGCCCGAGAAATAGATCCTGATAAACGGGGCATCAACATCATTGTCAAGCAAAATGACTTGCCTGCAAATGAAATGAAAATCAATCTTGATTTAACAAACGTTCCCCTGCAGGATGCCATAAAATACATCGCCAAAAGCGTCGGACTTAGTATGTCTGTATCTCCACAGGTTGTCCTCATTTCAAAGACATCCTTAACTCATATGACGACTAAGTTCTATAGGGTCAGCAATAGCTTCAAAAGCTTTGTCAATCCTAAAAACCCAGTGGTCATCACCAAGAAGCACCTAACGGACTTCTTCGAAATCACCGGTTTAAACTTTCCAAAAGGCAGTTCCATTGCCTATATTGCGGGGAAAAACATGTTGAGTATTACCAATACGCTCGACAACCACGATAAGGCCAGAAAAGCTCTTATAAGTCTAAATTGCCTGCGTTAAAAATTATAGGTGCCGCATATGGCACCTTCATTGCGATAACTTTATAACTTAAATAGTTATTAATAATTTTGAGGATTGGCCTGACTTTAATTGTCAGCTTTTTCTACAACAGGTATTTCATGAATTCCGCAAAGGCTAAAATCTTTACGACTAAAATCAAGGAAAATGCCCACTCACTGGTGGGCATCTTGAAACAGTACAATATCGATTCGGAAGTTATCACTATGAATGACGACTTTGAAATACATACTCAGGAGTCAGTTGCCGATGCAGCCAGAGTCATTATCAATAAACATATCAAAAAGCCGCGCTCAGCCAACGAATTCCCACAACAGCAGCTCCTCAATCAATACAAAGCCACTGCCATCATCGCCATTCTCTTGATTGCTTCTTTTTTCATGACAGAATTTGGGCGTTATATGGACAACGCAAAATTATTCTATTTTTCAGATGTCGACTACATCCGCTCGATTAAAGACAATCGTCTTATAGAAGTCGCTCAATACACCAATAACATGGATCAAATAAATTCAGGCCAGTTCTGGCGACTTATCACTCCCAGTTTTCTTCACAAAAACCTTGTACACTTTTTGCTCATCCTCACCTTTCTTATTCAATTTGGCCGCACCATTGAAGAAACTAGCGGCAGAACTTACCTCCTGGCCATGTGTTTCATCTCTTCAATTCTCAGTAATTTCTTAGAATTTAAACTGAGTAATGCCCATTTTGGCAGCATGGTTGGAACGATTTACTGTCTCTATGGTTTTATCTGGATGAGATCTTTAATCGATACAAAATATGCCGGAAAACTCAATCAGATCGTCCATATGTTTATGCTAGGCCTTATACTTAGCGGGTTTATGAATATTTTCTTTATAAACAACCGCTTTGGCAGCCTCGGAGACCTGGCAATTGGCGTCGCCTGGGGCCTTTTTTCCGCTAAGTTCCTGCCTCAGAATCGCTTGATTCCAAAAAAGAAAATTATCTACTGAAAAAAGTTAAAAAAAGCTCAAAAAGCAACTTGCCGAAATAAGAATCAACAATACTATATGTGCACTTACCAAATGGTGGGGTTCCCGAGCGGTCAAAGGGGGCAGACTGTAAATCTGCTGCGTAAGCTTCAGATGTTCGAATCTTCTCCCCACCACTTAGCCTTAAGTCGAATGACTTAAGGCTTTTTTTATGCCCAGATTACACACCCTTTTAAGTAGTGGATGCGATCCAAAAGTCTACTTTATATTTTTCACATCACTCTTAAATCGATCGGCGTTTTCACGTTCCTGAGCAACAACATCACCTTTACCAAAAAAGGCAGGAAATGCTTTAGGGATTGTCAAAGCTCTTTGAGTTGCTTCTCTTGCATCAATTCTATCGAACCACTCCTGTAAATGTGATAAACCCTCAACAGAAACATTCGCCCAATAGTAAGCTCTGGCCCAAGGATAGATTGCTATATCTGCAATTGTAAATTCATCATTGACCAGATATGTTCGACCTTCCAACCTAGTGTTAAGAACCTCCATAAGGCGGCGGCTTTCATCAACGTATCTCTTTATAGGAAAAGGATGCTCTTCTCCCTGCTTGGCTGCAATCCTCTGAAAGTACATAGCCTGGCCCATCATAGGCCCTATTCCACCCATTTGAAACATCACCCATTGTAGCGTTTCAGATCTCAGTTTTGGATCTTCCGGTAGAAATTTACCATATTTCTCTGCGAGGTACCAAAGAATCGCTCCTGATTCAAATACCGCAAAGTCATCATTAGAGCGATCCACAATAGTCGGTATGCGGCCATTTGGATTTAACTTCATATACTCGGGATCTTTCTGCTCCTTTTTAGAAAAATCAATATGCGTTAAATCGTACTCCACTCCCGCTTCTTCTAGAAAAATGACTGGCTTCCAACCATTCATTGTCGAAGCCGTATATAAATGAATGTCTTTAGTGGAGTTATTCATATTTTACTCCCATTGCCTTTAACATCAGAAACCAACCCTTAAATTCCATAGGCTGTCTTGATATTCTTTACAATTTCCAATGATTTTTTCTGGGTAAACATTGCGAAATTTATGTTTTTCTTGAGGGATAAGCTCGACCATAAAATCAATCATCTCCTGAGGATCAAGCTGAAAATCATCACTTGCAAAAAGTTCCTGTACCTTCCTAAGCGGCTCTTCCTTGCTAAAATTCTTACCTGGCTCATACCATTGATCAACTGTATCATACATACGATCGTTAAATCCGGTCTTGAACGGCCCTGGGTTAATCGTCGCAATCGTTACTCCAGTTCCCTCCAATTCTTCTCGCATTATTTGAACTATGGCTTCTAAAGCGTGTTTTGAAGATACATATGGCGCCAAATAAGGAAATGTTGAAAAGCCCACGATAGATGAAGTAAATACAATCTTGCCTTTTCCTCTAGCTACAGCGACTTTGGCAAAGGCTTGGGCTAACTCAAGTGTAGCAAATACATTCACTTCAAAAACCTGGCGAATGCGGTCAACTGGGATCTCAGCAACCGGACCCGTTTGTCCTGTGGCAGCATTCAGCACAAAGATATCTATAGCATCAACATACTTGCAAATAACTGTCTCATGATCATCCTTATTAGGGTAGTCAAGTTTAGTCACTTCCAAGTCAACATTATCTCTTTTAGCCACTTCCATTAATTCACTGACTTGTGGCCAGTTTTCACAGGTAGCAATTACTCGATGACCATTCTTGGCTAAGCCAAGAGCTGTACCTTTTCCCAAGCCTGATCCTGCACCAGTTATTAGAATAGTCTTGCTCATTTTTCTGCCTCTTTATAATTAGATTATCTGATTACCTTTATGAATAATGGGCGACTGCTTGAGAACACTGCCCATCTTGTCGATAGCACTTTTTAAATGCTCAGTATCCCAGTGAGCTTTCTCTGCGACTTCATCTTTCCACTTTTCATATGAAAGTATGGTATTTTCTTTTGAGTGATCTTTAATAAAAATATATTCGACAACACCACTCTCTTTTCTAGTTTCATGAGCGAGATCCGTCAAAATCTCAACCAGCTTTTCAAACTGACCATCTTTCGCGGTTAATTCAGCAATTGTATAAATAATATCTGACATTTTAAGACTCTTAATTTATTTCGAATACTTTATTTAAATGAGATTTAAACCGTTCTTGATCTGCTTCAATTTGTGGATTCTTAATCACGTTATGTGCCGAGAAATGTTCCAGCTCAGCCATTCCACAATAAGACTGACTTTTACGCATAGGAAGTAAAACTGTATTTAGATCAGCGCCATCAAAGAAATCACTTCCAAATGCTTCCTCTGGTGCATTCCATGTCGTTGACAGCATAACCTTTTTGCCCTTCATCAATCCCCCTGAACCATAAGGACCATCTGTAAAAGCAAAGAAATCACCATAGCTATAGACATCATCCATGTACTTTTTTAATGAAGGCGGCATCATAAACCAATAAATTGGATATTGATAGATGATATAATCGGCTTGTTTCCACTTAGAAATTTCATCCTCAACAACATAGCCATCTTTAATCACAGTCGTGATAACACTAAATTTTTCAGACAGGTGAGATACTGCAGCATCATACAATCCCTGATTGTATTTACCGCCAGCAAATGCTCCACTTTCAGCGCCCAAAATAACCAAAACGGTCTTCATAAAAATCTCCAATCATTTATTTGTATCTAAGTTACTATCGCCTTAGATTACTTTTATAGACTAGTATACTTTTAGTAACCTAAGGAATTTTATGGGAAAATCTGGAGTCATCAAAGGCAAAAACAACAAACACTATGCCGTAGATCCATGCTACGAACCCTGCCCTATTGAACGCGGTATGAGATTGATCGGTGGAAAATGGACTGGTTCTATACTTTGGCATCTACAGGATGAACCAGTTCGTTTTAATGAATTGGCCAGACAACTCGCTGGTGCAAGTAAAAAGATGCTAACTCAGAGACTAAAAGAACTTGAAGAGAAAAAATTAATTAGTCGTAAAGTCATCTCTACCAAACCTATTGCAGTCACTTACGAGCTAACAGATCTTGGCATTACTGCTCTAAGCCTTTTAGATAAATTAAAGAACTGGGTGATAGAACACGACATGTAAATCTTACTTTTTTCACTACCTTTAGCCCATCATCTTTTTGTTGTTTTTGGAGTTTAAAGACAGCGGCGTGAACACTTTTGTCACTTCTTCCAAAGAAATTACAATTCTTTTATAGCAAACACTAAATATTTCTCAAAAACACATATACTCATTACTTATAAAGCTCGAATTTTAATTTAAAGGGAAATGTGTGGAATGATTAGAGTTTTGTTTACAGTAGTACTATGCCTTGGTCTTAGTGCTTCGGGGGAACTAATCGAAGGCGATGTTCTTGAGAAGTTTACTTATAATGGCGAAGAATTTGAAAACGTAACAATAAGAAAAGTTACACCGGCGTATGTGGAGATTATGCACTCCTATGGTGGTGAAACTATCTATATACATAAACTGGATGCAGAGATACGGGAAGAGCATTTCCCAAACTACAATCTCGAAGAAGCAAAAAAGTTTGCTGCCGATGAAAAAGAATATCGTCGTCAGGAAGCTGAAAAGAAAAAAGCTGAAATCCTTAAACTCATTGACGACAATGGAGACAAAATTCTTAAAGTTTCCATGCTGAAAGTCTTATATAATGTAGGAAGCAGTGGTTTCCTGGTCAAATATAAGTACTGGAAGCACATTGCCGCCGATAATTACAAACTGACTGATGCTCCTGACACTCTGCTTATAGAGTCTACTTCAAAAGTTAAAAGCGGCCAGCTTATACCGGCTAAAATCGCCAAAGATGAGTATGAGAACAAGCTCAAGCTATACGAGATTGGCACATACACATACGTCAGTGGCAACCAGTCTAAAACAACCGTTAAAAAGTACACGTTAAGTGCTAGAAAGTTCGTTGAGTACCTGCAAACAGTAAAATAACCTTACTTCTTTAATACTCTTTTTGAACAGTGCTGATTCCGGCATTACTAAATGTCCGGAATCGGCAGTTCAACAAACTTTACTACCAGGTAAAGACTAATACCCGGTACGCAGTAAAATAACTTCTGCCATAAAGCCTCTGTTTTCGCTCTACAGCGCAACACATGAACGATCGCAAGCCAAGTTGAGCTTACCCCAACACTCATTGCCCAGAGCATAAACAACACCAGCCCGGATTTATTTTGCGGTCCAAAAGCAAAAACACCAATCGCCAGAAAAACTGCATTCAAAATAAACGCTACGGTAAAGTACTTTAACCACCAGTTAGCAGTATCTATTTTATCTTCCATTCTCAACTCAAAAATTGCTGCCCGATAATAGTTCCATATGCCCGACAATCAAGGATCTTTCAGACTTTCCAAAAAGATGCTTTCGTGGTACTGTAGCAAATAATTTCTTAAAGGAGTCAAAATGATTACAACTTGTGTCGATGTCTTTGTAAAAGAAGACTGTATTCAGGATTTTATAAAGGCAACTGAAAAAAATCACCGCGGTTCTGTTTCTGAGCCGGATAACTTTCGATTCGATATACTTCAAAGCAATGACAACCCCTGCCACTTTGTCCTATACGAAGTCTACAAAACAGCAGAAGGTGTAGCAGCTCACAAAGAAACTGCTCACTACCTGGAATGGCGGGATACCGTGGCTGACATGATGGCCAAACCACGCCAGGGGAATAAATTCACAATGCTTTTCCCAGAAGCTTAAGATTTATACTATGGACAACTTTTCTTTTACACCTTTCCCACAAATACTATTTGGGGAAGGCGAGTTTTTAAAATTGGCTCAAAAATTATCTGGAAACGATGAAGTTCTAATTATCGTCGGGGGCCAATCTCTACAAAAGAGTGGTCTACTTAAACCTTTTACAGATGCTTTAAATCAACTCGAGATTCAATCCTCAATTGTTTCTATAGACTCTGAACCATCGCCAGAAATGATTGACTCAGTCACAGAAAAATTCCGACCTGAAAATATCGACAAAGTCATCGCCATTGGCGGTGGCAGCGTTCTCGACGCTGGCAAAGCTATTGCTGCCATGCTTCCTTTAACAGATGGCATCACAAACTACCTTGAAGGTGTCGGAACTAAATCACACCCTGGCTCAACGGTTTCATTTATTGCTGTTCCAACAACTGCAGGAACTGGCAGCGAAGCCACTAAAAATGCCGTCATCAGTTCTATTAGTGCTGATGGCTTCAAAAAGTCACTCAGACACGATAATTTCATACCGACTATGGCAATTATCGATCCTAAACTCATGCTTTCATGCCCACAAGAGTTAACAGCAGCATGCGGTCTTGACGCCATTACACAATTACTCGAATCCTATGTTTCTTCGAAAGCCAATCCTATAACAGATGCCTTAGCTTTGGGAGCCTTAAAAAGAGTTCTACCTGCTTTTGAAAGAGCTGTAACAAAAGGTAAAGAAGACCTCGAAGCTCGAGCAGCCATGGCTTATGGCGCTCTCATCTCAGGCATCACTCTGGCAAATGCCGGTCTTGGTATTGTCCATGGCTTCGCTTCCCCCATTGGAGGATTCTTCGATATCCCTCATGGTGTTGTCTGCGGAACCCTATTACCTGCTGCCACCGAAACAAATATAAAAAAGCTACAGGAAAGCTCTGAACCTGAAAGTCTTGAGAGACTGCAAAAACACTAAAATGTAGCTCGTTTACTCCCTGAAGCACAAACCTTAAAAGATCAACAGGCTCTAACTCAACTTTCTAAACAATTTTACCAGTGGATAGAAACCTTTAACATTCCAGGCCTTAAAAGCTACGGTATCACTGAGGCAGATTTCGACCGAATCATTGCAGCAAGCGGTCTCAAGAATAACCCTGTCCCTCTTTCGCCAGAAGATTTAAGGGAAATTTTAAGTAAAAGACTTTAATTCTCAACCTACAAAACTTTTCACAAACTCAAATACAACTTTGAAAATATATTTTTAACAATTTATATATCGAAAATACTTCTTAAGACGATATATTTAACACATAATGAATACTTCGTCGGCATAATGGTTTAATCTGCGAGATAGATTTATCTTAACTGACCCTTTAAGACGGCTTATTTTTTACTCTTTCAAGTTTAACTCTGGGTATAAATTGTTTGTTAAGATGATAGCTGTTTGCCAAAAAATAGAACGCTCTAAATTTTTTCACCATTTCATTATTGTGGCTATAATTTTTGCCGGCATTCTCATAGGCCTGCAAACTTCCCCAGATGTGATGGAAGCCTATGGCAGCATCATAAACCCTCTTGATAATCTAGTCATCGGTATATTCGCTGTAGAGATTGTCATTCGCCTGCTCTGCTATGGCAAACAACCATGGAGATTTTTCAAAGATGCCTGGAATGTTTTTGACTTCATCATAGTCCTTGTTTGCCTACTGCCTGTAAATGGTCAATATATGGCATTACTCAGGCTCGCACGGGTTCTTCGAGTCCTGAGGCTCGTTTCTTCACTGCCAAAACTCCAGGTCCTGGTCTCTGCCTTGTTTAAAAGTATCCCATCCATGGGTTACATCAGCCTTTTACTTCTTTTGCTTTTCTATGTTTATGCCGTTTTTGGAACGTTCCTCTTCAGAGCGAATGACCCCGTCCATTTTGCCGACCTGCCAACCAGTATGTTGACTATGTTCAGAGTAGTAACTTTGGAAGATTGGACCGACATCATGTATATAAATATGCAAGGTTCAGCAAACTATGGTTACGATGGTTTAGAACACTTGACTGAGAATTCAAAAGCCATGCCTATGATCGCTGCCAGCTTCTTTGTATCCTTTGTTCTCTTTGGTACCATGATCGTCATGAATCTGTTCATAGGCATTATCATGAATGGTATGCAGGAAGCTCATCAGGAACACGAAGAGGAGAAAAACAAAGAGCTGGAGAAACATGAGAAACATGTCGATGAAGAATTTAAGCTTCTGCTCGCCAAAATGGATGAACTGAAATCTCAGATGAACTCCATACATTCCAAGCTCGACTCTAAATAGACTTCAACTCAGCCTTACAAAAAATATTATCTTCTACCATAGATAATAACTAAAAAATCAATAAATGATTAAAACTCTATGGTCTCACCACCCTCTCACGCTATAATACACTTTCTTCATTTACCTAGAATAGCCTAAATTCCTCCAAGGAAGTTAATAACTTACAAATTTTTACTTTTTTACAAAAGAGTAATTAATATTAACTTGATTTACATTTAAGTAAAAATATATATTTAATCATGTATTTAATATATATCTTTAGGAATAACAATGTTTGGACTACTTAAAAAATTATTTGGAGGGAACTCAACCTCTGCTGTTATTGAAAAAGAACCTGAAGCAGAAAAACCCTTGTTTGAAAAAATGGGTGGCGATGCAGCCGTAAATGCCGCCGTTGATCTGTTCTATAGAAAGGTTCTAACGGATGATAAACTCGTCCCTTTCTTTGAAGGTTTAGATATGGCTGAACAACACAAAAAGCAAAAGGCCTTCCTTACTTTTGCATTTGGCGGACCAGCTAACTACACTGGAAAAGATATGACTACGGCGCATGCGAAGCTTGTGAAGCAAGGTATGAATGAATCTCATTTCAACCTGGTTATGAAACACCTCGGAGCAACACTCACTGAGCTGGAAGTTCCTGAAGAACTCATTGGTCAAGCTGCTAAAATTGCCATGTCTGTGAAAGAAGATGTCCTTAAAGGTCTACCAGAAGAAGAGTCTGCTGAGGAAAAGTCTTTATTTGAAAAAATGGGTGGCGAAGCAGCCGTAAATGCCGCCGTAGATCTATTCTACAGAAAGGTCCTAGCTGACGACGAGTTAGGACCATTTTTCGAAACTATAGATATGGAAGAGCAGCACAAAAAGCAAAAAGCATTCCTTACTTTTGCATTTGGAGGACCGGCAAATTACTCAGGTAAAGACATGACGACGGCTCATGCAAAGCTTGTAAAAATGGGTATGAATGAATCTCATTTCAACCTTGTTATGAAACACCTAGGAGCGACTCTCACTGAACTTGAAGTTCCCGAAAAGCTCATAGGCGAAGCAGCTAAAATTGCCATGTCTGTAAAGGACGATGTCCTCAAAGGTTTACCTGAAGAAGACAAGCCTGTTGAAGAAAAGCCGCTATTTGAAAAAATTGGTGGTGAAGCGGCTGTAAATGCTGCTGTTGATTTATTTTACCGGAAGGTTCTTGAAGATGAGGAACTTTCCCCGTTCTTTGAAAGTGTAGATATGGCTGAGCAGCACAAGAAGCAAAAGGCGTTCCTTACTTTTGCATTTGGCGGACCAGCTAACTACACTGGCAAAGACATGGCTGCTGCACATGCTAAACTCGTCAAACAGGGTATGAATGAAAGTCATTTCAACCTGGTTATGAAACATCTCGGAGTAACACTTACTGAACTTGAAGTGCCAGCTGATCTTATAGGCGAAGCAGCTAAGATTGCTATGTCTGTGAAAGATGATGTCCTCAAAGGTGAGTAAAGTGCAAGCTTTATTACTTATTTTTCTTACTGCTCTCTTGAGCCTAAGCTGTGTTTCTGTTTCCGAAGAGGAATACAGTCTGGCTGAAGGCCAAACAATTATTGAAAAGAAATCACCGGCCATGGCAACAAGCCTTTCAGTTTTACCTGGAGTCGGTAACTTATACAAGGCTTCAGATGAGCCTTCCGTACCAAAAAATCATGAGTTGGGTATGACTGCTGTCTTCTATTGGGCAACATGGCCGGTGTCTATTTTATGGGCTTTGCCGCAATCTTATATAGATGCTCAAAATATTAATATTAAAAAAAAATGCTGAACTCCATAAACTTCAGCAGGCTTCATTAAGCAATTGACTCCACATGCACACACCACTAATGCCGGAGAGTTCCACGTCTCTCCGGCATTTCACAACCTAGTCCAGTAAGTCGAGTTCTATTTCTTCTCTGACTTGTTTCTTTTTTTGTTTATCTTTCTTGGTTAAGATATTAACACTTTTACTTGAGGGTAAATAACGATAATATACTGTGAGCATAAGAGCTGCTAACGTTGTTCCATAAACACGTTCTCCTATTGCCCCTCCTAAGTGCTTAGCCACTCCCGCATGTAAATCAGGATATTCCCAGTACCCTTCGGTATTTTGATTCTTAGTCAGCATAGGCTGAAACTTGCGATTCCATGGAGCCCAGTTTTTACCACCACTCTGAAACATGACTTGAGTGGCATAGTACCAACCATAAAGTGAAAATTCAGGAGGATTTTTCCAATCCAGTCTCTTTATGTCCTCTGTAGCAATCATTTTTATATCATCGCGAATTTCCGGGCAATTCCCTTCGCCAAATAGTTGTAAGCATAAACTCCCTACAGCTCGCATCGATATCTGTCTTTTTCTCGGTGCCGACTCAAAGTTATTTTGCTTTGATTCGTAAGTGAACGACACACTTGAGCCCCCCATAGCTTTAAGACATGCAATCGACTTCTGAATAGCTTTAGGTAAAGCCTCTACTTCGCAGCCAGCTCCATAAGCTGCTTTCATAGCCTGATAATGCCAACCGGCCAAAGACAAATCCTGACGTGAATCACCTTTTTTATAGTGGTAATCATAAGAGCCACCTTCTTGTTGCGCATCGATGAGAAACTCAATGCACTTATTCATCTGTGGTGCGATCGCATCGACTCCAGTCATCGCATAAGCTTCTGACAAGGCATAAGTTTTTATGGCATGATCATAACCACCGTGACTGCTACCTTTGGTAATCTTGTCATTTACAAGCCACTGAATAGCACTTTTCACTGTTTTGCCAAAATCTTTTGATAAGTGAGTTTCTCCATGAGCTAAGAAAGTTAATAATGCCAAACCAGTTAAACCCGGTTTTGATTTGCTCCCCCATGAGCCATCCGGGTTCTGTACTTTAGCCAACCACCAAAGGGCTTTTAAAAGTGAGGCCTGTCCAGCTTTAGTGCCTCCAAATTTTGAAACTGCCCCTGCACGACCTGCTGCCGAACGACCTCCAAAAACATTGGGTGAAGCAAAAGCAGACGGGCTGACAACTATATCCGATACTGCATCTACTGTAGAATCATCTTCTGTAGAAGGCTCTTCATCACTTACATCATCCAATGCTGTGTCGTTAGTCTCAACATTCTCAATAGCAATTGTCGTTAAAGTAGGATTGGTCACACTCTCTTCAGGTTCAACAATGGGCTCTGGCTCTTCCACCGGTGGCGGTTCTTCAATTTGCACCTCTTGCACCTCTTCCATTTTTACTTCAATTTCCGGTGGCTGCTTGGAATATTTATCTGTAATAACGAAAGCCAGAATGATTATCAGTGCTAAATGAAAAAGAGTAGACGCAATAGGCCCAATTAAAGATTCTAAAAGCCGCCGTTTGCGATATTCCTCTTTAATTTCAAGAATATCTTCGAAACTCAATCCATCAATTTCATGTTCAAAACCTTCTTCATAGATTTCTTCATCATCGTACATTATTTTTCTCACTATTCACATTTACCGCTTCATCGTTTTGACTGGATAGAAAGAAAAATTGTAAATTCTTACAAGAAAATATTTTTTATACAAAAAAATCCAGTCACAACCAGCTCTATTTAAAATTATAAATCCTTCCTATTATGCTCTTAAGAAAAAGATTGTTTTGAAATACAGAGGTGACACTTAGGACTAAAAAAATGCATGACAAATATGCGGTAAACGGGTTTATACAATGCCATTAAAATGCCCTAATATATTAATGCAGAGATTATTACAAATTAAAATAAAGGGCCACACCATGAGATATATTTAATAATCTGTTTTTTCTTCACATTGTATTCACAGGCAGACTCCCAAAACTGTACAATCCAACTTAAAAGCGGCGACACTATTTCTGGGAACATTTTGGCCATAAATAAAGATAAGATAAAATTCTCAATATCTAACATTGCCGACTAAGCCTTAGAAGTTCCCCAAAAAGATATAAAAAAACTCTGGTTTAATAACCAATTAAACTAAGGACTCATCAGAGGTGAACATGTTCTTTTACTTTCAAATGGCGATATTATTTTCGGGAAACTTCCCAAACTGAATTTAGAAACAGTAAGCTTTTATTCAGATTTCCTCGGAGTTCAAACAATTCCACGTAGTTCTGTGGCAATTATCACCAAAGCGAATAGAAAGAAAATTACTTCTTTAGGACCAATTAATTCAGCCGATCGGGAGATCATTTCTGAAAACTGGGAAATAGAACTGAAACCCTCTAATAAGACAAAGATATATAAAGACTTCGCTCTAAGTCACAAAACACAAATTGACTTTACGCTCGAGACCAATGGAAACCATAAATGTGAGATAGACCTCTTTATCAACGATAACAGTCTCGAGTGGAATAGATTACGCTTGTCAAATAACAACGTTTCCCTCATTTAATCCAACCAATTTCAGAAAGCCAAACCTATAGTAATTGCCAATTTAAAGAAAAAATAATACAAACAAAATTTCTTTATAATTCGAAACCAGAACCGGTAAAGTCAAGCTGACTGTAAATGACCAAGTCACCAAGGAAGGTCTTAAGCATAATATCCTTCATAAACCAGGAACGGGCATTTCCATTTTAAACCTGTCTGAAAATCAAAAAAATTAAAATTACAGATCATCTTCAAACTGAAATCGATATTAATGGATTCAAAGTGACTAACAAAACTGAGAAAGCAATACTTGATCAAAATAATACATACACAGGCACTGTCACTCAGGCTGATAATGAAAAGTTAAAGATCGAACTCGGAAAGGATCAACTTCAGGCTTTTCAGACTGATAAAATCACCTGGCTCTCTTTAGAAGCATCTAAAACTCCACCTTTATCTAAAGCCGCAAGAGTTTACCTCAAAAATAAGCCAGAGAACTAAACAGTCCTCTGGCTCTGTGCGTGTATTGTGTCTAGGAGAATTAAAATTAATGATTATAGCAACTTGGGCTACCACCGGGAACTTGAATCTGAGTTCTACTGGCTCCTTCCACATGACCGTCAAAGCAAGCAACATTTCCCTTCATCTTAGTGTGATAATCTGCTAACAAAGAAGTCGTAAAGTTTAGATTACCGGTCACATTTGAATCCTGACGACAGCCGAGAAGAACCATTTTCCCCGGATTGATGATTTCTGCCAGATACCAACGGTTTCCCTGAGCAGTACCATGATCTCCAGACTGAACCATTGTGTAACCGTATGAAGGCTTGAGCTTATCATCGACATCATTGAAAGTCGGACAATTCATACTGTAGCGATCTTCCAATCCAAGTGTATCTCTGACAATGCGACCATTTATTCCCATAGCCGAGAGTAATTGATCTGCCTTATGATTACGCCGCTTGTCATCAAACTCATCATAACCCGTTTCACTGTGCATCATATAACCAAGGTAAACTTGCTTTTGATTGGACTTACAAACGGCTTCTTTGGTTACTGCTCTGGCTTTCGAAAGCGAAGGCAGCAAAAGGCTTATCAGTATGCCAATTATGGCAATCACCACCAAAAGTTCGATTAAAGTGAAGCCTCTCCTACGGATCAGCTTTACCTCACCGACCAAACCGTGCATGAAGTTTTCCCTCACACGGCTTTCCCCCTGACATTCTTCCCGC
>JAKVBD010000054.1 GCA_022446985.1 Lentisphaerales bacterium
GCTTCGAAGATAAACATTGCTGCTAAATCCGGTAGACAGGCTACATACCCGAAATGGGAAATTAGTATGACCGGGACGTTTCACCCGGTTAGCTCCTGACGCATTAGTCTGGGCACACGCTCAATTAAAGTAAAGTCTCTGAATTTCATGATTATGCTCTCATTCGTTTATAGTTTCACTTTCCAATTCCGAAGCATTCCGGCTTTACTCTATGAGGTTTAATTCCTCTTCTTCTACAAGCTTGACCTTTTTGGCATTTCGATCGCCAAGTCCACCTTTGGTTGTCGGCAAGTAGCGGTAGTAAACTGTCAGCATTAAAGAACAGAAGGTGGTGGCGTAGATCTTTTCATCGAGTGGAGTGATGCCCAACTTGTGGAAGTTGCCGGCATAATTCCAGTAACCTTCATGATGCTGATTGTTGTTGAGAACTTTTTGAAATCGGCGGTTCCACTTTTTCCACATAGTGCCACCTTTTTGAAACATGGCCTGCGTTGCGTAGTACCATGCATAGAGATTATCTTTGCGCTTGCTCTCCCAGAATAGCTGTTCGTAATCAACAGTAGAAATGGCTTCGATTTCATCTTGAACACCAGGAAATTCACCTTCGCCATAAAGTTGTAAGCAAAGGACTCCTACGGCGCGCATGGTGAAAGAACCACGCCATTTACCATTGTAAGAGTCGTAGGGAAAACCGTTGCCTTTATCGTCAAAAGAAGCCTGAGTCTTGAGCCAGGTCACCGCTTTATCAATCGCCCCGGTCAAACCTGCTTCTTCACAGCCAGCACCATAAGCGGCTTTCATTGCCTGATAATTCCAGCCGCCAAGTGAAAGGTCATCGCGATCACGACTTTTATTGTAAAGGTAATCAAATCCACCATTGTCTCTTTGGCCGTCGATTATTTTGCGAATACTGCGGTTCATCGGTTCTTCCAACATTGATAAACCGGTCATCGCATAAGCCTCGCATATAGCATAAGTCATGATGGGATGACAATAACCACGGCCATGATTCAATCCAATAGGTTCAGTAGTGATCCACTGCATAGATTTGCGAACTGTTAAGCCGAACTCTTTAGATAAATGGGTTTCACCGTGAGCCAGAAATGTCAGAAGAGCCAGGCCAGTATAAGCATGTGGATAATTATCACCCCAGGAACCGTTGGGGTTCTGAACTTTTTGCAACCAGTAAAGGGCTTTAAGAAGATTTTTTTGACCGGTTTTGGTACCACCAAATTTAGCTAAGGCTGATGCACGACCTCCTGCACTACGACCTCCAAATACAGTGGGCGATGCAAAGGCTGATGGGCTTACGGTTACATCTGAGACAGCCTCAACCGTTGAGTCATCTTCACTCGAAGGTGCTTCATCGCTTATATCCTCCAGAGCACTGTCATTGGTTTCAGCACTTTCAATCACCACAGTGGTTAAAACCGGATTGACAGCATCTTCACTTTCAACTTCTTCGGGTACAGGCTCCTCAATTGGTGGTGGTTCTTCGATTTGAACTTCTTCAATTTCTTGAAGCTTAACCTCTATATCAGCTGGCTCCGAGGTATACTTGTCAGTGATCATAATGGCCAGAACTATAATAAGAGCTATGTGAAACAAAGTTGATACAATGGGCCCGATTAAGGCTTCTTTGAGGCGCTGATTACGGTAAGTTTCCTGGATGTAAAAGATATCTTCTTCACTTAAACCGTTATATTCTTCTTCATAGTATTCAGACATGGTAAATTCCTTTCAGTAAATGATTCAACAAGACAGTGCATGTCAGTTAATCTCGACAAATAACCATATATGTTATTTACCAACTTATTATTCTTTAAACCTATCCCACATTCCATAACGGCCACCTCCCCATGCCGACCAAACATTTACAGCTCGCACTGAACCATCAGCAAAATGATAATTGAGAATAGACGGCTTATGAAAACTCAAGTCAGGAAGACTGAAGTTACTCATTTGCCAGGAGTAAACACTGACGGCAGAACTATGACCGGCGCCACCAATCATATTTGAAGAACCCGCTTGCTCGAGATGAGTAAAAGTCATCGATGGCTGCTCAACTTCACTGACATAAACACTGGCATTGCGACTGCTAACTCCCCACCTAACAGTATCGGCAGTGCCATCATATCCATAGCCATTCATGGCATAAGTTCGCCGAGCTCGGTCTTCATTGCCTTCAGCAAGTGGGATTTCATCTATAGGGCAAAGAAGCCAATTTTGCATTTGCGGCAGGATTTCAGGATACTCTTCAAAGGTGTAGTGATACTCGCCATAATCAGGAAGCTCAATACCCATATATTGACATATAGCTTCATCCCAAATGGCGTGATTATCAAAATCCCAAGCCTTAGTGTAACGACCACTATTATCCTTGATGCTAAGTTGTTCGCCTATCCCGATCTGCTTCATATTATTCATACAAACAGCCGCTTTAACTGCATTTCGACTATTAGTCAAAGCTGGCATTAAAATGGAAATCAACAACCCCATTATGGCAATGACAACAATCAACTCCAACAAAGTAAATCTTTTCATAATCTTCTCTACTAATTCCTCGCATGTCACAAATGTTATAAACTAACATTAGTGACAACATTAATCAATTTCCAGAAAATAAATTTTTTATAATGTCGGTTTCTATCGACACAAATATCAAAAAGCTTATTGAGCAGTTCCAGGTGGGGTTTAAGGCACAAAAAGAAACAAGAGCAAGAATTATCTTTAACACTCTGTTTTCACTTTGGTAGTTAATTGAATTTCTTGAGCTTTATTAACTTCATGATTCCTAGTAACAAAGAACGGAAATTGAGGTTTTATGAAGCAGGCAAAGTTTAATTTAATGATGAATTGCTTTTGTGTGAGCTTTATCTTAGCAATCATTGCTTTAGGAATCTCAGTCTATCAAGGACAATACTGGGCTATGCTAGCTCTTCCCTTAATGATTATCTCGCCTGTTATATTCTTTCAACTTATCCGTTTTGGGGATAAATCGTAAGCCCTCTGGGAGCACCGGCTGCTTGAGGCTGTGTATAAAATAAAATTTTGGACAGGATCAACAAGATTTACAGAATTCTTTATTCTTAGAGAGAAAGTTGTGATTTATAATGAATTGGTCTTTTATTTCTGTAAATTTGAGAATAGCCCAAACTTCTTTCCCTATCTTGTTAATCATGTAAATCCTGTCTAAAAATCGTTTTTTACACCCTATCTACTCGCCGGTAATCACTTATGGTTACTGCCAATGCCAATTACTAATCGGCGATCCCAGGAATAACCTCTGAAGGGTTTATTTTAATCAATCAGATTGAGTTCTTCTTCAATTGGCTCTGGCTTCTTTTTGGAAGTTATAGCAACACTTTTATTTGATGGAAGATAACGGTAATTAACGGTGAGCATAAGGCTCGACAAAATTGTCGCGTAAATCTTTTCTCCAAGGTCTCCTAAAATACCCGGCATCCAATTACTTTTATTGGGGCATTTCAACGAACCTTCCTGATTCTGATTAACAATTAAAGTTCTTTAAAGCCTGGGTCGCCAGAACTTCCAGTCCTTACCGCCATGCTGGAACATGATTTGGGTTGTATAGTACCAGCAATACAGAGAATAATTAGATGCGTTCTGCCAACTGGTATTATCAATACCCTTAGTTGCTATGTGAATATTTCATCTTGTAGACCGGGGTAAGCCCCTTCTCCGAATAACTGCAAACATAGAGTACCAACCGGCCTCATGGAGCTTTAACGGCCGCCATTTATACTGCTGTAATTATTATTTGAAATTCTGTAGTTAAAAAGATGCAGAATCAGCCACTCCTTTAAGCCACTGAATGGATTTTATAATAATTTCTTGCAAACCTTCTGCACTACAACCAGCGCCATAGACGGCCTTAAGCGCCTGCCAGTTAAAGCCGGATAGAGAAGTGTTTTGATTAGCAGATGCTGTGTTATATGAATAATAAAAGGCGCCACCTTTCTGCTGACCATCGATTATAAGGCGGGCACACTCATTCATCTTCGCTTCAATCATACTGATTCCGGTATGGCATAGGCTTCCGAAACAGCATTGCTTTTGATTGCATGGTTGTATGAACCATCACCATTGCTTTTACTGACCTTTCTTTGAACCGCCGAACCTGGCAACTGCACCGACTCTTCTGACTGCTGTACGACCGCCGAAAACATTTGGCGAAGCAAATGTAGAAGGCGAAACTACAACATCGCTGACAGCTTCAACCTCCATGCTGTCATCAGTTGATGGCGCCTCATCATCAGTATCCTCAAGGGCAGTTTCCTCTGTATCCAGGTTTTCAACAGCCACTGTAGTGACTACCGGGGGCGAGACATCTGCCGGTTCAATCTCTTCAGGTTCAGGTTCTTCGACCTTCGGAGGCGCTTCGATTATAAGCTCTTCAACGTCTTCAACAGTGTCAGCAATGTCAGCCTGCGGCTTAGTGAATTTATCTTTGATTGTCAGAGCCAGTAAAATAAACAGCAGCAAATGAAATATACTGGATAAAACCGGACCGGTCAGAGCTTCGATCAACCTTTTTTTTCAGTACCTTTCCTGTATTAACTCAAGACTCTGATCATCCAGATATTCGTCAGCATACTGATCCATAATCCTTTTGCCTGATTTTATGTACTGAAGCCCGCAGCTCACTGCTATGATTTAATTATGATTTTTGGAAATTGGCTCAGGCTTTAAAACAGCCGCATTGAAGCGGGCGCTCAGGTGAGAAGTCCTGAAAACCCGCTTGTTTTACATTTTTTTAAAATCCAGCTGCAGGTCATCTGCCACTGGTTTACAGGTGATGAAACCATCGTATGTATTGAGGCCAAATGACAGGCTTCTGTTATCCTCTAAAGCCTTCTGCCAGCCCTTATTGGCGATTTCTAATCCATAAGCAAGAGTCTGGCTGGTTAAAGCAATAGTGGAGGTTAAAGAAACAGCCCCCGGCATATTGGCAACACAATAATGAACGACACCATCTACTTCATAAATTGGCTCACAGTGACTGGTCGCACGAGTCGTCTCAAAGCAGCCTCCCTGATCGACTGCGACGTCAACTATAACGGCACCTTGTTTCATCTGCTTAAGCATGTCGCGCTTAAGCAGTTTAGGAGCTTTGGCGCCAGGTAAAAGAACTGCTCCAACAACCAGATCCGATTCGGCAATGCACTCTTTGATATTTGCTTCATTTGAGTAAAGTGTCTGAACTTTAGAGCCGAATATATCATCCAGGTAAGCAAGCCTTTTTTGAGAAATATCAAGAATGGTCACATCCGCTCCCAGGCCAATCGCCATTTTAGCAGCATTCAGGCCGACAATACCGCCACCAAGTATACTGACTTTACCGCGCTTAACTCCCGGAACGCCGCCGAGAAGAACGCCACGACCGCCAAAAGCCTTTTCCAAATATTTGGCTCCTTCCTGAATGGATAGACGTCCGGCAATTTCAGACATGGGAATTAAACAAGGCAAAGAACCATCTTCATTCTGAATCGTTTCATAGGCGATAGAAATAACCTTTTTTTGCATCAAAGCTTCGGCCAATGGCTTATCTGCTGCCAGATGCAGGTAGGTATAAAGAATCTGTCCTTCGTGAAAAAGATCGTACTCTTCAGGTAGAGGCTCTTTAACTTTTATGAGCATTTCGGCCCACTCAAAAAGTGCCACTTTATTCTCGGCAATCAGGGCCCCGGCATTTAGATAATCTTCATCGCTGAAACCGGCGCCGACTCCAGCATTTTTCTCTACGCGAACCTCGTGTCCTGCCGCGACATAGGCAGCGGCATTTGAAGGAGTTACTCCAACGCGGTACTCGTGCTTTTTTATTTCTTTTGCTACAGCAATTTTCATTTTTAAATCCTGCAATATCTGCCTCATTCAAGCGTTTCAGGCATAGAGCTACCGTAAAACTTGAAAAAAGTTTCTTAATATTCTGCTTGTTAGTATTTAATTCTTAAGATCTTGGAAAATCAGTTAAACGTTCACGTCCCCGTCAATCGTACACCTACACGAATTCGTAGTTTTTAATGTCTAACAATCTGACTTTGCAGATACTACTGTTCTGAATGTCGAGAACAGCAGACGAGTACGTGTACGATAGCAACTTTAAGTACAAAGGACTTCTGGAATTATTCCCAATAAACTAACTGATTTCCTTGTTATATATGATCCAGTATTTCCACAAGGTTATCCAATATGAGCGTCGGCTGAATCGTCTCAAGTTGCGCACGTGTCTGAGCTCCAGTAGTCACCCCGACAGTTATACCGCAATTTGAGTTCTTACCTTCTTCTACATCAATTATAGAATCACCGGCTTTGAGGACAGATTTGTTCTCGGTAATACCGGTATTTTTCATACAAAGCTGAATCATATCCGGATGCGGCCGGCCATTGACAACATCATCGGCAGTGACCAGTGTATCGTACTCCTTACCAAGCTGCCAGTTCATTTTTTTTAGCAGCAAATTGGCAATTCTCGAATTATATCCGGTATTTAAGGCAATCTTAATGCCGCGGGCTTTCAACTCCCGCAACAATTCATTTATACCGTCAAAAGTTCCGACATCCAGGGCTTCATATTCTGCATCCAGATTGCTTTTAAACTTCTGAAATATTTCGTTACTGTCGGCATCAGTTATATTTTTCGATGCCAGAACATCCTTAATAGCCTGATGCTTTTCTTTACCGGCACCATGCTCCAGAACTTCTTCCAGAGTAAACTCATAGCCAGCATCATTAATGCTTTTTTGGACTGTTTTATAGACGACATTATCTTCATTGACAGTCGTTCCTGCCATATCAAATACTACTAATTTTATTTTTCTCATGTTTCTTTTCCTTTTAAATCTTTATAGTTAAATTTTTAAACGCAAGCCAGTTTGTTTTTTAATTGATCACCTAAGCCATTCGGGCCGATAGAGATAGGCTGCATTACTTTGATTGATAGTGTCCGGCCAGCGCACCAATTCGTCATGGCCGTCAACATAAATACAATTTCGATTGGGATTTCCGAAGTAACGGCAGATGACATAATTTTGAATACTGCTTGGAAGCGGTTTTTGCCATAACTGAGGAAGCCACTTTCTGAACCAAGACACTTGTCTTTTAGACAAAAAATTCGGCTTTCTGACAGACTCACCATATTTTTCAAATTCATCTTCCCAGCTCCAGCGATCAAGCATAAGCCTATTATTTTTTGTACGATACACAAAAGAATTCTTATGAAGTAGAGCCGTGTTACTAAGGCAAATAGCAGATAGCGACAACTCTTTTGCTTTACAAAGAGATGGCAGTAAAAGTGTAAGTAAGATCACCATGATGCTTACAACTACGATAAGCTCAAACAGGGTAAAGTCAGAAGAATTCATTATACGCATGATTCTTACCTCAATATTTAAATCCAGATCTTTAAGATTCTGCCAGTTGCATCCAACTCATAGACTCTTCGACGGCTTTTAATAAGCCCTGAATATCCGCAGCATGGACATCGCCAATATTGCCGATTCTGAAACTGTCCAGATTGGTCACTTTACCCGGATAGATCACGTAACCTTTTACCTTCATCGATTCGTAAAAAGATTTGAAGTCATACTCTTCAGAAGTCGGCGACAGAAAACCGGTTATTATGGGGGAGTGATTTCGTTCATCCAGGACGGTTTCAAAACCAAGTTCTTTCATGCCCGCAACCAACTGACGCTGATTGTTTGTGTAACGCTTTTCTCGAGCTACCGGGCCGCCCTCTTCTTCTAACTCCATAAGAGCTTGATAGAATGCACGTACAACATGAGTCGGTGAAGTAAAGCGCCACTTACCATTGGCTTTTTCCATGGTTTCCCACTGGTCGTAAACATCAAGAGACAAAGAACGGGCATTCCCCTTACAAGAAGCAATCGCTTCTTTTGTGGCAATGATAAAACCAAAACCAGGCACACCCTGAATGCACTTGTTAGCACTCGACACCAGGAAATCGATCTGCAATTCACCGAGATCCATATCGATTCCACCAAAACTGCTCATGGCATCCACCATAACAATCTTACCGGCTTCTTTGCTAATCTGAGCAATTTCCTTAATGGGGTTCAACATACCCGTAGTGGTTTCACAATGGACAACAATAACGTGGGTGATATCCGGGTTATCCTGCAGATTTCTCCCAACTAGAGACAAGTCTACTTCATCCAGTTCTGTACTATCCTGTATAACTGTATCGATTCCCAAAACATTAGCCGTTTGAATGATCCGGTTACCATAAGCTCCATTAGCAATACATAAGAGCTTGCCGTTTTTAGGAAGGGCTGAACCGATCATCGCTTCAACAGAGAAGGTGCCGCTGCCTTGCATAAGAACAGATGTATAACGCTCAGAATACTTGCCTGTCAAAGAGATGAGTCGGCGTCTGACTTCCTGAACGATTGTGTTATAGCTGTCATCCCAGGTACACCAGTCTTTCAGCATGGCTGCCTTAACTGTTTTTGTAGTTGAAAGCGGCCCCGGTGTCAACAATAAGTATGGGTTGTCAGGGAGTTGTGATAAATCCATGATTCAGGACTCCTTTGTTTTTCTATTTGATTGATGTTCAGATGGAACAGCGTTCCATTTTGGAATAAGAATTAAAGTAGCCAGCAAGGTCATGCTGCCGAAAATATTGAAGAGTACACCCCAGCTGTAATTCTGGGCAATGTAGCCAACGCCAATACCAGAAAAAATAGAACTTATCGACCCGCAGCCATTCACGAAACCTGCCGCTGAGCTCGCGCCTTTATGACCACCAAAATCGACTGCCGCCATGCTGGAAATCACTGAGTCCGGAGCGTAGAGGAATAGACCAATCAAAAACAATGAAATAATCATGACGTAGTGGGAAATATTCAGAGATTCTGCAGGAGCATGGCTGCGAATCAACAGAAAGCGATCTATTTCTTTTTGCAGTGGTTTTAACTCTGCAATTTCTTGGCTCAAATCATCAAAAACGATCTTGCTCTGCGGCGAGGTAAAATCTTTATGTTTGGTTAAAAAAGCCACTATTTTCTCTTTTTCAGATGCTGAGAAATGACTGGCTGCTGCCTCTAGCTTCATCAAGTAAAAGAAGCTCATATTATCGCCACGATCTTCCATAGACTCCAGCAACTCCTGCTGCATTTCTGTCAGAACTCTTATGTGCTCTTGATGCAGCATATCAGTCTGTTGAATGAGTAAAAAAATCTTTTTTATGGCCTGCGAGCTTTCAAACTTCTTAAGCCTTGCCAAGGATTCCAGCTGCAGTCTGACAGCGTTGGATTCCTCAAAAACTCTGACCTCTTCCAATAGCGGCTGCAGTCTGACTTTATAGCTATCGGCACTTTCAGCATTATTCAGCCTTGTACTGCGAAGAATTTTGCTGAGGCGAACCTTCAGGCCTTCAATTTGAATAGTCTCCTTCGTTGAAGCTGCGCCGATTTCTGAAATACTTCTAAGAACTAGAGCCAGCCGCTCTGCTGTAGGCTCGCCGCTTTGAACTAGCTGTTGAAGATTTTCCCGTGCAGGCACCCACTCTGCCGACCGGCGAGACAACGCCCTGACTTCACGATGAATACTTTGAATTTCATCTGAACTGACCTGTTTATTTGTGTGAGTCACCAGCCGATCAAAACTAAAAAGAACGAGTGTCAAAGCTGCCAGACAAAGTATGCATACCGGCATGCGCTTTGCTTTGAAAAACTTATCTGAGATATATCCTCCAAGAATTGCCCCGAGTATGCCGGCTATTTCAAAACTGTTTGAAATAACTGTCGAAAATACAGGACCGGTCTGCAATTTTTTAGCGACATAGTAAGGCCCCCAGAAGAGGATGGCATAGCGGGCTGGCTTGAGAAGAAAATATGCAGCGCCCAATAAGCCAACCATTGGCTTTTTAATGATTTCCTGCCAGCTGAACTTTTCTTCTTCATCGTCTTCATCAACAGGCTCTCCCTTGATTTCCTCCATACTCGGAAAACCCAGATCCTGAGGCTTGTTTTTTTGAAACTTATAAACCAGAAACCAAACCACGAGTAAACAAGCGGCAGGCACAAAAAAGGCAAAGCGCCAATCACCGCCACTCCAGGTTATTCCGGCTGCCGCAAGAGTTGATGCCACTGCTCCGCCAGCGGCATAATTCGTACACCAAAAGCCCATGATTCGTCCCCTCTCACGACGGGTAAACCAGTTGCCGACATTTTTATTCAGCGGGGCCCAGCCGGATGATTGACACAAACCTTGAATGAACATGAGGACCATGAACATCAGAGGCATTCCAAAAACACCCATTAAAGCCGCACAGATGATCGAACCGAGCATTCCAGCTAACAACACAAAGCGCGGCCCCTTTTTGTCGGCCGTAGCCCCTAAAACAAACTGACCCAATGCATAAGCGATGAGGTAAGCGCTGTCGATCATGCCAAGCGTCGTTTCATCGACATCGACATCTAGATTATTTTTAGCAGCCGAAAAAGCTTTGCGGGTTAAGTAAAAACCAAAATAAGCCAGCCATGTTATGCAAAAAATCTTTATGCGCCAACTATGTACTTGCTTATGCAATTCTTTCATTATATCTGCTTGACTTAGAGGTTGCGAAACTTACTTAACACCATAAAGAGTCCTGTGATGAAATTTTGAAAATCGTTTCAATCGATGGACTGCGTGAAAATAAGTTGCGACTAAATTGCTTTTTGGTAAAGAAAATTATATTCAGAGAGTATAACCTTAGGTTATGAACCTTAATCAATTGCGCATATTTTACTGGACTGCAAGCGAAGGGAGCCTAAGTTCTGCAGCTGAGGCACTTAATATCTCTCAGCCAGCTGTAACTAAAGCTTTAAAACGTTTGCAAGAAGAACAGGAAGTCGAGCTTTTTTGTCGCGACGGCAACAGAGTCCACGCGACTTATGCCGGTGAGCGGCTTTTTGAAATAGCCGAAGAAATTTTTGCTTTAGAAGAGAAAACTGACATCCTTATGGAAAGCTTTCGCAATGAGGATAAAAATAATCTTCTGATTGATTCCAGCCTCTCATTTGGCGATTACTACGTGCCCTTACTGATGAACAAGTTCAAGCAGTTAATGCCGGATGTTAAGACTTCGATAAATGTCATGCCGACCAGCGAAATCCTCAGTCGATCAATTGCTATGAAAAACGACATCGCTTTTTTCTCATACGAGGTACAAGACAAAAACCTTGTCGTACAACCGGTCCTCCATGAAAAGTTGATGATTATAACCCAGCCCGGGCACCGTTTCAGCAAGATGAAGTACATCTCACCTGAAGACCTAAATGGCGAAACTCTTATCTCCCACGAGGAAGGCTCCATACAGAAAAAGCTGCTTACTGAAATGATCAGTAAACACGATCTAAAGCTGAATATTTTAAGTGTTGAGTATACCTCTAACGAAGCAATTAAAGGAGCCGTTGAACTTGGTGAAGGCATTGCCCTTATCTCAGAAAAAGCCGTCGAACGCTCGGTTCGGGCCGGTTTGCTGCACGCTGTTTCTATCGGTAAAAAACCACTGACAAGGTGTCTGTATATGGGCTGGCACCGAGACAGGCTGCTTATCCCTAAGATTCAGACGGTCATTGATCTCTGTAAATCAATTTTTTAGTCTTCATTATTTACGAAGAGAAGTTCCTACCAGCCCCATTCTGGGCGGTAGAGGTAAGGGGCATTGTTAAAATTCAAAATATCGGTCCATCTGGTCAAAACTGCATGGCCATCAGCATAACTGAAGTTCCGGTCCGGTCTTCCCATATGACGGATTACTACGTAATTCCAAATACTACCAGGATTGATCGACTCATCCCATCCATCTTGATCGCTATCACCAAAATAAAGAACTTCTGAAGGTCCTGAGACTTCTGTAATGCGATTCATTTCAACCCATTCTGTACCGGGAGAAGAAGTGTTAAATGGACTTAAACAGCGATTTTTACCATAACTCAGGAAACCTTCCTCAACTCCAAGTCGGCCGTCTTTGGGACAGTAAAAATTTGGCGCCTCGACAGATTCCACGACTTCTTCCAGTTGATCTTCCCATTTCCAGCGATCGAGCATCAAGTCATCATTATCCATATGAAAAACAGAGGCAATTTTGAAAAGACTGGAAGTATTATTAAGACAATAGGTTGAGAATGACAGCTCGCGCGCTTTGGTCAAAGATGGCAGCATAATCGACGTCAATATGCCGATTATCGCTATCACAACCATAAGTTCGATAAGCGTAAATAACTTACCTGTCTTGGTCCCTCTGATCATCCATCAAATCCTTCAGTATTTTTATGAGCTAAAAACTTGAGTCTGAGGTAAATACCCAATGCTCTAGGGAATTACTGTAAGGTTTTGCCAAGGCAAAACCAAATTTTCAATGCAAAACTTTTTAAGACTCAGATTCAGGAAAGACAACAACCAAGATATACGGTACTAATCTTCCGCCATTTCCCACATCATATTCCACATGGTTTTCATGAGGGCAATGAGTTCAGGACTTTCGATGATTATGCTGTAGCCTTCGTTGAAAGAAGAAATGATCGTAATGTGCCTGTCACTGATATAGAGAGCTGCGACATCTTCTTTGATCGCCTTAGGAAAGTATTTAACGCGGCGCAGATTCTTTTCTGTGCCTTTCATAAACTTGTGGTCGGTATCTTTAGTACGAACGCGAATTGCGTTTGACCAGATGCCTTTTCTGACGCGCTTCTTAACAAAAGCTTCCAGATACTGGTGGCCAATCAGGCGAGTCATTTCTTCTACTGAGCCAAAGTAAAAATACTCTTTCTCGGTATTTTTCAGAAGTTGGTCATTGGCGTAAACTATACCGTCGTAACCTTCGTAGTATTCGATACGCGGCTTGTAGGTGGCCTTGTTATAAAGAGCATTTAAATCAGGCATAATATTGCCAATGGTCTCCAAAGCCTGACGCGGTACGTTATTTAAACTTTCAGGGTGCTGAACGATAAAAATACGCTTCTTGCCTTTATAAGTCTGAGAGACAAGACCACGTTGATTCAAGGACTCAAGGATATCATAAATTGTGCAGCGATTCACGCCACTTTTATAAGATATTTCCATGACGGTGCCAGAACCCATTTTCGAGAGAGACAGATAAACACTGACTTCCTTTACAGAAAGACCTAAACTCTTGAGCTTTTCTTTTATATCTGACATGGGCTAACCTTTATCACTTTCTTTATCGATTATCAGCGGATCACTGTCTTTTAAACCAACTCCGGATAAACATAATTTGAAAGATGACTGAATCAAGTTTTCTAACTTAAGAGCTGCTTCTTTTAAAGATAAACCACCTTCCCTGACATTTGATATGCAGTTTTTATCGGCATCTGTCTTACCCGTTTTAGGCTCGTAGGTAAAGTAAATACCCATGCTGTCAGCCGCCGTTAATCCCGGTCTTTCACCAATGAGAATGAGACTTAACCGTGTTTTCAGTACTTCACCGACTTCATCTGCCAAAGCAACGCGTCCCTGTTTGGCCACAATAATAGGCGCCAAAGACCAGTTATTTCGCGGTAATAAAGGCAAAAACTCATCCAGGAATTTAATCGCATTGGCGTCTATCGCTTTACTCGACAAGCCATCGGCAATAACAATACAGATATCTGCAGAAATGGCATTTCCCGTAGCATAGTCCTGAAGCTGCTGACGCGACCCTTCCGACAACTTACGGCCTAAGTCAGGTCTTTGTAAATACGTTGTTCTGTCCTTAGCCGCACTCTGAACAGATAAAAATTCCAACTCTCTTTTTTTCAATTCCTCTTCAAAGGCAGCAGTATCAAATGGCAAATGAACAGCATCTCTGGCTCGGGCGTGATCCAGGTCAAACTTTAACACTTCTCTAGTAGCGACACTCGATCCGGCACGCATTAAACCCAATCTGGCTGCCGTCAGCTCCTGCAGTATGTCGAAATTGGTCTGTTTTTCCGGTAGATTACTCATTGCGAAATCTCCAGACAACCAAGCAACGGAGTGTCTTTATTCACCGGTTTTAAGCGCCTTTGCTGATCAACTATATCCATCTTCCTCAACCACTGTTCAAACTCTGGGGAGCACTTCAAACCCAGAACCTGACGCAGATTATTAGCATCGTGAAATGAGGTGCTTTGGTAATTGAGCATGATGTCATCCGCACCGGGCACACCGATAATGAAATTGGTCCCGGCTGCTCCAAGTAAAGTCAGAAGATTATCCATGTCATTTTGATCGGCTTCAGCATGGTTGGTATAGCAAATATCACAGCCCATTGGTAAGCCTAAAAGCTTGCCGCAAAAGTTATCTTCCAAACCGGCACGGACAATCTGCTTGCCATCGTATAAATACTCGGGGCCAATGAAACCAACGACGGTATTAACCAACAGAGGTTTGTACTGACGGGCAACTGCATAAGCTCGCGCTTCAGCTGTCTGCTGATCTACGCCGTGATGAGCATTGGCCGACAACGCACTGCCCTGCCCGGTTTCAAAATACATGACATTACTACCAATAGTACCGCGTTTGAGCTCCAAAGTCGCTTCATAAGCTTCCTGCAAAACATTCAGATTTATTCCGAAACTGGAATTAGCTCCTTCGGTACCGGCAATTGATTGAAAGACTATATCCACCGGCGTGCCCTGCTCGATGATCTGCATGGAGTTAGTCACATGAGTGAGTATACAGGACTGTACAGGTATATCGTACATCAATCGAAGTTCATCAATCAAATTCAGTAGGCGGGTTGCCCCCTGGACATTATCTGTTGCCGGGTTGATGCCGATAACAGCATCGCCACTGCCATTCAACAAACCGTCGAGAATTGACGCCGCTATTCCTTTAGCATCGTCTGTCGGATGGTTCGGTTGCAAGCGCGTCGAAAGGTGACCTTTCTGACCGACTGTAGTCCGGAACCTGGTGATATTTTCGATCTTTGAAGAAACCAGAATTAAATCCTGATTACGCATAAGCTTTGAAACAGCCGCGGCCATTTCTGGAGTGATTCCAGGTGCAACTTTAGCCAGTACTTCGACATCTGTTTCATAGGCTAAAAGCCAATTGCGAAACTCACCAACAGTCATGCAGCTGATCATCTCAAAGGCTTTTTTATCATGCTGCTCATAGATCAAACGGGTGACTTCATCCTCTTCATAAGGAATCAGCGCTTCATTGAGAAAAGTACTCAGAGGTAAGTCTGCCAGGGCAAACTTCGCCGCCATTCGTTCTTCTTCTGTTTGAGCCGCAATTTCAGCGAGGTAATCGCCCGACTTTGCAATACTGGCTTTCGCCATAAGATCTTTTAAATCACGAAATTTATAAGTCTGAACTCCTAAAGTGGAGCTGTATTCTGCCATGGTGACAACCTCACAATTTTAATTATTAAAAGAATCCCAAAGCATTTGGAGAATAGGATGTCAGGATATTCTTTGTCTGCTGATAATGCTCAAGCATCATCTTATGTGTTTCACGACCGATACCAGACTTTTTATAGCCACCAAAAGCAGCGTGTGCCGGATAAAGGTGGTAACAGTTCGTCCAAACGCGACCCGCCTGAATTTCACGGCCGAAACGGTAAGCTCTGTTCATATTCATTGTCCAAATCCCCGCGCCTAAACCATACTCGGTGTCATTAGCAATTTGCAAGGCTTCTTCTTCTGTTTTGAAAGTTGTAACTGAAAGAACCGGACCAAAAATCTCCTCTTTAAAAATGCGCATGGAGTTGTCGCCTTTGTAAAGTGTCGGTTTGACATAGTAACCATCTGCTAAATCACCTTCGGTATTTCGCTCGCCACCGATCAAGCACTGAGCACCTTCTTCCTCTGCCAGATTGGCGTAGAAAAGAATCTTATCTAACTGTTGCTTTGAAGCTTGAGCTCCGAGCATAGTTTCAGTATCGAGCGGATTACCCTGCTTAATTTTAGCAATGCGTTCCTTGGCTCTTTTGATAAACTTGTCGTAGATGTTCTCGTGAATCAGAACTCTTGATGGACAGGTACAGACTTCACCCTGATTAAAGAAACCAAGACCCATACCTTCGATGGCTTTGTCGATGTATTCATCGCTCTGATCCATAACGTCTTCAAAGAAGATGTTTGGTGACTTACCACCAAGCTCCAAAGTCACTGGAATGATATTTTCGCTGGCATAATTCATAATCTGCTTACCGACTGGAGTCGAACCTGTGAAAGCCACTTTAGCAATGCGCTTACTGGTGGCCAGACTTTGACCAGCCTCGGCACCAAAACCATGAACGATATTCAAAACACCTGCTGGCAATAAATCTTCTATAATTTCAGTGAAGATACTGATAGAAAGTGGTGACTGCTCGGCTGGCTTTAAGACGATACAGTTACCCGCAGCCAGAGCCGGTGCCAATTTCCAGGCAGCCATAAGTAAAGGGAAATTCCACGGAATGATCTGACCAACAACACCAAGAGGTTCATGGAAATGATAAGCTACTGTAGAGTTATCGATTTCTGAAATACCACCTTCCTGAGCGCGAATACATCCGGCAAAGTAGCGAAAGTGATCTGCGGCTAGAGGGACGTCTGCTGCAAGAGTTTCACGGATCGGTTTACCATTGTCCCAGGTCTCTGCTAAAGCAAGCTTTTCAAGGTTAGCTTCAATGCGGTCAGCGATCTTAAGAAGGATATTAGAACGCTCCGTTACAGATGTCTTACCCCAGGCATATTTAGCGTTATGAGCGGCATCAAGAGCCAGGTTGACATCGGCTTCAGAAGAACGGGCAATCTGACAATAATTTTTGCCGTTAACCGGTGAACCATTATCAAAATACTGACCTTCTACCGGAATCTTCCATTCACCTCCAATGAAGTTAAGGTAAGTCTCTTTTAATTCTAAAACTGAATTGTCCTGAGTCGGATCGTTGTAAATCATACGAATTCCCTTTTCGTTAATAGTTTAGTCGAAAATAAAGTACATTATCTATTAGTATTATGAAGTGATCCTGGCAAAGGAAAATTGACTCAAGCACGACAGCAAAAGATCTGTGTGTGAGATATCCTGCGGATTTTCTTTACACTTAAAGCCGACACAGTACATGCCGGCATTTTTAGCAGCAGTAACTCCGGCATTTGAGTCTTCAAAAACCAGGCATTCCTCTGGATGTACTCCAACTTTGGCAGCTGCCTGTAAAAAACACTGAGGGTCGGGCTTTCCCTGGCTGTAATCTTCGCTGCCAATGTAAAAGTCCACGTCATCGGCAATGTCGAGTAAATCGATAAAATGGGCAATGTGCTCTCTGGAGGAACCGGAAACAATGCACACCTTATTTTCTGTAGCTAACTCTTTGAGCAATTTTACCGATGGTTTAATCGCCGGGTCACGGTCCTTTAATAAATTATCAAAATGAACCGAGCTACTGAGTTTCACATCATCTTCAGATTTAAATAAGCCGGGATTCAAAAGTTCCATATCGGCATAAATACTACTCCATGCTTTACCATAGATCATCATATTTGCCGCTTCTTGCTCCAGTTCAAAATCGCGATCCAGACAAGCTGCTATCAACGACTGCACATAAAGGCCTTCTGTATCGACCAGAGTGCCGTCCATATCGAAAATAAAAAGTTTGAAGTTATGCTTCAAGATTGGCTTCCTTACAAATTTGTGTCTTACCGGAGGATCTCTGAGTACAGACGTACAGTAAAAAACCGGCAAACGCTGTTGAAAAAATTAAAAAGTAAAACAACGCTCCCCAACCAAATTTTTCGGTTATAAGAGCTGGAATTACACCACCACACACACCGCCAATCGAGCCAATACCATTGACAATGCCAACTGCCGAAGCTGTTGCATCTTTACCGCCAATGTCCTGAGTCGCCGAAGCGG
Source organism: Lentisphaerales bacterium (assembly GCA_022446985.1). Lineage (GTDB taxonomy): Bacteria > Verrucomicrobiota > Lentisphaeria > Lentisphaerales > Lentisphaeraceae > JAKVBD01. Next base: position 17,857 of record JAKVBD010000054.1, read on the forward strand.
ATAACACAGAATCACCACCAAACAGAACGAACCCTATAAGAGCCAGCAATGCTATATTGAGCAGCATGCTGCCACTCCCAAAAAGTTGATAAAGATAAAGACTGCCGGCCATCGCTAAAATGCACATAACCACAATCTTCGAACGGTTGTTACTGAAATATTTATCTGATAACATACCGATACCAATAACCCCGAAAAAACCACCCATTTCAAAGGCTACAGAGATGTAACCGGCATCGCCTTTTGAAAAGCTTAGGCGCTCGTAGAGGTACCAGGGGAGCCAAAACGTAAAACTGTAACGGACGAATTTTATAAAGGCATAACAAACCCCGTATACAAGAACCGTCGGGTGGGTAATCATTTTCATAAAAGCTGATTTAGATTTTTCGCCAGTCCGGGAATCATCACCCACATCACTGGCAACGGTGCTATCGGTAGATTTAAAGCCAACATCCTCTGGAGAATCTACGAGAAAAAAGAAAATCAACAAAGCTACCAACATAACAAGTATTCCGGGCCCTATGAAGGCAGCTTGCCAACTGTACTGCACCAAAAACCACGTCGCTAAAGCCGTTGCAACTATTGGCCCGACTGTATAACAGGTGCACCAAAAACCAGTCACTTTACCGCGATTATCCTGACTGAACCACGGCGTCATTGCTTTAAGGTTATTCGCCCATCCAGTCGACTGAAAAAGACCATTAAAGCCCAATGAAAAAGCAAAAATACTGTAACTCACGCTGAAGCCCATAAGAATGGAAGTCACTGCAGAACCCAACATACCAAAAGTCAGTAACTTGCGGGGTCCCAGCTTATCGCCAAGTGCTCCGGAAATGAACTGTCCCACCATATAACTGGCAGCATAAAGGGTTTCTATAGTACCCAACTGTACCATAGTAAAATCGAGATCCTCATGCAGGGTCGTCTTAACTACAGAAAAATTCTTGCGGCTGACATAATAAAAGGCATAAGAAAGCCAGCTCAAAACGAAGATGCGAATCTGTAGTTGCTTAAAGTTCATAAATATCTACTTTTGTTAGTATTTTAAAAACGATATCCCCCAATAAATTTGTAAACAACGCTCAAATATGTGGAAAATCTTCAAAATTACTACTTGCCATTAATCAAAGTATAATCGGTAGAAGACTCTCTTTCTGCTTGCATATTAATCAAAGTCTTGACTGAACCATCTAATGCCAATTGGAGTATGCTTTTACATATACTCTGGTACCGGCATGGAATACATAAGTTCATAAACAGCTTCTTCATAAAAACTCACCATTCGGGCAGGCTGTTCAGCCTGAGCTAAAAAGCCAGTTCTGTCTTCCTGCAGGCCATGAGCAGTTTTGTTGTGATTATTAGCTTCGTAGTCCGTGCCATACTTTAGAAAAGCCGGATCATCATCCTGTATTTCAGGGCACTTTGAGCTCGGCACTATATCACCTTCCTCAAAAGTACCCAAATATTTATTTGAGGCCTTATTCAGTATACTGAACTTATCTTTGCTGTACATTCCTCTATCACCTCTTTGACCTATCCAATAAGTCTGACTTCCCATATGCATAGGAAAGCGACCGTTGTTATCAGCCACATATGCATTAAGAGCAACGCAATTTTGTTGATAGTTGGATAAACAGACCGCATTTCCGGCCTTTCTACGAGCCCCCGCCAGACCGGCCAACAAGAGAGATATAAGAATGCCTGTAATGGCAATGATGACTTAGAATTCTATAAGGGTAAACTTTTTCACTGTACCATCCTCAGCTTTGTAAGTTATTCATCCTGAAAATAAAAGATATTTTTCAGTCATCCAAACACTATTAATGCTGAGTTATGGAAGCAATTGCCAATCCTGTGGAAACGAATCAACAAAAATCTTCTTCAAAGCTACCAGATAGGATATTTATTTGTAAGGAATCTGAGAAAAACTGAATTGATCCAATGACTTCACAACCCAGTCTGCCTGCTGCAAATTTTGGCCTCTGTCTCGATCAACTCCAACGCACCACATGCCGGCAGCTTTAGCAGCCTCAACTCCTGCCTGAGAGTCTTCAAAAGCAAGACAGTCTTGTGAATTGACATTCAACAATTCCGCTGCTTGAAGATAGCATTCGGGCATGGGTTTCCCCTGTTCATAGTCCTCAGCCCCAACGTAAAAATCTAAGTTACCCTGCAAGTCATACTCTTCTATGACCGCACCAATTTGTTGTCGGGTTGAGCCTGAAACAATTGTAGTGGGCAATGTCTTTGAAATTTCCCTAAACACTTCCATAGCTTCTGGATAAGCTTCAATTTTATGGCCTCCTTTCGCCAATTCCTTATCGACGGCCATGACCATTCTACTGACAGATTGAAAATCTATATTATGTTTTCTAAGATTATCAAAAATACCCTGCCAGGATAAGCCATAAAACAGCTCTTCTAAATTCACCGGAATTTCCAAAGAATTCTCTTCAAGAGCACTTTTCAAAGACTCAAGATAAGAAGACTCTGAATCTACTAATGTTCCATCCAAATCAAACAAGACTGCTTTAATCATTTACTTTCCTCCACATACTTAAAGAAGAGTAAAGTTCATCGTAAATCATTTCAAAGAAAACAATTCTTAAAAGCGCAATTAACTGTCGGTATCGATCGACATCCATTAAAATTAAAACTTTCAACGCCAGCGGGTTTAACCATTTCTTAACCTCATTCATTTGGTTTTCGGTACCTATCAGTATATCATGGCTAGAAACATGAGGTTATATGAGACAAACAATAAAAAAAAGACTGAGTCAGTCTGGAGATATACAGTTCTGTTTATTTGCCGGTTTAGCAGCCTTCATGACCTACTTTTGCATGTATGCCTTTCGCAAGCCATTCGGGGCGACATCCTACACAGATTTTAATGATTTTCTTGGAATCGACTTTAAGATTTTTATAACCATCAGTCAGCTTATTGGTTATTGTCTGTCAAAATACATCGGCGTAAAAATTATTTCTGAATCAACCTACAGCAAGCGTGCAGGAATGATCCTTTCATTCGTAAGTATAGCCTTTCTCGCCTTACTTGGTTTTGCTACAGCCCCAATGATCATCAAACCCCTTTTCATGTTCCTCAACGGCCTTTTTCTTGGAATAATCTGGGGACTTGTCTGCGGCTTTCTGGAAGGACGCAAGACATCTGATATTCTTGGAGCAATGTTGTCCGCCAGTTTTATCATGGCATCCGGCTATGTCAAACAAGTCGGTCGTTACCTCATGAACGAGTATGGTATCTCTGAAACCTGGATGCCTTTTGCAGTTGGTCTGCTCTTCACCCCTCTAATGCTCATCGCCGTCTTTTTACTGACCTGTTTACCTAAACCCGGAGAAGAAGATAAAGCCCTTAAACAAGAAAGGCTGCCAATCAACAAAGAAGAACGCTGGCGATTTTTTGCAAAGTTCGCTACTGGATTAATTGCCCTGTTAGCCATCTATACTTTACTGACTGTGTTTAGAACGATCCGTGACGATTTTGCTACTGAATTCTGGCAAGGTGCAGGCCTTGGTGGACAACCGGGCTTATTTTCTGCCAGTGAAAATCCGATTGCCCTTACAGTCACAGCCAGTCTTATCATCTTGTACTTCGTCAAGTCCAATCGACTGTCGTACAAAATCCTCAACTTCATGATGCTTCTTGGGGTCTCACTGATGGGAATAGCTTCATTACTCTACATGAAGCAAATGCTTTCCCCTCTGGCATTCATGATTATCAGCGGTATGGGGACTTACCTTGCCTATGTGCCGTTTGGCTGTGTTCTTTTTGATAACTTGACTGCCATGCTGGGTTTACACTACACTTGTGGTTTCATGATCACTTTTGCAGATGCTTTGGGCTACTCGGGAAGTGTCATCTGTTATTTTTATAAAAACTTTTGGGCGACAGGTATAAACTGGCATGACTTCCTGGTACTCTTAAGTCTCTTAACGTCTATTGTGTCAATTATCTGTTTCATCTATTCTTATTTCTATTTCCAGAAACACATCAACTCTATAAAAAGTTCAGAATAAAAAAACAGGCTTTCATCCTAGCTATGAAATCTTTTCATTCGTACTTCAACATCCAAATCCCTATTAAATACAGATCCTCACGATAAACCAAAAGATGTCATTTTTTACCTAAAAAATCACCTTAATCTAACATTAAAAAATGTCTCATTGCCATTAATTATGTACTATTGAAAGGTGAAGAATTATTATACTCTTTGACAAATGTCGATAATTTTCGACAAGTGCATCTATTGACTATTATTGTAATTTGGGCAATCTTTCCGCATCTTTTAACATTTCGTTGTTAAAGCTCAACTTTTTATGTTAAATAATGTATAATAATTGTACTTCAAAAAGGTGAGTTCAGCTTTGGCTTAATTTTTAAATGGACATGTTATGAATAAAGCAATATATATTTTTGGCGGCTTTATTGTTGTAATGCTGGTAGCAGTAGGCTTTCTTTTTACCGACAACCAGGCAGAAGATGGAGAAGCAACTCAAGGTCTCGACTTTTATTGCGCCGCTGGAATGAAGTTACCTGTAGAGGCTGTCGTTAAAGATTATGAGCGAGAGTTTGGTGTAAAAATCAACATCATCTACGGCGGATCTGGAACCTTGCTGAACAATCTGGAAGTCGCTCAAAAAGGCGACCTCTATCTGGCTGCCGACTTTAGTTACATCACCATTGCTCGCGAAAAAGGCCTTGTTGCCGAAGCCATCCCAGTCAATCAATTGCGCGCCGGACTAGCGGTAGCTAAAGGCAATCCGCACAAGGTAAAATCTCTCCAGGACCTGATCGACAATCCAAAACTTAAGATTGGCCTGGCTAACCCGGACGCAGCTTCGATTGGTAAATTCACCAAGAACGTTCTCAGTAAACACAAATTCTGGGATGCCATAGAAAAGAGAGTTAAAGCCGATGGTGTTTTTACCGGAACAGTGAATGAACTAACCAACAATTTAAAGCTCAGTTCTATAGATGTTGGTATCGTCTGGGATGCCGTTGCGGCCCAATATCCGGAACTGGAGTTTATCCACGTTCCTGAATTTGACTCTAAAGCAAAGAACACGACTATCGGTATTTTAAAATCAACTGAAAATTCTGTTCGTACTCTGCACTTTGCCCGTTACCTGAGTGCCAAAGACAAAGGTCTCATTCACTTTAAAAATATGGGCTTCTCTATAGTCGATGGTGATAAATGGGCTAACAAACCTGAAATCAATTTCTTTGGCGGCGGTATGCTGCGTCCTGCAGTAGAACAAAGTATTCGGGAATTTGAACAGCGCGAAGGTGTCAGTATTTCAACGACTTTCAATGGTTGCGGCATACTTGTCTCTCAGATGAATGCCGGAGCTAAACCGGATGCTTACTTTGCCTGCGATACCGAATTTATGGATCTTGTTCAAGATAGATTTGGCCCGGCAACGGATGTAACAAAAAATGATATCGTCATCGCAGTTGCTAAAGGTAACCCAAAAGGCATCAAAACTCTCAGTGACCTGACAAAGCCTGGCATGAAAGTAGGCTTAGGGCATCCGGATAAATCCGCTCTCGGATATTTGACTAAACAGATGCTGGTGAAAGTAGGTTTGCATGATAAGATCAAAAAGAACGTCACAGTTGATTCCCCTACTGGTGATTTTCTGGTCAACAAAATTAACCTGCACTCTGTTGATGCAGTGATTATTTACCGCAGCAACTTCCAGGCAAGCCCGACGGCTGCGGAAGAGTGTGAAATGGTTTTAATTACCGAAACAGATGCTACCGCTGTTCAGCCTTATGCATTTGCCAAGAACAATGAACACAAAGAGCTTTTGACGCGGCTCATGAAGCACATTACCCAAAATCAGAAACGTTTTCTTAAGCTTGGTTTTCACTGGCAGGGGGCTTTGAATGAGTGAAGATGTCAAGTCTTCTGAATCATCGGTAGAAATCGACAATAGCCAGGAGAAATCACTCAGTGGTAAACTTCGCAAGGTTCCGTCAGACACCCCATTCCTCTTTGGACTTTCACTCATCTTTGGACTTTACCTGCTATTAATTCTCGGGATGTTGGTGGCCGATGCCAACTACACCAGCTTTGCCGATATCAAGGAAACGCTGGCGAGTCCGGATATTCAGCACTCCCTAAAAATCACTATGCTGAGTTGTCTCGTTGCCACTATTCTCAGTATTATTGTCGCCGTCCCTACCGGTTATTTACTGTCGCGTTTCCGCTTTCCAGGAAAAACAGCTTGCGATGCTTTACTTGACATTCCGATCATTTTGCCACCCTTGGTCATCGGCCTAAGCCTGTTAATTCTTTTCCACAAATTTCACATCTTCGGCACAAGTATAGAAGAATGGTGTGTTGCCATCTTTACCGGTATCTACTCATTTTTCACTGGTAAGCTACCAGACTTTTCAGTCGGCATCACTTACAAAGTCCCGGCGATCATCCTCGCTCAGTTCAGTGTTTCCTGTGCTTTTGCAGTGCGAACTATGCGCAATACTTTTGACCAGATGAGTCCTCGTCAAGAACAGGTGGCGATGACTTTAGGCTGTAATCGATCACAAGCTTTCTGGCTAATCGCCGTCCCTGGAGCCTGGCGTGGTATCTTAACGGCGATGGCCCTGGCCTGGGCAAGAGCTTTAGGTGAATTTGGACCGATTCTGATCTTTGCCGGTACAACTCGTGGTAAGACCGAAGTTCTATCAACTTCTGTATTCCTGGAAATAAGTATAGGTAACCTAGAAGGGGCTGTTGCTGTATCGATGATCATGGTCGCCATAGCCCTGTCAGTTCTTTTCCTCGTCCGCCTCATCGATGGCCGCAAAGGAGGTCTTTATGATTACAATTAAGGACTGTACTATTCAGGCCGGAAAGTTTGCCATTTCAGATATAAATATAGAAATTCCGACTGGTGAATACGGTATACTCATGGGAAAAACCGGTTCTGGTAAAACAACCATTCTCGAAGCTCTTTGCGGGCTAAGGAAAGTGGCTGCCGGTAAAATTTTAATCAGTGGTGAAGACATCACTCAGAAGCGACCTGCTGAGCGCAATATTGGATTTCTGCCACAGGACATAGCGCTTTTTGACCACATGACTGTTCACGAACACATTGCCTTTGGCATGCGCATTCAAAAATGGGATAAGGCGATCATTGAACAAAGAGTTAAAGAATTAGCCGAACGTTTGCAGATCAGCCATCTTCTCGACAGAAAACCAGCCGGTTTAAGCGGTGGCGAGAAGCAGCGTACTGCTATGGGACGTGCTTTAGCAGTCAAACCAAAAGTCCTTTGTCTGGATGAGCCCTTGAGTACTCTTGATGACGATACACATGAGGAAGTCATTAACCTCATAAAAAACGTTACCAAAGAAAATAATATAACGACTCTTCATATAACCCACCGTCAATCTGAAGCAGAAAAACTGGGGCAGCACTTTTTCTTGATCGACGATGGCAAAGTCATACGTCAGGAGGCTAAGTGAGACGCAAAGCCTTCTTGATTACACTTTTATTGATCCAAAGTTTTTTACAGGCATGTGATGTACCGGTCTTCCGCTACGCCCTTGAGCGCTGGGAAAGAGACCTTTATCGACTCTTTGTTGTTCACCAGAGAAAGCTGAATGAAAAAGAGAGCGAGTTACTGCAACAATTAAACAACAACAGCCTGCCAAATTTTGGTCATACTAATTACCGACTTTATGATGTTGATTTGAATCATGAAAAAATCCGCGAAAGTTTTCAAAAATCCTTCCCCGATTTAAAGGACTTAAAAACCGACACTCCCAAATTGATTTTGCGCTTTCCCTTTAAAAGTTCATTCCCCAAAGAAGTCATTTGGCAGGGTGAACTCAATCAGGAAAATGTCGATAAATTGCTCAATTCCAAAGCTACAGAAGAATTGATGAAAGGTATTCTGCAGGGATACTCTTCGACATTTTTACTCATGGAGTCAGGAGATCAAGCCAAGGATCAAAAGATTGCTAAGCTCATCACTCAAGCCATCGAAAAGTTCGAAAAAGAACTGAAGATCCCTAAAGGCGTCGTGCAAACCGATGGCAACGTAACCGGTGGTGAATTAACCCCTCTTCAAGCTGCTCGTCGCGATCCATCCAATGTCTTAAAATCCGGCATTCCTTTAAAAATCAATTTCAACTTTATGCGCATGCCAAATAATGGTGCTAATAAAATTTTTCGCAACATTTTGTCAAAAACTCACGATCCAAAACAAACCGCAAATGAACCAAAGCTCTACGCCTTCTTTGGTCGCGGCAGATTACTCGGGCCGATGGTTGGCGACGAAATTACAAGTGAAGAATTGACTTTACTAGCTGAGTATCTATGTGGAGCCTGCTCCTGCCAAATGAAACAGCAAAATCCGGGTCTGGACTTTCTTACCAATCTTGATTGGACAGGTTTTCTAGAAGGCAGCGAGGTCGTCGTGGACAAAACTCTGCCACCACTAATTGGCGTGATTGATATGGCAGCCAAATCAAAGGCTGAGAAAACAAGTTCTAAGCCTAATCCACCTGATTTACCGCAAGCCGTTAATGATGAACAGAAATCGACTCTTTCAAAGAACCTTTCGGTAACATTAGGTCTTGTGTTGGCTTTAATTATTGGTGGGACATTCATAATGAGGAAGAAATAAATGACTCTTTTTAAACTTATCAGTAAAGAGATAAAACATCGAAGATTGAACTTTTGCCTGTCAATTTTCGCCATTGCTATTGCTGCTGCAAGCTGGCTCTTAAGTGAGGCCTTTTTGAAAAGTGCCCATTTGAAATCCGAAGAAATCATCAAAGCTAAAGTCGATGAAACAGAGACTTTAATGAAAAAGCTTGAGGACGACATCCGCAAATCGATGAAAGGCCTTGGCTTCAATATTTATATTTTCCCTGAAGGTCAGAACATGAGTGAAGTTTACTCTCAGGGTTACGCCAGCAAAACTATGCCTGAGGATTATGTTTATAAATTGGCCGAATCAAACATTGTCACCGTCAACCATCTATTACCAACTCTAACACAAAGTCTAGAGTGGCCGGAACAGAAGAGAAGAATTGTTCTCATTGGAATCCGCGGTCAAGTTCCTAAATCGCACGGTAAGCCCAAAAAGCCACTTGTGAACCCCATTTTAGGGAACGACATGGTTATTGGCTATGAACTTCACAAAAGTCTCAACCTAAAAGTTGGCGACAAAGTTAAGTTTATGGGTCAAGAGTTTAATATCTCCAAGACTCACCCTCAACGCGGTTCCAAAGATGACATAACCGTCTGGATCAACCTTGAGATCTGTCAGAAGCTACTCAACAAAGAAAAGCAGATCAACTCCATTCTCGCTTTAGAGTGTAACTGCGCTTCCGTTGACCGTATTGGTGAAATCCGCAAAGAGTTATCAGCTATTTTACCAGGAACACAAATCATTGAACATGACAGCAAAGCCTTAGCACGAGCAGAAGCTAGAACAAAAACAGAGAAGACTGCCAAAAAAGAAATTGCGTCCATGCAAGAACAACAGCAGCAACTACAGGAAAAACGTGAAGGCGTCGTCGCTGTTCTGGTGCCATTTATCGGTTTACTGAGCTTGGGTACTATCGCCTTGTTGGCCTTCCTCAATGTCAAAGAACGCATTTATGAGTTGGGACTTTTACTCAGTATCGGCGTTAAAACAAGTAAAATTCTTACAGCCTTTTTAATGAAAGCCTGTTGTAGTGCCTTCGTCGGAGCCCTGCTTGGAATCATTATATTCCAACTGGGTTTGAATCTCGGCAACGCTAAGTTTTTCAATAGTTTTGAAACAGCCTTACTTATCGATAATAGTAAAATATTGCTGACATTAGTTGTTATGCCTCTACTGGCGATAATGGCAACCTGGCTGCCGGCCCTTTGGGCAGCTCAAACAGATCCAGCGGAGGTATTGAGAAATGACTAATACTTTAGATATTCAAACCGTCTCAAAAAAATACGAACGCAAAAACCAGGCTCCAGTACAGGCGATCGATGCCGTTAGTCTTAAAGCTGAAAGCGGCGATTTCATCGCCCTATTAGGTCCGAGCGGATGCGGTAAATCCACTTTAATGCTGACTGCCGGTGGTTTACTGAAAGCTGATTCCGGATCCGTTGCGGTGAATGGCCAGGATCTTTACAGTCTGAATAATTCCCAAAGAGCCGAGTTCAGAGCCAGTAACATTGCTTATGTTTATCAGGAGTTTCATTTAATTCCTTATCTGAGTGTGTTAGAAAACGTCTGCATTAGCGATTTAGCTAATGGAGGAGGTACTCAGCAAAGAGCTGAAGAACTGCTTAAACAGTTCGGCTTAAGCGATCGCCGGGATCATTTACCCAGCGAGTTGAGTGTTGGCGAACAACAGCGGGTTGCACTGTCGCGAGCCATTTATGGCGGTGCAAAAATCATTTTAGCAGATGAACCCACTGGAAATCTTGATGGAGAAAATGCTAAACTTGTTTTACAGGCTTTAAAACAATTTAGTGATGACGGTGGCATTGTGATCATGGTGACGCACGATGAGCGGGCTTTGGAATATGCCAAAAAACAGTTAAAGATGAACGCGGGTCGGATCGAATAGTAGCACCGGCACGGGTTATTGCCGAGCTGGAGCTCAGCGATCCATAATCCTGAGAGCACCGGCGGCTCACCGGTAAATCATTTGGATTCTTAAGGTGCATGCACCTTGAGCGGGTTTGGCCAGAGCCCAACTAAAAGCTTTTTGTCTCCGACGGCCGGTGAAGCCACCGGAGGCTTGGATTTGGATTCTTGGGTACCTTTAAAAACTCACGAACGTGGGCTTGAGCGGGTTTGGCCAGAGCCCATAATATTATAATCTGGGAGCACCGGCGGCTCGCCGGTAAAAGTTTTGTCTCCGGCGGCCGGTGAAGCCACCGGAGGCTTGGATCACCGCAAGCGGTGAAGGTTTAATTTTAATAAGGAAAAATTTATGAGTGACATTTCCCACAAAGTAAAACTCTGGGGGCAGTTAAAACATTTAACCGGCCAGGAATTTGTCGAAGTCGCAGGCTCTCAAAATATCGACGAATTAGTCCTTAAACTTGCCGAGCAGGAAAACTCAATTGCTCATTTCCTTTTAGCAGGCGATAAGCCCAATCCATCTATCTTGATTTTTGTCAACGACAATCAGCATATGTGGGGCACAGAGAAAGCTCTAAGTGGCACCGAGAGTGTAACGATAATGTCACCTATTGCCGGAGGTTAAAATGATTCCTTTAAATCAAGAAGAAAAAGATACCTATGCCTGGCAGACAACTGTTCCTGGGTTCGGCGAAGAAGGTCAGGAAATCCTTAAAAATTCTACCGTCTTTATTTCTCGTTGTGGCGGACTCGGCTCTGTAGTGGCTTATGAACTGGCTGCCGCAGGTATTGGCAAAATGATTCTCGCACATGGTGGTAATGTCAAACATTCAGACCTCAATCGGCAATTACTCATGACCCATGACTGGCTCGGAAAACCACGGATTGAATCAGTCGAGCGTCGCCTAAAAGAACTCAATCCGCGATTGGAAATAGAAGCTTACAATTCCAACGTCAATGAAGAAAATGCCAAAGAGATCATGAGCAAAGCCGATCTGATCATTGATTGCGCGCCTCTCTTTGAAGAACGCTACTTAATGAACCGCGAAGCCGTCGCCAACAATATTCCTTTAGTGGAATGTGCCATGTTCGAACTACAGGCTCAGATCACCACGATTATTCCAGGGAAAACCCCTTGTTTATCCTGTATTTACCCAGAAAACCCTCCGGGTTGGAAACGCCGCTTTCCAGTATTTGGAGCAGTCTCCGGAACTGTTGGCTGTATGGCAGCCATGGAGGCAATCAAAGTCCTTAGTAACCTGGGAGACACTCTCGAATCCAAACTCCTCAGTTTTGATTTGCGCGATATGACTTTCCTAAAAAGCCAACTGGCAAAAAGTGAAGATTGCCCGGTTTGTTCGAAATTATAAAGTCTTTCTCATTAAAAAGAAGACTTGATTTGCCGAAAATGACGACCAATGGATAAACAATTTATTTCTCTTTGGTCAGATAAATATGAAAACTTTCACTTCCATCTTATTACTGAGCCTTGTATGCATAACTTCTCACGGTGAAGTTCAATCGGATTATGGTTCTGCCCAGACATCGGGAATCATCAAAAATAAAGAATTAGTTGAACTCTCAGGCGTTGTTTCTGGTGGGATAAATAAAGACATATTGTGGGTTCATAACGATAGGCACAATCTGCCGCGCTTATACGCCATGAATCACAAAGCCGAAACTGTCGCAACTTATGAACTTGATACCTTTAACGCTGCCGGAACTATGGCTGGCGACTGGGAGGACCTGGCAAGAGCTAAGAATAAAGAAAACGGTAAGTACGAGCTTTACATCAGTGACTTTGGCAATAATGCCCTGGAAAAAAGAGTTCATAAGATTCTCATTGTTTCTGAGCCTGAGATTGATCCTTCTAAAGCCAGCGAAGTACAAAAGGCACAGTTCAAAACCATAAACTTTCAGTTCCCGGATGATTATATCTGTAACAGTGAATGCCTCTTGGTTCATCCCAAAACGGGGAGAATCTATATTATCTCCAAAGCAGTTAAAAAAGGGACACAAAAAGTCTCTGGTAATTTCCTTTGGTCTTTACCCGAAATTAACAGTCTAGATAAAACTTACACTGCTAACTTGGAATTAAGTTCTATTCCTGTCACTAAAAATGAAAAGGTTACCGGTGGTGATATTTCTGCAGATGGCAAGTCTGTCATTATTAGAACACCTAAATCAACTGCTTTTCTTTGGCCCCTGTATAACGAGCCACTTAAACAAGTTCTTAAAACTGCTCCTAAAAAGATTCAGTTGGCTAAAGAAAAAGGCGGTGAAGCAATTTGCTTTTCTCTTGATAGCTCCACGATCTATACGGTCTACGATGGCAAAAAAGAAAATCGGCCGGTACATGCTTATCGGATAAAATAGCGTCTGATCAAACGATTAAAAGAACCCAACTACTTTTGTCTAAGGCGCCAATGCTTATCTGCCATTGTCTCACCAGAGTAATTTATCGAACTTGGGAAATCCGGGTAAGCGTTTTGAAACACTCCGACATGCTCATCTATAAAAACGACATTCTCCTTAGAATCTTCATGTCGGTTAAAAATCCTCTGAGTACTATAGGCTTGTTTCATAGAAACCGTCCGGGCATTACTTGACCTCACGTTATATTTAGAAGAACCCGAATCTGCAAAGAAAAACTTTTCTGAAGTTCAAGCGACCTGTTGTAAGCTTATAGCCGCCTGTGCCGTTGAGTCCCTGTTAATTCCATAGTACAGATTATCCCTTTGGGTAGAGTTTAATGCCGTTGCGGAATCGCCATTCCCAGAATGGTGTCGATTGGGATTAGCCGGACAGTAGTAAATCATTAAGTTATCATCGAGAGATGTCCCCACTTTGCCACTCTCCAAACCATCTCCACTATTGGAAGAAAACTAATTGGCTCCATAAGTGGTAGTGTCTATGGGAAGAGAGCCATTCCAATCGTCGCTGTACTGGGATGCTCCAAGCATAATCTGAGACAAATTTTTCTGACAGACAGAACTTTTAACTTTCTCGCGAGCGCCCATCAGACTAGGCATTAACATAGATGTCAAAATGCCAATTATACTAATAACCATTGACAACTCAATGATCGTAAAAGCCGACTTTGCCTTTTCCCTGTCCATAAATTCTCCACATCTACAATATCTTGTAAAAAGGATCTTGAATGTGGAGACAAATGATACAATTATAAACACCAAAATCATATGCTTTGTAGTGCAGCCTGCATTTCAAAAATACACAAAAATTCCAACACACCCTCTAATTGAATTACAAATGGAAAACTATGCGATCTAGCAACTAAGAGTCAAAACTGTGACCATTCATACTTCAACAAACAGTCACAGAAAAAGTCTCGCTCAGCGCCAGTCTTTCATAATATTAAGGCAAGCATCATTGAGCTCTAGAGCTCTTGCTTCTGTTGCAGCCTCATTGTAACAGCGAAACTCAGGAGCATTACCCGATGGTCTCAAGTGAATGACCTCTCCACTGTCAAAATTTATACGGACTCCATCGATGTTATTCATGGCAATCACTTTTCCTGAAAGTTTTCCGAAAATTTCTTCAATTGTCGACTTATCAGTATCAAAGTCACCAGTGTAAATCTCTGCTAGTTTAGCCTTAGACTTTTCCGTCGGAAATTCCTTTAAGCGATTCGATGTCGTATAACGAGCGGGAAGACTTTCAACAAGACTTGAGATCTTACAACCTCGCAATTTAGACTCTACTAAAAGTGCAATGTGGAGAATCACAGCATCGCGCGTCGGTAAGGCATCAAGAGTCTTACCATTAGCTTCACTTACAGAGTTTGTTAAAAAACCGCCATTAGCTTCATAACCAACAACCATTTTCGAACCTTGAGCATAAGCTTCTTTCATCGCTGCAATCACAAAAGGACTACCAATTCGAGTTCTAACTACGGAGTCAAAAGACCCACATAATTCCACCGCTGTATTACAACTCACTGGAGTTGAAACGGCATCCGCGCCCAAATGCTGAGCGCAAAGGATTCCTGCGACGTCACCTCGCAACCAGTGGCCTTGTTCATCGGCAATCAGTGGACGATCACAATCACCATCTGCACTAAGAATAGCGTCGTACTTACCTGTACTTCCCCACTCTGCCGCCAAAGCTGAATCTTCTGGACGGATAGCTTCTGTATCCACTGGAATAAATTTTTCACTGCGCCCTAAGCCTTCTACTTTCGCTCCAAGTGCTGTGTAAATTTTCTTGAGAACATCACGTCCAACACAACTGTGTTCATAAACTCCAACAGATAAACCGGCCAGAGTATCTTCTTCGAAGAAATCTGTATAGCGCTGAATATATAGTTCTTCTGCTCTCGAATTAACTTTAGTCAACTCAAAAGCATTCACAAAAAAGCCCTTTGCTGTAAAAGCTGCCTCATCCACTTCAACTTGTTGAGAACGAATTCCCTGTTCATCTTCTTTAAGGATTTCACCAAGCGGAGTGTTGTACTTTATGCCATTGCGGTCATCAGGTATATGACTGCCGGTTACCATGACGGAGGGCACTTTATTGACTAAACCATAATAGGCCACTGCCGGAGAAGGAATGTCTCCACAGTAAGTTGGGATATAGCCTTTATCACTGACTGCTTTAGCCACTGCGGCACATATTCTCGGCGTCGATGGACGCAAGTCACCAGCAATAGCAACTTCACATCCAGCGGCAATATTATCAGACTCCTCGAGGTGCTGTAAAAACGCAACTGTGTACGAGTAGGAAACTGCATCCGTCATGGCATCCGCCAGACCTCTTGCTCCGGATGTTCCAAACTTGACCCCACTCTCTTCCATGAGGTCTTCAATCTTGTAGAGTTTTTCCATAATGACCCTAAATTCATTCTTCTGTCTATTAAGTGTAAGATTTTACTGGCGCTTTTCCAGCCTTGGCACAAAATGATCACAAACTAAGAAGGGGGCCCCTATTACACTTTTTTATACTCTAACATTGTTCTTAAATGCGCCTCTGTCGCCAAAGCTAAGCCCTCGAGGTTATAGCCTCCTTCAAGTACAGAAATTAAACGGGAATGACAATGCTTTTTGGCAACATCCATCATCATCTCTGTCAGTTTAACAAAACCTTCATCCGTTACCTGAAAATTTCCAAGGCGATCATCTTTGCGAGAATCAAAACCGGCAGAGATCAATACTAAATCCGGCTTAAAGGCTTCAACTTCAGGTAACAGTTTCTCTTTAAAGGCACTGAGAATATCTTCATCCCCGGCACCACTTTTTAACGGCACGTTTATGTTATAACCCAGGCCCTTACCTGCGCCCCGTTTATTTGCCTGACCTGTTCCTGGAAAAGCATGCAGTCTGTGCGTAGAGAAAAACAATACCGTAGGATCCTCATAGAATGCCCATTCCGTGCTGTTTCCATGATGATAATCCCAATCAACAATAAGAATTTTCTGCAAGCCATACTTCAACTGAGCATAACGCGCCGCTATCGCTACATTTGAATAAAAACAAAAACCATAAGCCGGACGACTTTTACTGTGTAGGCCATCAACAGCATGATGTCCTGGAGGCCTAACTGCACAAAAAGCATTGCGGGCATTACCGCTAAGAACCTCATCCACACCAGAAAGGACACCCTTAACAGCCAATTGGGCAATAGCGATATTTTCATACCCTTCAAGAAGATTCATATGATCTTCATTGTGAACTTTCTGGATATATAGCTTGGCATCACCAGATGGCTTAATGTGATATAACTGCTTATCTAAACCTGTCGCTTTCAATTGTTGCAAGATAGCTTTCAAACGCTCCGGAGATTCAGGATGACCATCACCTAAATTATGCTTTAAATAATCCGGATGATAAATCAGTGAAGTTCCAGACCGTAACTTACTTTCTTCTGCCAACAACGACTGAGTAGCGAAACTCACAGCCAAACCACTGGCACCAATGATAAACTCACGACGTTTCATAACTATAAGACCCTAAGGCTGCTCCAAAACTGTTTAATTTCTGTTCTTTATCAAAAAAAATAAACTAAAACAGCTAGCTTCAGTTTTCACATACAACATCTAATAATTTAATTAAATTTCACCTGAAATGAATCCGCAAAGAACTGAAATCCTAAGTTTTCTTCTAAAGTAGCAAGGCCAAAAAGAAGAGGTGCCAAATCAATTCCCTGAGCAGGACTAAAGTTAAAGTATCTTTTCAGAATTTTCCGATAAGAATATCGCGCGCATTTTCTGTGTCTGGCCAGTTATTGTATAAGTCATTCACGGGCGTGAATGTCTGCGCTTCACGACTCTGAATAAACTTCAAAGAACCATCCACCCGCATAACGCTCCACCTCGTACTGCCATTTAATTGATGATTGTAAAAACTTTCTCCAGAATTTTTATTAAAAATGGCATCTGCCTGCAGCATTTCCTGATTGTCTAATTGACTCATAAAAAGCTTTGACCAATCCCCTACTTGATAAGGATAAGTTATGTAACTAGCTCGTCCTGCAGTAACCCCCTCATTAATACATCCTTGTCGTGGATTAAATTCACCGTTTATCAGGTAATTACTGTAAGAGTAAACAGAACCATTAAAGTTCTGATCAACTTCAGGGCAAAAAATCGATTGCGGAGAAGTTAAGTATTCATTTTTCCACAACTCACCGAGCAAAAAGTGTTGGTCCTTTTTCTTTCTGTAGAAATATCTATGAAACTCAGGTGTACCTCCAGGCTTACTTGGCATGTGCATATTATTATTTGAAGCACTGACATTTATGGCGGTGACGTTACTTTTTAAATTCGTCGCACAAATAGCTGCTCTGGCCATATACTTGGATTTATGTAAAGAAGGTAAAAGTATGGTGATTAGTATCCCTAGACTAAACTTTCCCGAAAATCCTTTTTCATTATTACGCCGTCCGTGCTAGAATTTTACTAAAGATGAATTTTCCGGCC
>JAKVBD010000055.1 GCA_022446985.1 Lentisphaerales bacterium
AAAAATCATTCATGTCCGACACCTGCTAAAAACAGAGATTAAAATTAACTATAGGTACAAAAGTTACAAGCAATTAGGCTTTATTATGTCAAATTTTGCCTTTTAATTATCTCATACAATTCTTTACCGCCCAAGAGAGCGTGGAAACATAAAAACAACAAATACGACAAAATTATCTTCATCGAAAGTAAGCCGATTAGTAGCATCGTGTCCTCACTATTTACCTGAATCCAAGGGAGACAGTAAATAATTATACAACTGCTCAAACTCGAAAAGAAGATGCGCGCGGCAGGAACTATCATTTTTATAAGTGTATTTCTGAGATCGAGGTGAGATGATTTACTTAGTAATAAACAACAATTCAAATAACTACTGGCAGTGGTAGCCAAGGCAAGGCTTGCATGGCTTAGGAATGGGATAAGGCATATACCAAGAACGATGTTGACGGTTAAGCACAAGGCGGCAATTTTAACAGGCGTTTTGGTATCTTTGGAGGCAAAGTAAAACGGCAGGATGATTTTTGCTGCGGCAAATGCCGGGATACCCGGTAGGTAATACATAAGTGCTAGAGAGCTGTATTTTAAGCTTTGCAGATCAAATTCCCCTCTCATAAAGATAACTTTGAGAATATCTTCGTGATAGAGATAAAAAACCAGGGTGCAAGGCAGAGTAAGGAAAAAGGTTTGTCGAAGGCCGAATCTTAGTGAGTTCATAAGGCTTTTATGGTCATTGTCAGAAATCGCTCTAGACATGAAGGGGAGGCAGGCGACTCCAAGAGCAACACCAAAAATTCCAACAGGGAAATAAGTCAATCGTTCGGCATAGTAAAGAGAGGATACAGCATGGGGACCAATGAAATTGGCGATGATTTTATCTGAAAAGACACTGATTTGGGCTACTGATGCACCAATAATTCCGGGGATAAAGAGAGTCTTAACTGATAGCCAATGAGGAGATTTGAAGTCAGGCGACCAGTGAAGTTTAAAATTACGGCGCACCAATGCAAAATATAGAGTGATAAGTTGAATGAAGCCAGAGATTAATACAGCAGCAATCAGAACATAGATGTTTTGGTCGCCTTTAAGGTTTATCCAGGGACTGATAAGGCAGCCAAATATAAGAAATACATTAAAAAATACAGAGCTTATGGCGGGAAGTGTAAATGAGTTTTTGAGGTTGAGTATGCCCGAAAGTAGTGCACTTAAGCAGATAAAGATCATGTAAGGCATGAGAAAAGCAGTTAGCTTGGCTATGGTTTGCGTATATGTAGGAGCTAGAAAAACTAAAACCAGACAAATGGCTATCGATATTATAGTTAGAGTGCTTGTAAGAAGGGTTGCGATACTCAGTATATTTGAAGCAAAAGAGGTGGCTTCTTCATTATCCTCTATTTTATCACTGAGTAGAGGCAGAAAAGAAGCAGTAAGAGCACCTTCGCCAAAGACTCTTCTTGACAGATTGGGAAAAGCTAATGCGGTCAGGAAAGCAGAAATAATCCCACTTGTACCAAAGGAATATGCGAATAAATAATCACGTAAGAGTCCAGAAAAGCGGCTGATAAGGTTTCCAATACCGGTTTTAAGGGCTGAACTTGATATATTCTCTTTAATTGCCATGAAGTTGTTGTTTTAATTGTTTAAGGTAATCCGCACTTTTAGAGTCTCCTTCAGCTGGAGCCCAGTTGGCGAAGTATTTTGCCTCTAAGGGCTGATAAGGCCCCTTTTTAACTTCAAGAATCAGCGTGTCATGTTCAAGACAGATCAAAGAATGCCAGGTTAAGGGTGGGAATTCCATCAAAGAGTTTTCGGTATCTAGAATCATGGAGTCTAATATTTCTCCTTGTTCAGAGAAAGTAACAGCCAGGCAGGAGCCCTTTAAAAGAGTGATAAGTTCTACTTTATCTTCTTCTGGATGAAAATGAGGGCGTACATATGTGTCAGGCTGCAGTGCTATAAGAAGTCTTTGGACAGGTGCATCCAAATTGTCATGGATGTTTAAGTGACTTCTTTTACGTGGGCTTTTTGCTGCCGCTTGGATGAGTTCTGAGATGGTTTCTTTACTGTACTTTTTCATATATTCCCTGATGACTTGGCAGTATAGTAGTGCTCAGCAGCTTAATTGACAGCTTGTTGAAGGTGCTTTTGGGGCAAAAAAAAGAGCACGAATCTACGTGCTCTCATGAGAATCTAACTAGCTGTCTTAGTATGCCAGAGTAAATTTACTGCTCATCAGCTTGAAAAGAACATCTCGTTTTCTTCTAGCTTCATCGATGCATTTGGTTTTTAAAGACTTCCTAACACGCTGCTTGGTGATTGGTGTAGGGTACACTGTATAGTGCACAAACCATGTACCATTGTTATTCCACAGGTGGTGGTTAGGGTTGTCTTCATCTGTTCTTATTGCTAAAACAACACTTCTGTTTTCAGTCATTTGCGCTATTCTCCAAAATTAACTGTCTTCGCTATGCATTAGGGAAGGAAAGTTGGCGGCCTTCTTTCCGAAATGTCAAAAAGTTTCAATTTTGACAGTTGATAGCCAAGGAAGATTGACTCTAGTTAAGATTATGTCACACCTTCCTAAGTTACCGCCTGAATATATTCTGAAAGAATGTTTTGTCAATGTGACATATATTTAATTACTTAAGACATGAAAAGCTATCGAAAATAAGGTAAATTTTTAATGTGTAGCTTGAGTTATGACAAAAAACTCAAAAAATAACTTTTAGGAATTCGTGCTTAAATAGTGCTCAAAATAGCTGTTTTTTAGAAGGACTTGTACTTTTTGTCATATTTAGCCTTATTTAAGCTTGATGCGTGCTTGAAAAAGTTTTCGGATTCAGGTAGAATCAAATAGGTTGCGTTCGGGTAACCCATTAACCATAATACGAATAGTAATTGGAGAGAGTGTCCCATGGCTGAAGTTGCATACTGCGTTAAGTGTAAAGCGAAAAATGAAATGAAAAATGCTAAAGAAGTAAAAATGAAAAATGGCCGTCCTGCGATGAAGGGTGAGTGTTCTGTTTGCGGCACAGGAATGTACAAGATTCTTTCTTCTAAGAAGTAAGAATACATAAAATTTTTTCCATTAGGTCGACGGTCTTTTGATTTGTCGGCCTAATTTTTTTATGGAGATTAGATTTGGAAGTAATAAAGGCATTCTTCTTAGGTATAATTCAAGGGTTTGCTGAATTCTTGCCAATTAGCAGTTCTGGGCATTTAGTTATTTTTAGTCAGTTATTTGATTATCAAAATGCCGGCTTAATGATGAATATCTTTGTGCATTTTGGGACACTGCTTGCCATTTTTGTTGTGTTTCGTGAAGATATCAAGAATATGATTCTCTCTCTCCCGGGTATTTTTGGTTTTATTAGTGGCGGAGCTAACGTCAAAAGTGAAAAGGATGAAGCAGGAGCTTTAGCCTTTTATATCATTATAGGTTCTATTCCCGCAGCTATCGTAGGTTTGACTTTTAAAGATTATTTTGAGTCTTTAAGCAATACAGTGACACCTACATGTCTGGCCCTATTGGCTACATCAGCTTTTCTTTGGAGTTCAAAATATCCTAAAGAAAACGAAAATTTGAATTTTATGACTGCGGTTCAGGCGATGATGATAGGCTGTGCTCAAGCATTCGCAATCATGCCAGGCATCTCTCGTTCTGGTGCAACAATTGTCTTAGCGCTTTGGTTGGGACTCAATAAAGGTTTGGCTGCCCGCTTTTCTTTTCTTCTATCAATTCCTGTTGTAGCGGGAGCAAGTTTACTTGAGATTATTAGAGTTATTAAAGATGGAGCAAGTTTACCAGAAGGGCAGTGGGTAGAGCTTTTGGTTGGTGTGACTGCAGCAGTTGTTTCAGGGTATATCGCCATTAAGTGGATGCTGAAACTGATTAATAACAATAAGTTCAGCTATTTTGCCATTTATTGTGCTTTAGTTGGCGGCGGCATTCTGACTTTAAGTGTCTTAAAGCCAGAATGGTTTAACTAGACTACTTTAGGATTCTACTTCAAATAAGCCTGCGGCTCCCATACCTCCACCGATACACATGGTGACCAGTGCTAATCCTCCTCCCTGGCGTTTTGCTTCATGCAATGCAGATACGGTCAGCTTGGCACCTGTACAGCCAAGTGGATGCCCAAGAGCTATAGCACCGCCATTTGGATTAATGATTTCTTTATTTAGCTCAAGGTCGCGAATGACAGCTAAACTTTGAGTCGCAAAAGCTTCATTGAGTTCGATAGTTTTGACATCGGCCAAATTACAGCCGGTTTTTTTCATCAATTTAGGAACTGTAATTGATGGACCTATTCCCATGATCTCCGGTGGAACACCGGCGACCTGAAAGCCTTTGAAGCTAGCCATGATTGCTAAACCGTTGGCTTCGGCGAAATCACGGGAGGTAACGAGTAAAGCAGCAGCTCCATCGCTAACTTGACTCGAATTTCCTGCAGTCGACACGCCTCTGGGATTAAAAGCCGGTCTCAGTTTGCCGAGACCTTCTAAGGTGCTGTTGCCTCGTGGACCTTCATCAGTGTCGAAGTCAAAACTTTTGCTGTGAACTTTACCATCGGCTCCGGGTAGTCTCCTGGTAACGGTGACAGGAACGATTTCTTCCTTAAATTTACCCGCAGAAATAGCAGCAGCAGCTTTAAGGTTACTTTCCAAAGCAAATTGGTCACATTCTACGCGAGAAATTCCGTATTTTGCAGCAACGTTCTCGGCTGTTACTCCCATACTTAAGTAAGTATTTGGAGACTGCTCGAATAGAGTAGCGTCCGGGTGCATACGGCCGGTTAAGAAATTGACCATGCTCATGGATTCAACTCCACCGGCGAGTATAGCTTCAGCCCCGCCTGCCTGAATTCTTTCACACGCAAGTGCAATGGATTGTAACCCAGATGAACAAAAACGGTTGATGGTCATACCTGGAACTGAAACCGGGAAGCCTGCTTTGAGAAGTGCTATTCTTCCGAGGTTCATACCTTGCTCATCTTGTGGCATAGCGCAACCAACGATAACATCTTCAAGAGCTTCCGGATCGATTCCAGATCGATCAATGCATGCTTTGAGTACTGTTGCCATGAGTTCATCAGGGCGAGTGTTTACTAAAGAACCTTTAAATGCTTTACCTACTGCTGTTCTAGCACAGCTGACTATGACTGCTTCTTTCACTGTGTCTCTCATAATTTCTCAATGGCTTGCCATTTTTAAGTGTGTATTGAATCCTTTTTTGAGTTTTAGGCTCTTGAAGAAGTTCGAAAAATGCTTGGAGCTCTAAGCTCAATAAATAAGCTGCCGGTACGTAGGTGTTAGTATCGACTTCACCACCACACATGACATGAGCAATTTTACCTGCAATAAGAGCGTCATGCTCAGAGATAAATCCTGATTGTTGCATGATGTTCAGGCGGGCACGAATTTCTGTTAAAATGGGCAGGCCGCCAACGCGAATCATTTCATGAACTGTTGGAGGAGCATAACCTTGGTCAGCTAACATTCCAGCACGCTTTATAGCATCACTTAAAAGAGTTTCTTTGTTTCGTGAAATACCATCCATATCTCCACCAAAACCGAGACCTTTCATTTCAAAGGCACTGCCACTAACTTTTGCCATGGCTATGGTCTGGAAGTAATTAAATAGAGGTTCGAATAAATCACCATCTTTGCCTGCAGAAATCGCTGTAATTCTTGCGAACTCTTTACAGCCTCCACCAGCAGGAAGAAGGCCGACTCCGGCTTCAACAAGTCCCATCCAGGTGTCTGGTACAGATTGTCGGGCATCGCAATGCATGGCAACTTCGCAACCCCCACCAAATGTATAGCCTTTTAGTGCTGATACGACAGGTAAGCTACTGTGGCGTATGGTCATACTCATTTGCTGGAAATTTTGAATGGCTTTTTGCATAGTTTTGACATCGCCAGATTGTGCAGCACTGGTCATTTCAGTCAGGTCTGCGCCTACGGAGAAAGCATCGCCCTGAGTACCAATGACGGCAGCTTTATACTTACCTTCGGCATTTGCAACAGCACTTGTGACAGCTTCAACAGCCCGCATACTAAAGGCATTTCCTTTACCGTGAAGTTCTATGAAGAGTATGTCGTCTTTAAGGCCTATGAGACTAACAGAATCGTTACCGCCATCTTTTAAGCCGCTTTCTTTGTGAAGCTGTAAATTGAAACTTCCAGGACGTGCAGGAACTGCTTGGTAGCTTTTGGATGCGCGATCCCAAGCAGATGATTGTTTGCCATCAAATTTATAAACAGTGGCTTCACCAGCATCTAATATTTCTCTGACCATTGCCGAAACAGGTTGATCATTGTCCTTAAGATAACTAACTGTTTCAGTTAAACCCAGGGCATCCAGAACAGTAAATGGTCCGATTTCATGATTGTAGCCCCAGTTCATCGCTCGGTCTATACTGACAGGGCTGGCGGCAATTTCAGGGATTCTGAAAGTTGCGTAGTTGGCGGCAGCAGTAAGGTAATCTTTCGCAAATTTTCCGGCTTTTGTATCTGAATTACAAAGAGTACGAACTCGCTCAAGTGGACAAGCTATCTTTTTGATATCCTTCAAAATTGGCATGTCGACTTTTGCGGATTCTTCGTATTCCAGGGTATTCAGGTTTAGTGTGAGTATTCCAGTCTTGGTTTTCTTGTAAAAGCCTTGGCCAGCCTTACTGCCGACGAGTCCTTTTTCGACCATTTGACGAATGAAATCAGGAACCTTAAGTAATTCCCGGAATTCGTCATTTGGCAACATTTGGTGCATGTTGTCAATGACGTGACAAATGGTGTCGATCCCTACCATGTCCAGAAGTCGGAATACAGCTGTTTTGGGGCGTCCGCAGGGTGGGCCAGCTACAGTATCGACTTCATTTATAGTGAGGCCGTGTTTTTGCATAGAGTTAATAGCTGCTAACAAGTCAAAACAGCCAATTCGGTTGGCAATGAAGTTCGGGGTGTCGAGACATTCTACAACGCCTTTACCGAGTCTTCTTTCCAGTAAATTATTCACAGACTTAAATAGCTCTTTGTCCGTTTCTGGTCCACAGACTGTTTCTATGAGGTGCATAAAACGAGCTGGATTAAAGAAGTGGGTGACCATAAATTTCTTTTTGAAGTCATCGCTTCGGTCTTTAGTCATTAATTGTAATGGTATACCGGAAGTGTTTGAGCTGATAACTTTGATTTTAGCTGAAATAGGGTCAAGGCGTTCGAAGAGGTCCTGCTTAATTTTGACATTTTCAGGGACAACTTCGATGACCCAGTCAACTTCGCCAAGGACTTTGAAATCGTCGACTAAATTTCCTGGTTTAATGAGTTGAGAGAATTTTTTGTCGTAAAAGCCACAGATTTTAGATTTTATCTGTTTTTGTATCGCACTACTGGCAATAGCACTTCTTTCTGCAGAGTTTTCACTATTTTCCGCTCCAGGTGGAATAATATCAAGAAGATAGGTTGGAATGCCGGCGTTGGCTAAGTGAGCTGCTATGCCACTGCCCATAACTCCGGCACCAATGACTGCAGCTTGACGGATAATTAATTGCTTCACAAGGGACCCTCCTACAATAAATTACAGACTTATATGTTTATAATTTATTATAGTATGTCGAGGGCTCGAAAATAAGGGGGATCCTCAAAATATTCTAAATCGAGTATAAATAAAGCTTATGATTTTATCTTGAAGAGCTTACTTTTACTGCTTTTTAATAACAGAGATGTTATAGATGATAGTATTTTCTGGTGTCTTTGAAAGTATGTTCGTACCTGGTTGTGGAGCAGCCGGTGAAACTAAACTGAAACCTTGTTTAGCTAGCCAGTCAACATTTTTTATAAGTTCCTGTTCCTGCATTTGAATCGTCAGGTGATAAGAACCGGCTTTATCTTTTCTTTTGTCAAGAACGTTTAGTGAGTTCATCTGTTTCTCAATAAGCACTAGTGCCGCTGCCGGGTCTTCTGTAAGCCATACATGTTTTACAGTACTGTTTATTTGAACCGCTTCAGTTACTGCAGTCTTCTCATTCATGCTGACGAGCTGAAAGTCTTGCTCCGGGATTGAAGTTTTTAAACCATCGCTGATAGGTTTGATATTTGTCATTTCAGAAGAATCTGCAAGCATGACAGGAATTGTGTGCTTTTTAGGCGCGACAGTACTTTTAACGGTAAGCTCATTCGATTCAGGACTATCCTTTTGATCTGTCAGATAATTTAATGCAAAAGCAGCTGCTAGAATAGCTGCCAGTTTAAGTATGTGGCTGACGATTCGTAGCTCGTTTTTAGGTGGCTGAGCAGCAGAGCTCAATAATTTTTCTTTAAAGCCTTCTCGAGGCTGTGCAGCAGATAATAGGTCAGATAAGCCGTTGTCAATTTTTTTGATATCTTCCAGGGCAGTCTGACAATCACTGCACTTTGCTACATGAGAAGTGTAGTCAGTCTCAGATTCTTTGTCGTGCCAGGCACTTAGTTCTTCAAAGTCCGGGCAGTTATTTTCTAAACTCATATTAGATCCTCATCTCTAAGTCTTTTTCTCAGTTCCTCTCTACCTCTGGCGATACGCGACTTTACTGTACCTATTTTACAGTCAAGGATTTGAGCGATATCCTCGTAACTGTATCCCTCCAGATTTCTGAGAACCAATACCTCTCTATACAAAGGCGAAATGGCATCGAGGTGTCTGTAAACACCTTTTTCCAATTCGTTAAAAGATGTGCCGCGTAGCGGATTCATCTCTTTGCCGGGTAAGTCAAAACTCAAATTACTGTCGTCTTTTCCCGGGACAGGGGCATCTATACTAAAGTTCTGTTTTGAGCCTCTGCGTTTATTCCAACGGTAGCGATTCTTGGCATAGTTAGTGACTATGCGATACATCCAGGTTGTGAACCTTGAATCACCGCGAAAGTCATTTAAGACGCGGTGAATTTTAGCGAAAGAATCCTGTACGACTTCTTCTGCATCTTCATTGCTTCTCAGTATGCCAAAGGCTATTTGATAAGCTTTGAGATAATGCCTCTCAACTAATTGAGAGAAGATTCCAAGATTTCCTTTTTTGAAATCTTCAATTATCTCATTATCGCTTAAACCGCTGTTATTTTCACTAGACATCGATTCTAAGTCAAAGTTCCATAAGTATTATTTACTATTCCTGTCCAAGCTCAATTGAACGTGTGACTGCGGCATCTACTGCAGAATTGACCATGTTTCTAAAATTCTTAGCTTTCATGTCTTGCAGAGCTGCATATGTCGTACCATTTGGTGAAGTGACTGCATTTCGCAATTCGTCAGGAGATCCCATTTTTTGAGAAATCATCTCTGCGGCGCCAGCTACAGTTTGAGTCGCTAAACTTAAAGAAGTTTCATAGTCGAGACCATTTTTTTCACCTGCCAATGCTAGTGCTTCTATAAATTCAAAGACATAAGCCGGTCCGCTGCCACTAACGCCAGTCACTGCATCGATGTCTTTTTCTTCTACTGCCTTGATGACTCCAGCACAGCCAAAAATCGATTCCACCAAATGTTTTTCTTCAGAGCTAACAGCTCCTGAACAACAGTAAGCCGAAGCTCCCATGCCAACCATAAGAGGAGTGTTGGGCATGACACGAGTGATTTTTTTAGTGTTAAGCCACTTGTCTAAAGAGGCAATTTTAAGCCCGGCTGCGATAGAGATAACATGTGTCTCTGGAGAAATTTCCAGATCGGCACAGACAACTTCTGCCATTTGTGGTTTAACAGCAAGAATAACAGTAGAGGCCTCAGCAACAACTTTAGCATTATCTGTACAAGTATCAGCACCGCACTTTTCACTAAAGTATTTTAATGATTCTTCAGAGATGTCAGATGCAATAACTTCAGATGCTTGAAAGACTTTTTGATTGACAAGACCAGCGGCGATGGCAGTGGCCATTTTCCCTGAGCCGATAAAGCCGATTTTGTAATTACTCATAATTTTCCAAATAGTTTATAAATTTGTTTTCAATTAACCCGTAAGGGCTAAAAAATCAATGTTGAATCATCTTAACTGAAGGAGCTTTGAACGATACTTATGTCTAAGTTTTTCAATTGCTACTTTGTTGATAAAAATGTCATTTGAGTTTTCCAGCGCTAACAGAGTTTCCAATATGGCGGAGGTATTCTCATCGACTTCTATACTGCTCAGGTTCTCCATGAAACTTATACTTTCCATAGAGGTGATTCTGCTACCTCTGATAAGAAGGTCTTTAATAGGTTTGTTTTTTAGACTGTCGATGCTTTTCACAGGAGCATAGGATAAGTCGACCTGAGTCAGGGGCATGGATTGCAAAATACGAATGTCCTGAACAGAGGTGTCGTTCAGTTTGATTTCTTTGATAGGGAGGCCAATCAGGGGTTTTATGTTTTGAATTTTCCAGCTGCCTCTCATGGAGAGTTTAATCTCTCCTTCAGGGGTAAAATGGCAAGTGAAATTAAAATCGCTTTCTCCGGAGTTAAGGACTTCCAGCGCTTTGCTAACCAACGACACTTTTTGAGTGATTGATTTTTCTGAAGAATTCAGTTTCTGAAATATTTGAATTGTTATATAGTCTTCAGGGTCGATGAGGTTTAATTCTTCTATTAATTGCAAAACCTGTTCATCGGCCAAATTGTGGAAATTAGTACCGTACTGTTTTAAGACAGATAGATACTGGCCGGCAGACTTTAACTGGCATTTCCTGAAAGCTTTAAGTGCTTGGTCAAATTCTTCGTTCGCAAAAGAGAGTTTCCCCAGTTCAAGCCAGGCTTCATCAAAGGTTTCGTCAAGTTCAGTGCAAAGCCTTGCTGTGTCACGAGCAGTATCGAAATCCATGACATCGATAAACTGTAGTGCTTCAGTTAGAATTTTCGGGGCTGCCAATTGACTTATATTTATGCGTTCTTTACGTTCTTCTTTCAGCTTACTTACTGTATTTAAGATAACTGTTTGGTTCTTTTGTAATTTAGCAACAAAAACCAGCGAGATGATTAAGCCAAGAGCGACCAGTGAAGCAATGGCTTTGTGACGGCTTATGAGGAGCTTGAGTTCTGTAAAAGGTGAAGCTTCTTCTGCTTTTGTTGAGAAGCCACTTATATAAGCATTTATTTCAGAAATAAGCATATCGACTTTTTGATAACGTTTAGCGGGATCGACCCGCATGGCTTTAAGACAGACGGCTTCAAGAGCAGATGGAATGTAGCGATCAGGATTTCTTTCCCGAGGAGGGGGAATGTCCCCTTGAATTGTTTTGCTACAAAGCTCTTCTATAGTGTCGTCCTCAAGAGGCTTAGTTAGTGTCAGTATGTTATAGAGTATGGCTCCTAAGGAGTAAATGTCGGTTAGTGTATTCTTTTCCTGATTAAGTCCCATGGCTTGTTCCGGAGCCATAAATCCCGGAGTGCCTTTGATAAAACCATCGAGTGTCAGATCAACGCTGTCGATTACTTCTGTAAAGTCGTTATTTTCTTCAAATGGGGCATGTAAAACTTTTGCCAGGCCCCAATCTACAATAAGAACCTCGCCATAGTCACTCACTTGTATATTATCCGGTTTCATATCCAGATGAATAACATCTTTGGAGTGCGCATAGGCAATTGCTTCACAGGTTTTTAGAAAGACAGTTAAAAGTTCAGTAAGTGGATATTTCTGAATGTACTTTTGATCACCTGTTTGCAGTTTATGAAGTATCTTTTTGAGATTATCACCCTGAATAAGTTTCATGGTAAAGTAAGGTTCACCATCGTTATTTATGCCAATGTCATGAACAGGAACGATATTCGGATGCTGCAAAAGAGCGGTGATTCTGGCTTCGTAAACGAAGCGTTCAGCGGCTTTCTCTTTATTTTCTTTTTTAGCTTTTTCTTTGATTAAAGCCATTGCCAGAGTGCGAGTTGTATCAGTATCTTCAATCTCAAGGATTTGTTTCATACCGCCTTCATCAACTTTGCCTATTACAGTGTACTTGCCTGCGGGTTGTGTACTCAAGGCCAAGCCGGCGATGCTACTGACATCACTCATCTCAACTTCGTTAAACAAATCTGCAAAACCATCAACAGTATCGCTGAAAGCATTTTCAAAGTCTTTGTTGTTTATATCTTCTGGCATAAACTCAATTTAAATTACATTCACTGATGGGGCAATTAGTATTCGGTTATTTTTTGTATTAAGTAATTATTTCTAAATAGAAATAAATGGCGTTTTTGGCATAGAAAATAAATAAAATTTCATATTTCTTTTATTCTCCAAAACATATCTTTACAGAAGTCGCTAAAATAGTGGAGTTATGATTATATGGATAGACGTAACCTTTTAAAAATGGCAGGTGGCTCATTAGCTCTGTCATCAATTTCCTGTCAGTCAGCTACAGTTGCTGGTTCGAGTAAATCTTTCCCTTTCAAAAAGTCGTTTTGCTTTTGGTGTTACAAGGATCATTGGGGTATTGAGCAGCAAATTGACGCTGCCTTAAAATTGGGATGTGATGGTATAGAACTAGTTGATCCTAAGCATTTTGATAAACTTAAAGCTGCTGGTTTAGAATGTTCTTTGACGACTTCACACGGCTATACGAAAGGTATGAACAATAAGATCTTTCATGATGAAAATATCAAAAAAATGAAAGAGCGTATAGATGTCACTAAGAAATACGGTTTTTCAAATGTTATTACTTTTGTAGGTTTTGCTGATACAACAAAATTTGGTGGCAGTAAAATTGATCCAGAAGAGGGGATTAAAAACTGCATAGAAGGTTACAAAAAAATAATCGGTTATGCAGAAAAGAAAGGTATAACTCTGCAGATGGAAATTCTTAACTCCCGAGTTGAGGAGAAGATGAAAGGCCATCCAGGTTTCGCAGGTGATACAGTGGAATACTGTGGCGAAATCATACGCGCTATCGGCTCAGAAAATTTAAAGATTCTTTTTGATATATATCATGTTCAGGTCATGCAGGGAGATCTAATCACTAGAATTGGTGAAAATGCCGATATCATAGGTCATATTCACACTGCAGGTTGTCCAGGCAGAAATGAGCTGGATGATACTCAGGAAATCAATTACCCGGCAGTTATGAAGAAGTTGAAAGAAATAGGTTACAAAGATTACGTAACTCACGAGTTTATTCCAACCCGTGAGCCTTATAATGGCCTGGTTGAGGCTTTCGAGCGCTGTTCTATTTAATCGAAATATTCATCGCTTTCATCAAAAGCCGGTACTGGTATGTTGATAATTTTAAAATTACCTACAGCTCTGTGCCGGCAACCTGGTTTAATCTTAACAGTGGTCATAGGTTGAACCGGGACTTTTTCTCCATCTAATTCCATATATCCTTCACCTTCCAAAATGACATATATCTCGGTCATTTTTTTATGGTAGTGAACTTTTGCTTCAGTGGAGATTTCAACAATGTGAACAGAAGCTACTGACCCGGGTTCAGCAAAGGCTCTTTTCGTTGTTCCACAAGGGCATTTTGTCGGCTCTATTTCGTTTAGGTTTGCTATTTCAAAATTTTTCATTCATACACACTCTCTTTTTAAGTAAGAGTTAAAATATAATTCCATTTTATATTGCATGCAATAAAATAGTCGAAGAAAGTTCTAGAAGACAATGAAGTCAGTGTTTGAAATATTATCCGATAATGGAAATAGCTAAAATGAAATGGGCTCTTTTAAGCTTGGAAGTGATCTTGGCAATTAACCTGCTTAGTACAAACCCTCAATTTTAAAAAGTCTAATAGAAGGGATAGAAATGGAAAAGATCAACGTCGCCAGTAATCACAAAGCGGGTAGACAGACTCAGGTAATGATGGATAACTTCGGTGATTTAGCCGATATGGTCAACAACAAGTTGCTCGACAAACTTATTCATACGGAGCACAAAAAAGAAATTCTTACGGATGTGCTTAATCATCTAAATGCAGTTATTGAGAAAACTGAAAAGATTACCCATGGACCTCATGTACAGAGAATCGTCAATAAGCTCAGATCTGCAGCAGAAGATTTGGATTTATACATCGATGAATTAGAAAAAAGCGGCCGTTAATTTTGAGAGTTGATAATCAATTGACAGCTGGCTTGAAAGTGCTGTGCTGAATTAAGTTTTAGGATACCACTTTTACTTTGTAGTTTTTGATTATGGTCAACAAAGTCTCCCAGGCCAAGACATGGTTCTAAACAGATGAAGTCAGCCTCAGGTTGTCCCCACAGGGTTAGGTTTGGAAAGTTCTCATAATGGAGATCGATTGACTTAGTTGAATGAATATGACGAAGTGAGATACTTTTATGAGGCGTGTTTTCGAGAACCAGAGCACGTTCTGTAAAAGTGTTTTGATCCAGTGAAAAGGTTTTATTTTCATTGATCGCAAACTCCTGTAATTCACCTTGTAATAGACCATCTTCATTGACTGCTCTTCTTTGTAGAGGAGAATTGTCTGGAAATGCGAGATAGTAGTTGTCTATCGAATCATTCGGAGTCCAGTTTAAGGCGAATCCAGGATGCCAGCCAAGAGAAAAGTACATTCTTTGTGAATCCAGATTTTTAACCAGAAAATTAACTTTTAGTTTATTGTCATTGAGTTCATAGTTAACGATGAATTCAAAAACAAATGGGAAATGCTGTCGAATTTTTGCCGAAGATTTAAGTTTAAAAGAAATGGACTGTAAATCATGTTCAAGGATCTCAAAGTCACTGGTCCTGGCAAAGCCATGAACTTGCATGAAGTATTGGTTATTTTTGTGATAGAAACAGTTCTCTTTTAAAAAGCCGCAGATGGGGAACATAAGTGGCGCTTTTCCCGGCCAGAATTCTTCCTTGCCTTGCCAGATATACTGGGCTCCAAACTGGTCTTGTAAACTAGCTAGTTCAGCACCTTTTGTGGAAAACTCTGCTTTAAGAAATTTTGATTCAATGATCATGTTAGTTCCTCAAAACAACAACGCGCCTATTTGCGGTGTCGGCTACATATATTGTTCCTTCTTGGTCGATGCCAAGTCCCCACGGATTATTGAAGCAATTGAGTTCTGTACCAGCTTTACCAAAGTAGCCAAGAACTTCTCCAGATATAGTGGTTTTTGTCAATCTGCAGTTGGCATACTCTACAGTCCAGAGGTAACCATTTGGATCTTGATCGATGTCATAGGGAAGATAAAAGGGAATTTCAGCCCCTTGGTTTTTGAGGATATGGAGGAACTTTCCATCATCACTGAAAACCTGGATGCGATTGTTAACAGCATCGGCAACGTAGAGTTTACCATCGGTCCAGACCATATCTGAAGCACGTTGCATATTTCCCGGTTCAACGCCGCTTTTTCCAAAACTAACGATGAATTTCCCTTCCTTTGAAAACTTCTGGACTCTGTCGTTAAAGCCATATTCGCAAATATAGATGTTTTGTTCTTTATCAAGAGAAATACCGACAGGACTATAAAACTGACCAGGTTGATCACCACGGCTGCCAAACTTGTAAGCCACGGTACCATCCGGATTGAAGACGACAACTCTGGCATAGTGAGTATCGGCCACGGCAATTTTACCATCATTAAAAACTGTTACGCCTTCAGGGTGGCCTAATTCAGTTTCAGGCATCTTCCATTTGCGCTTAAGTTCTCCTTGAGAGTCGTAAACCAAAACGCGGCCGGCATCGTCTAGAACGATCACTTCGCCATTTTGTCCACAGGTGATTGCTCTTGGGCCTGGCAGCCTTTGGCCGGCTGAAGGAATATTCCATGAAGTTATTTCTTTAAAGCTAAGAGTGCTTTGTTGCTCACTGCATGAGACCAGAAAGATCATTAGTAAGGCCAGGATAACTTTCATTCCATTTGCGACTTTATCGGATGCACTATGAAAAATTTTAAAGGATTCAGAATCATTACTTATTTCTGATTTATTGAAGGTTCCAAAAAATCTTGTTTGATTGATACTGAAGTCCGATTCTGACTCCTGAAGTGTTATAGCTTCAGGTCGATAGAATCCAGGTTGAATTTCAAAAGGGTTCTCTTTGAGCCAAGTGCCGGGGCCCAACAATTTAGAGATTTCTGGAGTTTTTGGATTTTGGTAGATATTAATAGTTTGGCCGGAGGCGAGAATTTGCCCTTTTTGCATACAGACGACTTTGTTAGAGTAAGCCAATGCTTCAGAGGAATCGTGAGTCGAAAAGATCAATGAACCGGAAAGACTTTGTAAATGTTTGAGCAGAAAGTTCCAGTATTTATCCTTGCGGCCACGGTCAACATTTGCCAGTGGTTCATCCATAATCAGAACTTTTGAATCTGTGGCGATAGCGCGTGCGAGACTGAGTCTTGAGCACTCTCCCTGTGAAAGGAATTCCGGATATTCATGAGCCTTGTGCTCAAGGTCAAACTTTTTCAAAAGCGCCGATGCATCAATAGAATGATCTTTTGGAATTACCTGTTCGATATGCTTAATGGCAGTCATGTGAGCCCAAAGTCCAAAGTCCTGAGGGACTATATAAAATGGGCAGGCCTCTTGTTTGATGTTGCAATTGATCTCTCCAGAGTCAGGTAGCTCCATGCGGCTTAATAAATTGATTAAAGTCGATTTTCCTGCACCTGACTCACCAATGATGGCGGTGATTCCCTGCGTGAATTGGCAATATATGGAATCGAGCCTTTTAGCTTTAAAGCCAATTTTAGAAATGTCGGTTAATTGCCAGAGAACTTGTTGGTCCATTTTATTCCTATTCTGGAGATGATAAGAGTCAATGCCAAGATAATCGGGGGGATAAAAACTGCAACGGCAACGGTAGCAGAAAGCTTTTCGTTTTCGTTGTAGTGCATGAGATTATAAAGCCTTGGGAAAATACCGGGCATGGAACTGGGTGCCAGTAGAGTATTCAAGGTAAGCTCGAACCAGAGGAGGCAGAATACCGGAAATTGAC
The DNA here is from genome assembly GCA_022446985.1 of Lentisphaerales bacterium. GTDB lineage: Bacteria > Verrucomicrobiota > Lentisphaeria > Lentisphaerales > Lentisphaeraceae > JAKVBD01. The sequence continues at coordinate 16,877 of JAKVBD010000055.1, forward strand.
AAATGATAAATGGTAGAGTTTTAATTTGCCAGAGAATGGCTTGTTTTTCTTGCTGTGGGAGAAGTTGAGCCGTTTTAAGGGAGCTGTCCTGGAATTTTTGCTGATAGATAAAGTTAAGTAAAATCGATAAAGGAAAGGCATAGAGGATATAAGCAATTGTTAAGGGGATGACGGTGTGGTTTAAGCCGCTGATTATAGGCATTTGAAAGAAGTTTAAGACTATAAGGCCAAGGACAAGTGAACCACATAGGCCAGGAGTGAAGAGAATAAATACGGCAGAACTCTTAAAGGATAGGAAGTATAAGCTAAGAAATGCCGTACAAATGGTCGCAATTATGGCAAAAGAAAGACTATTGGTGATTTCACTTAACATCCAGCCGCTGGTAAATACCTCAGAGAAGCCAATCAGACCTGTGTAAGAAACGACTAAAAGGGGGAAGGCGATGCATTGGCTTAAAAGAAATATTAAAAGACCGAAGCTCAGAGTGTTATTTGGAGACTTCAGATTTGAGATATTTGTATGTTGAAGCTTAGTGCAGAATTTTTTTAGGTAAAAGGCAAAGGCGAGGCTAACCAGGGAAATGGTAAGAGGTGTCGCCACCATGGTTAAACTGGCCCACATAGTTTGAGAGAGTCCCCCAGAATGGGCATTGAATACTTCAATACTCCAATGTTTTGTTCGCATAAGTGAAGCGACCTCGTATTCATGCAGGCAGAGTAGAAAAGGTAGAATGGCAGACAATAAAAGAGGTGCTTGTCTCTGGATAAGCGGTAGTTTGTTTCCGGGACTCAGTTTATCGCACGCATGAGCTGAGTTATCTCTTGAGTAGTTTAATAGAAACAGACAAATCACAGTGTAAGGCATATAACGGGCGGCGGTAATTAGGCCATAGATCAGTTCATTCAGATAAGGACTTGTTTGAAAGTTTATTTTAAATGATGAATAGGTGTAGGCCGGTAGAAGAGGAGGGGTGATTAGTGGAAGAAGGCTTAGAAATATGAATACCTTTCTTCTTTTACCATGAGAGCCTGAGTAACTTTGATATACCTGTCTGGAAATCAGGACAATCATTGCTGAGATAATCAGGCTTCTAAAGACTGAAAGAAGAAAGATCGAGGTCATTTCAACTGGTGTTCTTCTTTGATCCAATTCAGTAATGATGTACGCTCAGAAAATGTTTGCTTTAAGTCGGCGCCCTGGTCAAGGTATTTTTGTAATTCAGCAACTTCCTGAGGCAGCTTTTCATCGACAGGTCCTACGGGGATCTGTCTTGAGCTTGAACGGGCCATGGCAAGTTCAATTTTTGCTGAGGTAAGGTAATTAACGAAAATTCTTGCAGCATGAATTTTGTCAGAGTGTTTGAGTATACCTACGGTGTTAGGGATGATAATTGTCTTGCCATCCGGCAGGCGGGCAGGCAGCATAGTGACTGGAGCCTGGTTGTCTACAGCCCCAAAGTAATCATCGGTATCTGTCCAGGCATATTGGCAATTGCCATTTGCGACCAGATTTCTTGAGGGGCCATTACCAGCAACAATTTGTAGTCCTTTTTGGCGCCAGGATTTATAGATTTCACGAAGTTTGTCTTCGCCAAGGTATTTTTGCAGGATGGCAAAATGGGTGAGTGTCGTTCCGTAGAGTGGTAAAGCAATTGCCATTTTACTTAGCTCACTTTCTGAGAAATTAGCTTTTGCTGTTTCTGGTTTTTGAACTTGTTCAGTATTAAAGATGATCACCCTCATACGGGCACCAAAACCACACCAAAAGCCATTTTCTTCTTTGAATTTATCTGGAATTCTATCCCAGTTTTTGTTCTTATAAGCTTTGAGGAGATTGTGCTCCTGAAGAACCGGCATGCTGAACATCTCATTGCTCCAGTAAACATCGCAATCAGAGTTTTCTCCTTCTCGAAGAATTTTCTCAGTCAGGCCTAAAGATTTGCTGGCTTCGGTGTCGTAGCGAGGAGTGACTTTTATCCCTGTTTCGAGAGTGAATTTCTTAAAGATTTCATCTGAGAAAATAGAGTCGTGTGAGCAGTAGACGATCAAAGACTGGTCTACTGAGGCCCGGGTAGTAATGAGAGTGAAAATAACAATCAGTAATATGGGAAGAAGAATAAAAGGGAGTTTATTCTTGCCGGCTTTATTCTTCAATGTTGCCTCCGGAGTCTGAAGAAAAGTACTTCTTTATAACCTCGTGATAACCTGGTGGGATTTTCTCTTTGGCGATGGCTTCATCCACACCGGCTTTGACTTGTTTCAGAGCCTCTTTATACTCAACGGTTACCTGGCCTGATTCACTGACTCCTTTGGTCTTCCACTGCATGAGTATGCGTCCGGCTTGATTCTTAGATTTTGATTGTTCGCGCTTTTGGGCAGTTTCAGTATTTTCATTTTCGCCAGGGTAACCGCCGCCGCTACCGGGACGACCAGAACCTCTACCTTGACCACGGCCGCCAGCAGATTGGCTGGAGCTGTTACACTGTCCGGTACCATTACAGTCAGAACAATTACCATTGCCCTGACATTCTGAGCATTCATTGCCATCTTTATCTTTACCTGTGCCATTACAGGCCTGACATTGGCCAGAAGCCTGACAGGTCTCACAGTCTTCCATTTCACTCTGTTGCTGATCGAAGTATTCCTGATAGTCTTCAAAGCTTTCATATTCGGGAGTTTCCCCTTGGCCGGACTTTTGGCCGCTTTGTTGGTTTTGTGAATACTGTTCAGCATTTTGAGCTGTTTGCATGAGCTCTTGCAGGTCATCCATTTCATCCATAAGCTTTTGCAGACGGTTCAACTCACGCTGAGAGAGCTCCATAGATTGAGCGGCATCCATGAGGGCTTCTTTACTTTCGTCGTCCATGCCATCCATTTGGCGCATAGCCCGGTCGATTGCTGCTTTGACTGAGTCAGCTCCCATATTTTCAGAAAGGGAATCTTTAAGATCATCCATTTGCTGTTTAAGATCGGCAATCTTTTTTTGGCGTTCACCTATATCGTCCAGATTGCTGGCTTCACGAAGTTCATTTGCTAATTTTTTCAACTTTGACTGAGCCGGCATGGTATCGCCACTTTTTAGATCCTGGCCAATTTTTTTCATTTCGTCACTCATGGCACCAAAGCGTTGAGATTTCATCTGCTGGCTTTTTTTCTCGCTTTGCAGATCGCGATTCTTGTCACTCCAGGCTTTGGCGATTTTGCGTCGCTCGTCGCGTAGTTTCTTAACATTTTCAGGAGGCGGCATCTTTTTCATATCTTTGAAAATCTGCGTTAACTCAGCTTTTATGTCTTCTGAGTTTTTAGGTAGAGCTTCTTGCTTTTTAAGAACAGCCAGGCGATTTTCAGTCTGCTTTTTTTCTTCTTGCATGACTTTTCTCTTTTGCTCTATTTTGGCACGTTGTTCTTCTTTGCCAAATGGATCAAGCTGTGGCAGGTAAAGGCTGAATAGGAAATATAAGATTGAAAGTGTAATGAATGCAGTGAGCGGCTTTTGCCAGTTTATTTCAGTTATCTGAGCTGCTGCCATTTTTTCTGCTTTCGCATCTGCTTGCCCATAAAGAAGTGATTTAAAATCACCGGCAGCAGTTTTTAGAGTCGAACAAGTTAAAAATAAATCATCAGACTTTGCATATGAGTCGACCTTTCTGGCAGCGTCAGTGGTTTTAACTTTTGATGGAATAAAAAAGGCAACCAGAAATGAAAGAGAAACAGGCACTAAAAGAAATTGCAGCTGAAATAAGTCAGGAATAAGACCAGTCATGCGGGCAATGAGTATGGTGATCAAGGTAAGAGCCCCAAAGATGATCAAGGATGAGCCCAGTTTACTAAGAAAAATGTTAGTGCGCAGCCTACTTTGTACAGAGTTGATAAGTTGATCTGTTGAGCCTTCCATTTTTCCCTTTATAAATTAGCTTATCTAAAATAATACTACGTATTTAGAGAATTAACATCTCTGTAACAACGCTATAGATTTACAGATTGAAGGTTTAACCTTTAATGGTAAAAATGCAGATCTCTGAAAAGAGGTTTGGAAGAGAGTTTGTCAAAAAGTCAGCACTTCTGGATATTCTCTTAGTTGAGGACACCTGAAAGTTTTCAATTTGGCACATCTTGTGAAAGTCACGCTCTGTACCTAAGTGGATGTTAGGCGTGTCGTACCATTCGTAAGGGAGACATTTGTTCATAGGCATAATACCACCAAAAAATATTTGGAATCTGGTGCGGTAGTAACCAAGATTGAAAACACTGACAATCGAAAATTTACCGACTCTCACCATTTCGTGCAGAAGTTTATGAGGTTTGCGGATTTGTTGGAATGTCAGGCCTAGAATGACATAGTCAAAAGATTTGTCTTGAAAGCAAACGAGACCTTCATCAAGGTTTGTTTGAATAACAGGAATCCCTTTGGCGATACACTTCATGACCTGGGTTTGATCACGGTCTATGCCTTGTACCTTACAATTCTTTTTGTCGCGTAAGAGTTGCAATAGTGAACCATCACCACAACCGAGGTCGAGGACTCGCGAACCTTCCGGGATGGAGCCATAGAGGGCCTGTATATCCGGCTTTATTTCAACCATGCGGTTTAATTCGTTCATTTGTAAGTCTCCATTTGCGTACAAAGGAAATTGCGAACGATATCGCCAAGAGTATCGTCTTCCAGAAGAAAGGCGTCGTGACCATAATCTGATTCAATTTCACAGTATGTGACTTCGCGGCGGCACTTCATAAGAGCTTTTACGATTTCCATGGACTGGTAGGGGGGGAATAACCAGTCACTACTGAATGAGACGATAAGGAAGGCAGCCTTGGCTTTTTCCAAAACGTTTTCAAGTTTACCTTCAGGATCTTCCATTGAGAGATTGAAGTAGTCCATGGCCCGGGTGATGTATAAATAAGCATTGGCATCAAATCTATTGACAAACTGATTGCCCTGATAACGCAGGTAACTTTCAATTTGGAAGTTGTGTGAAAACTCGAAGTTATACTCGTCCATTTCCTGAAGACGGCGACCGAATTTTTCACGCATTCCGGATTCACTCAGATAGGTGATGTGAGCCAACATCCTTGAAATGGAAAGTCCACGTTCTGGCAGCTCTTCTTTGGTATACTCACCATTTTTAAAGTTTTCATCTGCCATGATCGCTTCACGACCAACCCAGTCAAAAGCAATTGATTGAGGCGAAAGCATGGGGGTCGTGGCAATTGGCATAACGCAGTGCACGGCATCTGGGTAACTAACAGCCCATTGCAGAGCTTGCATGCCACCAAGAGAACCGCCGGCAACAGATAGCCACTTGGTGATTTCAAGGTGCTGCATTAGTCTATATTGAGTATCGACCATATCCGCTACAGTGATCATCGGAAAATCCATGTTGTACGGTTTTCCAGTGTCCGGGTTTATGGATGTTGGACCGGTCGTTCCATAGCAACTGCCAAGGATATTACTGCAGACGATGAAAAAGCGATCGGTATCAAAAGGTTTTCCGGGGCCGATCATACTGTCCCACCAGCCAGGTTTACGTTCGTCTTCATGGTGACGCCCTGCAGCATGAGCACTGCCGGTTAAGGCATGGCAGATGAGTATGGCATTTGATTTATCTTTATTTAAAGAACCATATATTTCGAATTCGACAGAGACATCGCGTAGGACGCTGCCGCAACGCAGCTTAAGTCCATCACTTTCTTGTTGACCAAAAGTGAAGCTCCGTGGTTTTACGATCAATGTTTGTTCTCCAGCTGAAATCTATAGTGATTAAAGTGCCAAATTTAGGCTGCTGAAAGAAGAGTACAAGTTAATTTTTATTTAAAAGGTAAAGTCGGTAGTAGAGAGTTAAAACTTATGGTTGAGACCGATTGTCAAACTTCTGGGGATTTCGCTTTGAAGGCCGTTATTAATCAAGTCTTCAGAGTGTTTCTCGTCAACAAGGTTTTTGAGCTTCAGACCCTTATCAGCTATTAAGACTGCTCTTGTCAGGTAAAGACAAACCTGAGTAAGGTTTTCCTGTCGGCGTTTTTCTTTAACCTGTTATTTTTGTGAGTTAGAATTACGCATTTTACAAAGCGTATTATAACAGCGACGAACTTTATCCCAAAGGCTTTCATGTTCTCGCCAAGCTCTGAGCTTATGATCTTTTGCCAAAAGAGCGCAGATATTTATAATTTTGCGGAGACAATCAAGCAAGAGATTAAAATCTGTTGGGAAATGAACATTGGTAAGGAAGACAAATGAATCACAGCGGGTAACCAGGTCGTTTGTAGATGGGAAAAGATGCTCATGACTAAAATCGACAATACTTTTATTGAGTTCAGGAAGGACATTGGGAGTCAGCAAACTAACATTGTCGTGAATTGCTTGACGGCCTGTAGCCATTTCGGCATCATAAAACAGGTCGACTCCAGCAATTTCCCGAACTTTACGATGGTTATCATAAAAGCTCTTCAATCGATCAAAATCCCAGTTGCGACCAAGTCGCAGCATGCCAGGAATAAAGACTCCCCAAAGATCCATTCCCAGGTGACTTTTGTCCTTGGATTTATCTTCGAAAAGGCTATTCAAAAAAATCTCGATACGAGACAGAAGTGCTTTGTTTCGGTAAATCTCCTGCAAGCCACGAAGAATCCTGGTGACCTCGTCACGGCAATTAGGATCAAGCCATACATCTTCGACAGGGGGTTACTCTAAGAGCAGGATTCGGCTTGAGGACTGGAGAATTTGCGCATAGTGTACCTAGTCCTGAAATCCTTAGATGTTTCTCTCATCTTGTTGATATATAATGTTTTGTGATGACTTTAAGATAGATGGCAGGAGGGCGTTTTCAGGCACTCATAAAGATTATTCGACGATAGATTCAAAATTTAAAAATGAGTGAGAGTTGTTGGCAATCAAGATATTATAAAAACCCAGTCAGACACTAACAGACATTATCTCAATTTATGACGCCAAATACAAGTACACAAAAAAGCCCCGGTTTTTGCCGGGGCTTTAAATAGAAGGTAACTTAGAAATTAAGCTTTGAAGCCGAATCCTTTACGGGCATTAAATGATAACCACTCATTAGCTTCAGAGTGATTAGTGAATTTCTCTTTGTTGTTATCCCAGTGAAGTTCAATACCAGGGAATCTTAGTGCGATACAACCAAGAAGGATGGCCTGAGTAAATGGCACAGAGTAGTCGAAGCTACTTCCAGGAGCATTCGATTTACCATCTTTACAAGCTTGGATCCACTCTCCGTAGTGGTCGTGGCGTTTGAATTTCTTAGCTTCTTCACGCCAATGTCTTTCGGCGTCTTTTACTGCTGGACTGTATTCATCTTTAGCAATAGCGATTGGACGTGGGCGACCAGCGTGAGAAGCACCCATACAAGTCATTTTAGAGCCAACTACCATACAGCCATTTCCGCCAGGAGTAAGGTTAGGGTTAGCGCCTTTGGGCATAGGAGGAAGCTTTTTACCGTCGTACCAGGTAAGAGTAATCGGTTTACCAGTTACAGGAGACTTATCGAATGTATAATCGATAATTGACCAGTCAGGGTAAGCTACTCCTGCTGGTGCTGAAGCTCTCGCTGTGATTTTACTTGGCATTCCCAGCTCGAAAATCCAGAATGCCGGATCCATATTGTGGCAGGCCATGTCACCCATCGCTCCGGCACCAAAGTCCCACCAACCACGCCATTTAAATGGCGTGTAATCAGGAGAGTAAGGTCTCATTGCAACAGGACCAACCCATTGATCCCAATTCAGTCCTAGAGGGACATTTCCTGCAGGTGGCTCTTTTGTCATACCTTGTGGCCAGACAGGACGGTTAGACCAGGTGTGGATGTGTTCAATATCGCCGAAGATGCCGCCTTCTTGCATCTTTTTCCAAAGTTTGAGTCCGTCGCCAGAGTGTCCCTGGTTACCCATCTGAGTCACAACACCGTGTTCATTGGCAGCGTCTAAAAGTTGTTTACACTCATCATAGGTACGTGCTAGTGGTTTTTGTACGTAAACATGTTTGCCGCGTTGGATGGCTTCCATAGCGATGCAAGCATGTGTGTGATCTGGAGTAGAGATCACTACACCATCAATATCTTTGTGGTGCTTATCGAGCATGACGCGGTAGTCATCATACATAGGGATGTCTGCAAAGTCTTGAAGTGCTTTTCCGGCGCGTGCTTTATCGACATCGCACATAGCAACGAGTTTAGCGCCTGCTTTGAGAGTATTCTGCATGTCACTCCAGCCTTTACCTCCACAGCCAACCTGAGCAAAGCGGAACTCTTCGCTTGGATTTTTAGCTGGATATGCAGCTTTAGTAGCACATGAAGGTAAGACAGAAAGCGAAGCTGCACCAGCAGCTGCTTTGAGAACATTACGACGATTTGTTTCGAATGTTTTTGACATAGAAGTCTCCTCTTAATATTAAAATCTTCGATCGGTGTGAAGAGGGCTTTTAAGTTCAGTTAAAAACTGAAAATCTTCATTCACAATGATCCACACACACCTTATTGTATGAAAAATTCTGGATTCATCGGACACTTTGGAAATATTTTCTAATTTTTTGCAGATTTAAAGATCAGACCGCAGGTGTATTTAGGGTGAACTTAAAATAGACTTTCATAAAAAATCACAAAATTTGAAGTTTAATTAATAGAAAATTTATGTTGGGGTAATTTACTAAGTATTTCAATAATTGAAGATGTGTGTTATTTTCATGTTAAATATTTTTGAAACTATTGAAATATTGGTGTGATGAATACATTGTAGATCGTGTAGAAATGAAAAAAGAAGGGAATTCTATGTCTATAGCAGAAGAAAAAGCCACTGCTTTGGAAGCTTTAAAAGCTGTAACTACAGTTGTCGCCGATACAGGAGATTTTGAGTCTTTAAAAGCATACACTCCAACAGATGCGACCACTAATCCATCATTGATTTATGCTGCGGCTCAGATGCCACAGTATAAGCATTTGGTAGATGAAGCGATTGAGTATGGTCGCAAAAGTAGCGATTGTCTGGAAAGTAAACTTGACGCAGCGATGGACAAGGTTTGTGTAAACTTTGGTAATGAGATTCTAAAAACAGTACCACGCTTTGTTTCAACAGAAGTGGACGCACGTCTTTCTTTTGATACTGAGGCTACCGTTAAGAAAGCTCGTGAAATTATCAAGCTGTATGAGAGTACAGGGACTTCTAAAGAAAGAATTCTGATTAAAATTGCTTCTACCTGGGAAGGAATACGCGCTGCAGAAATTCTTGAGAAAGAAGGGGTTCGTTGCAACCTGACACTTCTTTTTGGTTTCGGTCAGGCAGTAGCCTGTGCAGAAGCCGGAGTTTACCTTATTTCGCCATTTGTCGGTCGTATCATGGATTGGTTTAAAAAGCAGACTGGTGAGACTTATGAAGGAGAAAATGATCCTGGTGTTCAGTCGGTAAGACGCATTTACTCTTATTATAAGAAGTATGGTTATGAAACTGTTGTTATGGGCGCAAGTTTCAGAAATACAGGTGAGATAAAAGCTCTTGCTGGATGTGACCTTTTGACTATTGGTCCAAAGTTTTTAGAAGAACTTAAAGAAGATAACTCCACTGTAATTCAAGTTCTTTCTAAAGATTATGCTGAGGTAAATTGTCAAGATGATAAAATTTCACTTGATGAAGCAACCTTCCGCTGGATGCTGAATGAAGATGCCATGGCAAGCGAAAAGCTTGCTGAAGGTATTCGTGGCTTTGCTAAGGATATTAATAAACTTGAAGCGTATATCAAAGAACAGTTGGGCTAATCTCAATTTATCATATGTCGCCAGTTAATCCTGGCGGCATTTTTTATCTGAATTTTTGACGGAATTTTGAGGGGCTCATACCACAGGCTTTAGAAAAACTGCGGGCGAAATAGTTTTGGTCGTTGAAGCCACACTCGTAAGCAATTTCGCCAACATTCAGGTTTGTGTTTCTAAGTAGTTTTATTGAATTTTGAATTCTTAATTTAAGGACAAACTGCAATGGCGGCATGCGGAAGAGTTTTTTAAATGAACGGTGGAATTGACTTTTTGACAAATTACAGAGGTCAGCCAGGGTATCTACTTCAAGCTCCTGGGTGTAATTCGCTTGAAGATAGTCGATGACTTTGATCATTTTTCTAAATGGGTGTAATTCTTCATCGGCTTTGCCGACAACTCTGGTAATTCCAGCCAGGCCGATCACTTTACCCTGTTGATTATGTAGAGGGGTTTTGGTTGTCGCAAACCAGGAAATAGCACCATCTTCTGCGATATTCAGCTCAATTCTTTCCCTGATTATAGTGTCGTTATCCATAACTTGCCGGTCGTCATCTATAAAGCTGAATACCAGATTGGCAGGGAAAAAGTCAAAACCGGTTTTTCCATAGATACCTTCTGAATATTTCTGCCCGTATAAACTTAGCATATTTACATTGCAGGTGATAAGTCTTGAGTCTATATCCTTTATAAAAAAGTAAATGCCTGGAATGTGGTCATAGAGAGCCAAAAGGCTTCGATCAAATGCGGCCTCACTAAGGAATATATCGACCTTCTGAGCTGTTGTTTGGATTTTTGTAGGGGTCACTTGTGCTACTCTTGTGCTATTTATTAGAATCATAGTGCGAGAATAAAACTTTGTCGACACGTATTTTATCCTAGTGGATAATGAACTCGTAAGTTGGTATACATGAAACTTTATTTATATTTAATTATATTTTTCTTTGCGACTTTAGTCAGCCAAGGGGCCGATAAGCCAAATATTCTATGGATTTCTGTTGAGGATATGAGTCCGGTGTTGGGTTGTTATGGAGATGAGCAATCTAAGACGCCAAATATTGATGCTTTTGCCAAGATCAGTGACCTGTATACTAATGCCTTTGCGACCTCGCCGGTATGTGCTCCATCTCGCTCTTGTCTTATAAACGGCTTGCCAGCAAGTTCACAGGGAACGCACCATATGCGTAGTTTTCAAAAAATTCCCGATTACATGACGGGCTTCCCGGCATTGTTGCGCAAGGTTGGTTATTATACCTCAAATAATGTTAAGACAGACTATAATAGCGCACTGTGGAAAACAATTATTCAGCAATCATGGGATGAAAGCTCTAGTTCAGCTCATTGGCGAAAGAGACCTGAGGGTAAACCTTTTTTTAGTGTTTTTAACCTTATGACAACTCACCAGAGTCGCAGCATGGTTTGGGGGTATGATCAGTTTCAAAAAAATATTCAAAGTAAATTGAGCTCAGATGAAATTAATCCATCTTCGGAAATCTCCTTGCCTCCTTACTATCCAAATACTCCAATAGTTCGTAAAACTCAGGCGCGTTTTTATGATTGTGTCAATCTCATGGATAAACAGGTCGGTGAACTTTTAAGTCAATTGAAAGAAGATGGCTTAGCCGACAATACGATTGTTTTCTATTTTTCTGATCATGGTTCAGGAATGCCGCGGCATAAAAGAGCTCTTTTGGATTCGGGGATGAGGGTGCCCTTGATTATACATATCCCAGAAAAGTATAGGAACTCGAGTGACATCGCTTTTAAATCAGATAACCTTGTGAATTTTGCAGATTTTGCTCCGACCGTTTTAAAAATGGCTGGTGTTGAAGTCCCTGAGTATATGGAAGGCGAAAACATTTACCGTAAAAATGCGACTGTAAGAGAGGCAGTTTTTGGTCACAGAGACCGGGTCGATGAGGTTAGGGATATGGCGCGATCGGTAAGAACTAAGAGGTTCTTGTATATTCGCAATTTCATGCCTCACTTAGGTTATAATCAGAGAACCGGTTGGCCGGATTTAGGGGAGATTCGTCATGAATTTTATGCTTTGCCGAATTCGCCAGAACATCATCCATCGTTACGGCATTTTATTTCTCCGATAAGACAAGTTGAAGAACTCTATGATTGTCAAAATGATCCTCAAAACATCAAGAATTTAGCAGGTGAAAGTAAGTATGCCGGGCTTCTTGATGAAATGCGGGGGCTGTTGAAGTCTGAGATGACAGCTAAAAATGATCTGGGACTATTTCCGGAAGCTGATATGACAAGAATTGCCAATGGAAAAATACTTTATGAAGTTATTCGCGAAAATGACTTAGCTTATGAAAAAGTGCTTGAGCAGGCCTTTAATGTAGGACTAAGCTCTGAAAGTGAATTGTCGGCAAAACTTGAAAGTGTCAATGGGAGTATTCGTTATTGGGCATTGATTGGCTTAAAATCTTTAAAAACTGTGAACCTTTCAACTAAAAAGAAGTTAGAGTATTTGCTTAAGGATGAGTTTGTATCGGTTCGTATTGAGGCCGCATCTATTCTCTTTAGTCTGGATAAACATCAGCGTGCAGCAGATACTTTGGTGAGTGCCCTGACGAGTAAAAACTATTTGGCAAAGTTACATGCGAGTAGGGTAATTGAGTTAACGGGAAGTAGACAGTTTAAACTTGCAATGGAAGAGGTTGCCAAGGAAATTAAACCATACAGAAGTGGGCCGGCTACAGTTGTTAAAGATGGCGATGCGGATATCGCCATGTTTATTGGACTTTCACAGGATGCTTACTTTAAAAAGCTGAAAGAGTAGAGACCTGCAAAAAAGCCCCGGACTCAAGTCGCGGGGCAAAGTCATTTTATTTTTGTGAACTTATGCTTGTAGCATTTCTGCTATCTGAAAAGCCATTTCCAGGCTTTGCTGACAATTCATGCGAGGGTCGCAGTTTGTCAGGTAGCGTTCTTGTAAGTGATGATCATCGATCTTCTGAGCGCCACCTTTAACCTCAGTGACATTTTCACCTGTAAGTTCAAAATGTATACCACCTGGTATACTATCGTTTTCTCTGTGAATATGGAAGAATTCGCGGATTTCAGTAGCGATCTTATCAAAGTCACGAGTCTTATAGCCAGTTGTCGCAGTGAAGGTGTTACCGTGCATCGGGTCACAACTCCAAAGAACGTTACGGCCTTCTTGCTTGACTCTTTTAACAAGATTAGGTAAGTGCTGTCGAACTTTGTCACTTCCAAAACGAGAGATAAGAGTTAAGCGACCACTTTCGTTATTTGGATTTAGAGTATCGATCATCTCAATCAATTCATCTTCTTTCATCGTCGGACCAACTTTAAGACCAACCGGGTTATTTATCCCTCTGAAGAATTCGACATGGGCACCATCAGGTTGACGGGTACGATCACCAATCCAAACCATGTGGGCGCTGCAGTCATACCAACGACCGCTAAGTGAGTCTTGTCTTGTCAAGGCTCTTTCGTAATCTAAAATCAAGGCTTCGTGAGAAATGAAAAACTCAACTTCTTTGAGTTGTGGCAATTCGCGCAGTCCACATGCTTCCATGAAAGATAAGGCATCATCGATTTTAGAGGCTAGTTTTTCATATCTCATTCCCTGAGGACTATTAGCCAGGAATTCTTTATTCCATACGTGAACCTTATGCAAGTCCGCATAACCGCCATGAACATAAGCTCGAAGCAAGTTTAAAGTAGCCGTAGAGTGAAAGTAAGCTTGAAGTAGTCTTTCTGGATTTGGTGTTCTGGCATCCAGTGTTGGTTCTGGGCCATTGACGCAGTCACCACGATAACTGGGTAGCTCAATTCCATCAATTATTTCAAATGGTTTGGAACGTGGCTTGGCATATTGCCCAGCTATACGACCGACTTTAACAACTGGTTTATTGGCTGCATAAGTCATGACTACAGCCATCTGTAGTATTACTTTCAGAGTTTCTCTTATAGGCACAGCATTACAGCGTGAAAAGTCTTCTGCGCAATCACCACCTTGAAGTAAGAAGCGCTCACCACGTTCACAGGCGGCTAAGTTTTTCTTGAGTTCTTCAATTTCACCAGCAAATACCAAAGGTGGCATTTGTTGAACTTTATCCATGGTCTTACGGAGTTGGTCTTGAGGCCAGTCCGGCTGTTGGTTGATTGGGAAATCTCTCCAGGAGTCAGGATTCCAGTTCTGCTTGCTCATAGGTCTTTATTATCTCCGGGTTCTTGATGTAGGCTATTTTGCCATTTACCAAGGTGAATTGTACTTCATGATCCTTGTTTAAAACTACTATGTCTGCATTCATGCCAGGTTGCAAATATCCGCGATCATTGAGCTTCATATTATGCGCTGGGTTGGATGTGAAGCAGGAAATTGCATTGTGAGGCTTAAAGTGCGTAAAGTCTATGACATTTTTCCAGGCCTGTTCCTGAGTGATCATGGAGCCAGCAATGGTACCATCTTCTAGCAGATGGTGTTGATTTTCAATAGAAATTTTTCTTTCGCCAAAATTGTACTGACCATCGGCCAAGCCGGTTCCCATCGTCGCAGCAGAAACAGCAACTAATTGATGTTTAGACTTAGCTCGACAGGCAAGGTCGATCATTTGTGGGTGGATATGATAACCATCAAAAATCAACTCAACGGTAATTCTGTCATCTACCAGGGCTGTAGAAGCCAGGCCAATTTGTCTTTGGTGCAGAGGATTCATACAGTTATAGAGGTGAGTGCAGCGTTCGGCTCCGGCATCAATTGCTTTTAAGACGTGTTCCGCAGTTGCAACGCTATGTCCCATTGATGGAGTTATGTCATTTTCCAAAAGTATTTCAATGAGTCTTTGAGCTCCTTGTATTTCGGGAGCAAAAGTCATTATTTTGATAGATTTTCCAGCCGCTTGAATAATTTCTTTTAGTTCACCCTCATCAAATGGACGAATACCTTCTATAGGATTGGCACCGCGTTTAGCAGAACTTATAAAAGGTCCAACCATGTGGATACCGGCAGTTCTGGCACCACTTGTACTTTGAAAATCTTTTAGGGCATCAAGAATCTTTAATTCTTTATCGATGGTGGTGGCGCGTAAAGTCGGCATAAAAGTAGTAACACCATGACGTGGAAGAAGAAGGGCAATTTCTTCAACGGCTTCTATGGTATTTTCGGCCATTATAGAATAGCCTTTAAATCCATAAATGTGCGGATCTAGAAAACCGGGGACGGCATAGCAGTCGGGGAGGTCAATTCTAAATTTATGGATTGAGTCCTTGAAGGCTGAGGCACCTCCTACAGAAAAAATTTTACCATTTCTGCAGAGTATTGCGCAGTTGTGAATTGTTTTTCCGGATGTCAGGCCATGATTGACGTGAATAAGGAGATTATCTACTTCCATGAGGTTTACCTAAGTTTTCTAGAACTCTACTCTAGTCCTGTTAGTTGGATTTTAAAATAATAGCAGTTCATTGAGAAAGGATAAATTTATAATTTTAGTCAAGTATTATTTACAATATATTTTACAATTCTGACTAATTTTATCAATTGCATATAGTTACGACATATAGAGCTTTTTTAGTCGCATTATAAATGTTTTTTTACAAGTCATTTTTTGAAGAAAAAACTATAAAAAAGACTCGAATTATTTCTAAAATCAGCTTGCGAAAAAGCACTTGAATCACTAGAATTTTTACTGCCTATGAACGATGTTCACTATGGCATTGAGAGAGTATTATTTTTTGTAACTTGTTATTTTTTAGGTATTTGTAAATGGCACAAGAAGGAATCGTCAGTAACATCTGGGATGATGCGTGTAAAGATTTGCGCACGAAGATGTCTGAAGATACTTTCAGCCGTTGGATTTCTCCCGCAGTTCCCGTTTCATTTAAGTCTAACACCTTTGAGCTTGGCGTTGCAAATAACATGTTCTCCATATGGTTAGAAGACAATTATAAACCTCTTATTGTTGAGTCCTTGAATACTGTGACAGGAATGACGGTAAACCTTAAGTTTACTGAAGGTTATACGCCTGTTGAGGAAATTAAGGAAAAGACTCCAAGGAAAACAGTTAAGAAAGAAAAAGCTGTTGATGAAGATGAGTCGGAAGAACCAAAATATATCCCAGGCTACAACCCGAGATTTACATTTGATAGTTATGTAGTCGGTGATGAAAATAAATTTTGTTACGCAGCCGCTAAGGCAGTTGCAAGTGCTCCGGGTAAAGTATACAATCCGTTGTTTATCTATGGAAATACCGGCTTAGGTAAAACACACCTTATGCAGGGTGTTGCTCAAGAAGTCATCAAAAACAAGAAACGAGCAAAAGTTGAGTATCTTTCCAGTGAAGAGTTTTTTAATAAATATATCGAAGCATTAGAAAGCAAAAAGCTACCGAGCTTTAGGCGTCACTTCAGAAGTCTCGACCTTTTGTTGATTGATGATGTACAGTTTTTTAAGGGTAAGGAAAGGCTGCAGGAAGAGTTCTTCCATACTTTTAATACACTCTTTAATGCTCATAAGCAGATTATATTAACCTCTGACAGAACTCCACATGATATTAATGGTCTTGAGAAAAGACTGGTATCAAGGTTTGAATGCGGTCAGATTGTTGATACAGCTCCACCGGATTATGAAACTCGTTTGGCGATTTTGCGTCAAAAGCAAAAAGAGCAGAAAATAAAACTTTCAGATGAAGTCCTTGACTTCATCGCTTCAAGAATCAAATCAAATGTCAGAAGACTTGAGGGAGCGCTCATTCGTTTGACATCTTAT
This sequence comes from Lentisphaerales bacterium, assembly GCA_022446985.1. Taxonomy (GTDB): domain Bacteria; phylum Verrucomicrobiota; class Lentisphaeria; order Lentisphaerales; family Lentisphaeraceae; genus JAKVBD01. The sequence goes on from JAKVBD010000055.1 coordinate 33,386, forward strand.
GTTTCTATGATGGATGTTGAGATGGATATCTTGACGGCTCAGCAATTACTTGGTTCAATGCTTGAAGAAGAGATTGCAACCAAAATCAGCATACAGACGATTCAGCGCCATGTAGCGGACTACTATGACATCCGGGTGTCGGATATAGTCGGAAGTAAGAGGCCGCAAAACATCGCTTTCCCAAGACAGGTGGCAATGTATCTTTCGCGAGATATGACAGAGGAGTCGCTACCAGGTATCGGTGAGATTTTTAATCGAAATCATGCAACAATCCTGCATGCATGTAAAGCGATAGAGACGAAAGCTGAGAAAGATGCATCTTTCAAGATGGTCGTTAATCAGTTGCGTAAACAGCTACTTAACGGTTCTGTTTAATTCTTTTCAGAAATTTCTGATTCTTGCTGAATTCAGCCTTAATTAAACTTGTGAAATTTGTCTTTAAAATTTAAATACTTAGTTATTTTTCTGCTTGAAAAGGACTTTAGTCTCTCTATAATAGAGGCACCTAAATCGGGGCATTAGCTCAGTTGGCTAGAGCGCGTCGCTGGCAGCGACGAAGTCAACGGTTCGAGTCCGTTATGCTCCACTTTAAGCCGATCAGTTTTTTGATCGGCTTTTTCTTTTTCAGGGGGAATCTGTCTTCTTTATTTCTTTCCGGATTTAATACCCGAAGGGTGCTTCGTTATACGTAATCGTTTTCCGTTCTAGATACTCGTTAGGATGTATTATTAACCAGTAGTTAAACATGTAGAAAGTACCTCGCAGTTTACTGATAATTTTGTTCTTTGGATTTCATGTTTTATGTAGAACTAAATATTTTCATATCCATGCCGATAAATATTTGTAAGTAGCTAATAGTAAAGAGGTCCAAAGAGTTTTGAGGAAGGCCAGGCATAGCAAATGCGTAATTTTGTAATTAAAGAAAATTTAGGTACTGAATTATGATACGTTTTGGTGGTTTAGCAACGGGGCAGGATACTGAGTCCATAGTGAATTCACTCCTGGAAGTTGAGCGTCAGCCAATTTACCG
>JAKVBD010000056.1 GCA_022446985.1 Lentisphaerales bacterium
CCGAAATGGGAAATTAGTATGACCGGGACGTTTCACCCGGTTAGCTCCTGACGCATTAGTCTGGGCACACATTCTATCAAAGTAAAACGTTTCATTCACACACCTTTTCTTGCTTATTTCCAGCATTACCGAGTGAGTGAATGAAACATGTCACTGATTTTCAAAAAAAATTATTTTTTCTTTTTCTTCTTATTCAATTGTTTCTTATACTCCAAGGGCAGAGTTAAGCCATGCTGCTTAAAATAACCTTCGATCTGTTCTAAAGATGGTTTAATCTGAGCCACATAGTAACGATCATCACTGCCTTTCAATCTAAAGTGTAACTTGGGTAACGGCAGTATATTTTCAGGCTTACCTTTGTAACTTAAGACTATTGTTTTACTAAACCTCTCTCCTTGCTTAACATCTACATGATAGTGATTGAGATTCGTCAACCAATTCACACTAAGATCGTCCCACTCCCAATGACCTTTCAGGTCGATATCCAGTTGATTATCAAAGCCAAGTTCAAACTTCATCTTATAAGGGCTGACCGACTCAACAGTACTCTTAGAAGTCACTAGGTCACGGAAAAGCTCTTGCTTTTCATCATTTACATCTTCAGGCAGAATACCATCAATTAAAAGATTAGCGAGTTTTGGACCATTTTCAGTCATAGTTACCCACATGGCATGATCGAATTCCCCGAAATCAGCCCCTCGCATACGACTACCGCCTCCAGTAGTTGCCAATGAATAGTAATTCGTATTTGGTGCTTCCTGCTTATACTTAACGTACTGGTGCACGTGACCTGCAAACACAGTATGCTCTCTACCTTTAAGCGCATCTTCTATCACCTGCCAACCGGTATCTCTTGGTTCCAATGGACCAATTTCATTTATGGGCAAACCTTCTTCATACATCCAAACCGGTTGATGAATAAAAACAAAGGTCCAGCGCACATCTTTATTTTCAGCGAGAACTTTTTTAGCCCAGTCCTGCTGTTCTTTTTTAATGATGGCTTTAAAAGATGCATCATCCTGAGCATTCATACAGAGAAATAGAACATCTTTATAAACAAAGTGGTAACGCTCTACTCCAAAGCGCTCCTTCCAAACTTTGCTTAGAAGTGGAGTGCCATTATCGTGGTTTCCTGCCAGGTAGAAAAAGGGCATATCCAGGTAGGAAACAAATTCTTCCATTTCTTCCCACATCATATGAGCTGTTGCTTCGTCTTTTGTATGGCGGTTAGCAGATATAAGATCTCCTACTGTGATGACAAACTCAGGTTCAAGAGAATTAAGACGCTTCAAGGCCTTGGGGAAAACACCTGGGCGAGCTCCTCCCGTGCGGTCACTGACGATAGCAAACTGAAAATTGTCTGGATCATTTCGAAACTTTAAATGAGACCACGGTTTTTGATCTGTGTCCACAGAAACCTGAAAGTCAACTTTGTCATGAGAATGATCATGTTGACAGCCCCATGAAAAAATTAAACTCAACAATAATAAATAAGTACGCATAAATTCCTTAGCTGTTATTTTTAGCTATCTTTAACAATTCTAGAAAAGAAAGCTTAACAGAAGCAAGAGGGATTAGCCCAATTGCCTGCTTCTGGTCACAAAGAAAAAATGGGCCGCATGTGCGTTACGCATGCGACCCATTTAACTGCTATAGGAATATCTACTCAATTAAAAATTGAATGATGAACTATAATTGTAATGTACTAAAAGTATTAGAATTATCGGGGCCATCTATATAAGAAAATCGGCAGACTTCAAAATAAAGGCCACTCTCACAAAGAAAGTGGCCTTATAAATCATATTCCTGATAGCTTAAGCTATAATGTCTTTAATCACCTTTCGAGGTTCGACACCAGTCATCCTCAAATCAAGGCCCTGGTGCTTAATACTCAGACGTTCATGGTCGATACCCAACAAGTGAAGTATGGTCGCACTCATATCGAGAATGTGGACTGGATTTTCCAGTATATTGTAAGCATATTCATCAGTCTTACCGTACTCAAAACCTTTTTTGACACCGCCACCGGCCATCCAGTAAGTGAAGCAACGTCCATGGTGGTCACGACCGTGATTGTCTTTTGTCACTTTACCTTGAGAATAAATCGTCCTACCGAACTCACCGCCCCAGACCACAAGAGTATCTTCAAGAAGACCGCGCTGTTTAAGGTCCTGAATAAGGGCATAACAAGGTTGATCGGTCATTTTACACTGACTGCGCATCCCTTTTGGCAGGTTACCATGGTGATCCCAGGCTCTGTGGAATACCTGAATAAACCTGACTCCGGATTCTGCCATCTTACGGGCACGAATACAGTTATTCGCAAAAGTGTTTGGCTTCATCACATCCGGGCCATACATATCCAGAACATGCTTTGGCTCATTGGCCAAGTTGAGTGTATCTGGAACAGAGGCCTGCATACGATAAGCCATTTCGTACTGGGCGATGCGAGCTTCGATTTCCGGGTCGCGAACCTTAGCGTAGTGATTCCGATTTACATCTCCCAAAACATCGAGCATCTTGCGACGATTATCGCGCGTTATACCTTTTGGATTTTCAAGATACAGCACGGCATTATTACCGCTACGGAATTTTACACCGGCATGCTCTGCTGATAGAGGGCCACTAGCCCAAAGCCGCGAGTACAAAGCCTGGGTCTGACCGTTACCAGTTGAGATCATCGTTACATATGACGGCAAGTCTTTGTTTTCACTGCCCATTCCATAACTTAACCAGGAGCCAAGACTTGGATGACCGACAATCTGACTACCGGTATTTATGTAAGTTATAGCCGGGTCGTGATTAACAGCCTCGGTATTCATACTCTTAATAATGGTCAGGTCATCTACCATTTTTGCAGTGTGTGGCATAAGGTCACTGACCCACGTTTGCATTTCACCATGCTTTTTAAAACCGTGCATAGGAGCGACAACCGGGAAAGATTTCTGGCCGCTGGTCATACCAGTTAAACGCTGACCATTGCGAATAGAATCGGGCAATTCAGTGCCGTTCAGCTTACGCATTTCTGGATGATAATCAAAGGTATCCATATGCGATGGACCACCAGCCATAAAGAGATAAATAACTCTTTTGGCTTTTGGTTTAATAGTCATGTAGTCTTTAGGGTTCGGCTTACCTGCTGCTTGAGCTTCATTACCCATCATTCCTGCCAAAGCGATACTTCCCAAACCAATGCCACTCTTAAGAACTGAGCGACGATTCATCATAAAATTACTTTCATTATTCATTGTTCAGTTCCTATTCCTTATTAATCGTCTCATCCATATTCAACATAAGCTTAGCAATGACTGCCCAGGCTGCATGTTCGGAAATGTTTAGAGACTCGTCTCTTTTCTTTTCACCAGTGGCCAGAAAGTCCTTGGCATTTTGTGGATTGTTGCGGAAAAATTCCAGCTGATCTTTGTAGAATTCTTCAATCCGCTGACGAACGTTTGATTCTGGTTTGTGAGCTGTAACAATTGAGAAAGCCCAATCGATCTTCTCTCCTACAGAGTCACCACCTTCTCGCATAATTCTTTCTGCGAAAAAACGTGATGCCTCGACAAACTGCTCATCATTTAGAGTCACAAGGGCCTGTAGAGGTGTGTTTGTTCTGGATCTTTCAATCGTACACTTCTCTCTGGTTGGAGCATCAAAGGCCATCATGCCAGGGTGTGGAGCTGACCGCTTCCAGTAAATATACATACTGCGTCGGTAAAGCTTGTCCCCGGCATCTCTTTTAAAGACAAGGTTATTACTTAAACTTACTTCCTTCCAAAGCCCCGGTGGCTGATAAGGCTTTGTACTGGCGCCACCAATTTTAGGATTTAGGAGGCCACTGACATAGAGTGCATTATCACGGATAAAATCCCCTTGAAGACGATGTCTTGGACCACGAGACCAAAGATGATTATCGGGATCTTTAGCCATTTTTTCTTTAGTGATTACTGAATCCTGACGGTAAGTCGCAGACATCATTAACTTCTTGATCAGGCGCTTCACATTCCACTCACTTTCTCTGAAATCTGCCGCCATGTAATCAAGAAGTTCAGGGTGAGTCGGCCATGAACCTTGAGAACCAAAGTCACCAGGTGTACTTACAAGGCCTTTACCGAAAAGTAGCGACCAGTAACGATTGACGGTAACACGAGCTGTCAAAGGGTTTTCGTCTGACATAATCCACTTCGCTAAGCCGAGACGATTCTTGGGCATATTTTCTGTCATTGGCGGCAAAATGTCAGGAGTATTCATATGAATTTCCTGATTTTTCATAGGTTGATCATATGCACCACGGTTAAGTATGTAAGTTTTACGCGGAACTTTCTGATCCTGCATGATCATCAGGTCGCGCTTCATGATGGCTTCGATATTTGCATTCAGCCCATTTACTTTAGCCATGATTGAACCGTAACCTTTATCGTGCTTAGTGAAGTAGTAATCCATCAGATAATCGCGATTGATTTCTGAAGAGTCATGGGCCGCCTTCGAGAAAACGACTGCTGCAGCATTTTGCTTCATGATTAACTGAATGTCTGCTGAAGGAAGTTGACGGTTATATATGCGAATATCATCCAGGTAACCAGAGAAATTAGCAGAAACTTCTCGACGACCGATTCTAAATGGTACTTTTGAAATGGCAGTTTGAGTCAGGTTATCGTTATTAACATTAAACTCAACTTCTTTACCATCGAGATAAAGTTTCACACCTGAGGCTTTACTTGAACCATCGTAAGTCGCAAAAAGATGATGCCAAGTCTTATTTTTCAGCTTCACTTTAGAAGTTACTTTGAGGGCATTGGACGGCCACTTATTGATCAGGTGAATACCAAACTGACCGTTGGATGTAAACATATCAAAGCCGCGGTAACCATTCTTAGAATCTATCTTGGCTAAAACAGCTTTAAAACCGTTCACATTATCCATTCTTACCCAACCACCATAACTGAAAGGCGTCGTGTTATCGATAAAGGCACCAACAGTATTTGAGTAGTAATTATCATTACCCTGAAGTTTAACCGCCGGCTCTTTATCTTTTCCACGAGTCGACTTGCGCAGGCGCCCCTGAACTTTCAATGGAGCTTTTTGGTTGATGCTATCCAGAATAGTTTTACCGCCAGTTTCATCCAGAGAAAAGTGATTTACCAAACCTTCAACTGTACTGGCATGGCCATTCTTCTTCATCTGCTCATTCATCCAGGAATGGGCTTTTGAAATATTCTGCTTTTTATGTTCAGCAAGATCAACCTGATACTTGGCAATCAGTGATTCGTATCCTTTGATTTCTTCAATATCGTTTTTGTTCGGAGGCACAATCATTTTCGGTTCAGCATTTCCTCTTCTAGTCTGCATACCTTTATCGGCGGATACATTGAAGAAGGCATAGAGCTGGAAGAATTCTTTCTGTGAAATTGGGTCATACTTGTGATCGTGACACTGAGCACACTCCATAGTCAGTCCAAGCCAAACCGCAGAAGTCATTCCAAGTCTATCAACAGTGTACTCCACGCGATACTCTTCGTCAAAAGCGCCGCCTTCATCTGTTGTACCGTTGTTTCTTAAAAAGGCTGTTGCCATTTTTTGCTGAGTTGTCGCATTTGGAATGTGATCACCAGCTAACTGTTCAATTGAAAATTCATCAAACGGCTTGTTGTCATTGTAAGCATTTATGACCCAATCACGCCAAGGCCACATAGTCCTTGGTCCATCGGCATGGTAAACACTGGTGTCGCCATAACGGGCAATATCCAACCACTTCATGGCCATTCTTTCACCGTAGCGTTTATCTGCCAATAGACGATCAACTACTTTCTCGTAGGCATTCGATGAATTATCATTTTCAAACGCTTTTACTTCTTCTGGGCTAGGATACAAACCAATAAGATCGAGGTAAGCTCTGCGAATCAGCTTGTGCTTGTCTGCTTCTGGTGATGGTTTAAGTTTTTCATCTTCAAGTTGCTTCAAAATGAAGTGGTCAAACTCGTTATAAACCCAGTCTTTGTTCGCTACCTTTGGCAAAGCTGGTTTTTCAATAGCATTAAATGACCAGTGGCCTTGCCATTCAGCACCCTGCTCGATCCATTTTTTGACCAGCTCTTTTTCCTCAGAGCTAAGAGGCTTTTTAGTTGAGTCAATTGGTGGCATGACATCGTCTTCATCATCGGTGATGATTCTCAACCATATATCACTTTTGGAAGGATCATTTGGTTTTATGGCAACAGACCCTTTACGCTCACGGAAAGCTCCGTCATCGCCATGAGGAACATCAAGGCGAAGTTTGCCTTTGCGTTCATGTTCATCTGGACCATGACAGTGAAAACACTTGTCGGATAAAATCGGGCGAATGTCCCGGTTAAAGTTTATCTTATCAGCATAGCTGCCAAAACCAAACACAGCAGCAGACAAGAAAACAACCTTATAAGCTTTAAACTTCATTTACATTTCTCACATAAATTAAACAACACCAAAATCCCCATCGCACACAATTTCATCGACTGAAATTACGCCAACTATATTGGATATTAATATATAAGACAAGATTTAGCAATGAAAATTTTCATTGATTGAATTTTATAAGGCTCTAACGCAACTCCCTTAAATCTGTTAGGTTGATAAACGTCAATAATTAAACGTAAGGTAATTCTGCGGATTGAATGATTTCAAATTTTTTAACTTATTAGTGAAGTCTCTGCTTATAGCTGACACCCCCCATTCATCCCGGGTAAAACATGTATAAGAAAACTAGTTTAAATTAAAGGCCGTACTTGCAAGAGTCTCCCCTTTGTCCGTAAACGCCATTAAAGAATCTGGTCTTAAATTGGGATTCTTCTCTAAGCAGGCTTCTACTAAATCGGCCCAAACCTTTGGAATTTCAGGACGCGTTTTGTCCACTCTTTCAGGCTCCTGAGTACAGTGTCCATGCATAATCTCAGCGACATTTGTTGAATCGAAGGGAAACTTTGAAGTTAACAGCTTGTAGAGAACAATTCCAAAAGCGTATGTATCGACCTTATATGTTTCTTCTCGACCTGCAATTAATTCAGGGGCTAAATAAAGCGGCGTCCCCATCACTCCTTGAATGGTCGTTTTCTTCTTTTCTTCCTGAATTGACAGACCAAAATCAGTTAGTTTAACTTCCCACTTTTCGGTAATAAGTATGTTTTCCATCTTTACATCACCATGAATAACATGATTTTCATGTATGTAATCGAGGCAGTCAATGAGGGATGTTGTTATGGCTAGAATTTCATCGAAAGTAAATTCTCGTTCTTCTGAATCAAGTTTTCCAAGATTGCAGCCACTGACATAGTCCATGACATAGTAAGGGAAACCACTTTGAATTCCATGATCTACAACCTTGATAATATTTGGATGATCCAAGCCTCTAATGTTATCTATTTCATCGCGAAATGCAACAATCGTTTCAGGACTCTGAGCCATATCGTCATTGAGTATTTTAACCGCAAAAAAGTAAAGACTGTCTTCTCGTCGGCATTTATAAACCACTGAAGATGCACCTTTACCGAGTGCTCCAATCACCTTGTAATCACCTATTTTGTCGTGAGTTGAGCGATGCACCGGAGGCAGGGTTTTATAAACTGTTTTCAAACTTTCATAATTAGCTCGAAGTCGTGAATGAGCCTCCCACCTTTCAATCAGCTTCCTGGCTTTAACTCTAAATTTCTTTATATTTAGAGGAAGATGTTCAAAAGCATCAGCTCCTGACTCTATGGCCAACAATTCATCGTCTTCCTCAGCACTATCAGAAACACATAATACCGGTAGATCCATATCGTGTTGCTTGATTTTATGGCAGATTTCAGCCCCAATACCAGCAAAGTTCAGATCGAGAACAATTAATTCAATAGTATAATCGTTTAGTATAAATAACTTTCCGGACTGAGTTTCTATGCCTATAGACCGCCAGACTTCTTCAACAGTCATGACCTCTTTGAAAGGTCCCAAACCCTCTGCTGACAGATATTCTTTTATGTCCGCCCGGAATTGACTGCTTTCTTCAGCAATCAAAATTCTATTTTTTTTCATAACAACCCCAATTGTCTTATCAAAGACTTCTACATTTAGCGAGCCCAATTTCCTCTCTAACTAATTTTATGAATTTAAATTATCGTTTGGAAGTCTGGAGGATGCTTCATGAATCACAAACTCATCACTTTTTGTAATAAAAAATTCAACTTAAAAGCAAAAGTTTGTATTTAATGAGCCCTAGATCTATACTCAAAAATCACTTTTATAAATAAAAGGACGTAATATGCGTTGTGTGTTTTTAATAATCCTATTTTTCTGTGCCTCAAGCTATGCAGAGATCAGCCCAATAACTCAAAAAATTATCAATAAAGCTTCAGCTAAAGATTTTAATTTTCATGGCTACTCTGGTAAATCATTTCAGTATAAAGGCTTCGAAATCAAAATAGTCAGTCCCAAAGTAAAAGATGAGCAAAACCGCTGGATCTGGCGAGCCCGTTTTTTTGGACATGAACCGCAGCTGGACAAAGCGCTGCTCGAACGTGGCTTTCACCTTGTTTATGCGAACGTTGCCAATCTTTTTGGATCGCCACAAGCGGTTAGCCGCTGGAATAAAACTTATGATCTGGTAACTAAAGCCGGGCTACAAAAAAGACCTGTACTTGAAGGTATGAGTCGCGGAGGCCTTATCATCTATAACTGGGCCAAGCAAAATCCTGACAAAGTTGCCTGTATTTATGCCGACGCTCCAGTTAATGATATTTTGAGTTGGCCTGGAGGCAAGCTCAGTGGACCAGGAGCTAAAAACCTCTGGCCTACTTGTTTAAAAGTTTATGGTCTCACTGAAGAAACTGCTAAGTCAGCTCAAGTCAGTCCTATTCACGGTCTAGAAAAGTTAGCTACTGCTAAAGTTCCTTTAATTCACGTTTGTGGAGCTAATGACAAAGTTGTTCCCATCAATGAAAACACTGATATACTTGCAAAGAGGTATAACGAACTTGGCGGCGAAATAAAGGTTATCTCCAAACCTGGAGTCGGACATCACCCTCACAGCTTAAAGAATCCTAAACCGATCTTGGATTTCATTCTGGAGAAAGGTAAGTTTTAACGGTCTGAATCCCACTTGCTCCCCTGAGCATTACCTTTATCGGTATTTTCAGAAGTATCAAAAATAAAAGTGCGAATCACATTTTTAACGTGGCCATCCACCCACATTGTCTGCATTTTTTCCTGACCATGAGGGAAAAAATTAAACTCATAATCCACAGCTCCTTCAAATAGGTTGTAATCTGCCGATTCCCTCACACTGCCACCAACGACATTGAGGTAGCTACTTTGTAGACCTTCTACAGCCGCGACTGTATCTGAAGGGTAAGAAATCGTCGCGATAGATTTGCCTCCCTCGTAATTGCGAACCAGTAAACCGGGATGCTTAGACAAATTGGTAATTCGACGGTATGTAAACTGATATGAACAGTAAGTTCTAACTGAGTCATCTTTATAAGGCTGAGGCTCTAAAGGACACTGTAGTGCATTAGGGACCTTCTCTGAGTATTGTCCGGTGTCAGGAGGGTTCAGGCCGATATAAGCAGAAATTTTATAGTGACAACTGCTATTATCTGTGCCATTTGTATTATAATTAAAATTACCCATGAACCAATCAGAATTATCTCCAAGGTAGCTGTGAGTTGCAATAGAAAGTTGCTTTAAGTTATTAGTACAAACTGCCTGTATACCTTTTGACCGGGCATTACTTATAGCCGGTAAAAGCATACTGGTTAAAATACCAATTATGGCAATGACGACCAATAATTCTATAAGTGTAAACTTCTTCATTTTTCTTCCCCCAGACAGATTATACAAAAAAACTATGATCTTTTCACCTATCAGAATCCCACAAAGTTCCCAGAGCGGTATTTACGTCAGTATTTGTCGGCACATCAAAGACAGTACTTTGATGATTTGAGCTTACATGACCATCAACCCAATTGATGTGTATTGACTGAGATTTATGAGGAAAAAGGTAAGGATCTACTGCCGGAGCGCCTTCAAAAAAATTGTACTCTTGTGACTTAATTGCGCTACCGGCAACGACATTGAGCTTTGAGCTGTTCAATTTTTCAACCAGGGCCACAGTTTCTCCTGGAAAGCTTATTTTTGCAATATTCTGCGCATGCTCATTGAAACTGCCTACGACCCCAGGATGTTTAGTCGTATTTCCTCCCCTAAAAGTAAACTGGTAGGAGCAGTAAGTTCTCTTATCTGTGTACTTCTCTGGTTCTGTTGGACACTGAACGACTTCGGGATTCTCTTCAATATACTGACCTGTACCATTAGGACTCAATCCAAGGTAACTCGAAAGTTTATAGTGCCAACTACTGGAAGATACGGCCCCACTTCTTCCATCTGCAGCCCAATTATCATCCTTCCAGTTCGTCATGTAGTAACTGTCATTTTCACCGACATATATGGCAGTAGCAACACCAATCTGCTTCATATTGCTACTACAAACAGTATAGTAACCAGCCTCTCTGGCTTTTTGCAGCGATGGCATGAGCAATGTTGCTAAAATGCCTATGATTGCTATTACAACTAACAGCTCAATTAATGTAAATCTTTTCATCTATACTCTCCACATTCATCAGTGATAGACCAAGTTTTTAGATGATTAATAGACATCAATACGCAAAAACTCTGCTAGAAAAGACACTTTAATGAATTTTTATTTTTTTATGTGAAAGACACTTCAAATTCCAAATAAGACCATTCTAGCGCTCAGAATCCCACAAAGTTCCCTGAGCTGTATTCGGGTCGGTATTTTCAGAAGTATCAAAAAGAGAATTACTGCTCACCATACTCACATGACCATCGACCCACATAAGCTGCATTTTTCTAGATTTGTGTGGGTAAAGAAGTTCGCTATCTGCTACGGCACCTTCCATAACATTAAATTCCTTTGATTGAACAGCACTGCCACCGACAACATTGATATAACTCCTTTGATGCTGTTCGACAGCTGCGACTGTCTCTCCGGGAAAAGATATGGTTGTTATAAATTTCTTAGTGGCATTATTTTCCATAACAACACCAGGATTCTTTTTTAGTCGGTTATTTCTATATGTAAATTGGTACGAGCAATAAGTCCTCACTGAATTGTCTTTATAAGGCTTTGGCTCAACCGGGCACTGAAGTACATTGGGAACTTCTTCTTTATATTGACCTGTATTCGTCATGGTCAAATTAAGGTAATTTCGAAGCTTATAATGCCAACTACTGTTATCTGTAGGGCCACTTCTGCCCTCTGCCGCCCAATTGCTGTCTTTCCAATTGGACATATATAAGCCACGATTTTCCTTTATGTAAGCAAAAGTGGCAATGCCTAACTGCTTTTGATTACTAGCGCATAATGCCTGATAGCCAGCAGCTCTGGCCTGCTGTAAAGAAGGAAGTAAAAGTGTTATCAGCACACCAATAACGGCAATAACCACTAACAGTTCCAGTAATGTAAATTTTTTCATATATCCTCTCCCATATCTATCGGACGGATCACTTATTGAACGTTCCATCCATAAATTTAGATATCCATACGCAAACTATTACCAATTCAGACACTTACGGCCGAAAAAGCTTAATTTAAGAGAAGCGACCTTCCCTTACTTCCTTCTGAAAAATTCTGATTTAACGACACGAACCATCAAGTCTTTGAAGTTGTCATTGCCATGAGCAATTTTTTGAACTTCATCTTTTTCAAAGGCCCGGATTTCACGACCGGTGGCATAGGTCAGGATTTTCTCTGTCAATGTATTGGCAAACTGATCCTTTTTAGTCATGAGAATCTTTTTGAATTCGACTATATCATTAAAGCTTTGGCCATCAGACATTTCGCCTTTTGAGTCAACCGGTAACTTAGTGCCTTTTCTTTGATGCTCATTATAATTTTCGCGCCAACGACCAATGTGGTCAAAACTTTCAAGAGCAAAGCCCGGCGGGTCAATTTTCTTGTGACAGGCATAGCAATTTTTATCTTTACGGTGCTTTTCCAGCATCTGTCTGAGAGTTTTTGCACCTCGTACATCCGGCTCAACTGCCGGAATTCCCGGAGGAGCTTCAAGGTGCTCTCCGAGTATATTTTCCAAAACCCACATACCGCGAATAATCGGCGTAGTATCAACCCCGTTTGCTGTGGCTGTCAGTAAACTCATCTGACCAAGAAGACCGCCACGACGTGGATCGGTAATTTTTGTCTTGCGGTACTCATCATATTTGAAAGGCCTGGCATTTTTGTGACCATAAAAAGCCGCTAAGCCTTTATTCATGAAGGTGTAGTCCGAATTTAAGAAATTGCTGATTTTACCGTTATTAATCAAAAGGTCTTTGATGAAGTGAATAGTTTCCTGACGGCCGGCATTTTCCAGATCATTCACATAGTAAACATGTGTTTTAAGGTCAGGAGGCATGGAGCCCAGCTTATTCAGCTGTAGCCAGCCATCCGCAAAACTATTAATAAAGCCATCAATTTTCGGGTCTTTAATCATACGGAGCACCTGTCTTTCCAATTCTGCCGGGCTAGACAGTTTTCCTGATTTTGCCGCTGCCATGAGTTTTTCATCCGGCATAGTGGACCAAAGGAAATATGATAGGCGGGAAGCCAACGCATAATTATCCAAAGCGCCTTTGCTTTCCTGTAAGTAGAAAAACTGAGGCGAACAAAGAACTGCCACAAGTCCGGCTTTGAGAACTTCTTCTTTTGTGTAACCATGTCCCCCCAAATCTTTCATGAGCTTTTTAATCAGCACTGTGTCTTCAGCCTTGATCGGTCTTCTAAAAGCTTTGGCCGCAAATGAATCAATAGCACTATCGACATTTATCTCACTTAAACTTTGATCACCAAAAAGGTTTTTATGTGAAGCTATTGGCCACTCATTGTAAAACGGTCCTTCTATCTTAACATCAAAGACTCTAATCACCGGACCATGGTTCTGCATAAACTTCTGAGAACTTAAAAACTTGGCATAGGCGCCTTTGACATTCTTAAAAAATTTAGGGTGTTTCTTCCAGTCTATGCCTTTACCTTTTGCACTTTTAAACCGTGGAACAGAAGTAGGAAAACCGATTTTCGCGGTGTAGCCTTTTTCGATCCAGTACTTACCGCTTATGGTTATTTCCTTTTCGTCCGGTAATTCAAACTCTTCAACTGTTCTGTCTGAAGATGTAGAGTAGTTAGCATCTCCACTAGCAGGATTAGAAAGAACAATTGACGCTCTTAAAAGTTGATCCTGTGGAATAGGGAAGCCTTTAGGATCGAGCTCATGTTTGCGGTTACGCGCCTGAACTTTAGCGGTCACTTTGTAATAACCGGATTCAGAAACACCACTCTCCTGATCAGAGTGGAACACATAAGAACGCTGTTCGACTAAATCTATGAACTTGTTTTTGCCTATCGCTCTGGCAGCTTTTAGGACATTGCCGCTTTTCTTATATGGCGGCAGGTAAGTGTAAGATTGTACTTTTGGCTTCTTATCAAAGTGCACCGCCATATCAATTGCTTCTTCAGCTGCTGCTATATAAGCTTCCATATGAAATGCCGATACTTGCAGAGCTTCGCCATTATTAGTGAGATTCTCTTTAAGGTCATCGGCAGGAAAGTTACGGCTCAAGCTTTTGAGTGATGTATCGATCTTAAGTAAATCACTGACGGTACGATTATACTCAAATTTATTTAAGCGGCGCAGGTGCGTAAAGGCAGCATTCTTCATTTCCTCACGCTTAGAATCTATCTGCAGAGCAATCCACGACATTACCTTTTCTTTTTCTGCTGCAGATGGCTGAGTTTCATCTTCTGGAGGCATGTCACCTTCTTCCAATTGATCATACATTTCCTGCCACAATTCAACGGATTCAAGATTCGCCTCAAAACCCTGGATCGGTTCGAGATTCAATTTACCTTTCTGTTTTTTATTGCTGTGACAGTCAGAACAATACTGATTCATAAATGGCTTGATAGTGGCTTTAAAGAATGGATCAGCTTTGACTACCGGTTCTGGGGTTCTAGATGAACTTACTGGTATTTCTAAAATTTCATCACTTTGACTGACAGATGACAGCTGATGATCCACTACAGCTTCTGGCTTTAATTCATTCGCCGGAACCTTTCTTTGTTCGGCAAATGTTTTTTCGTGTTGAACTTTCAATGTGCAGGCTATGCCTACACAAATGACTAACATTATGATTAAAGCTCTCATCTACCGCTCCTGTTAAACCATGTGGAAGCCACTGATTGTACCAGTGCTGTTACCAAAGCGTTCTTCCTCAACTCCAAGAGATTGCAGGATAGTCAGGTAAAGATTACAAAGGCGCGTTTTCTTATGTGGATCTTCAGAATAAATTCTGTGCTCCCCATGGTTGAAGCCACCGCCAGCAACAACGATAGGCAGGCATACATTGCTGTGTTTTGACGGATCACTCATACCAGAGCCAAAGACAACAACGGTGTCATCAAGAATATTACTTTCCTTCAATTTACCGAGAAATCTTGCTTTCTGACTTAGAAGAAAAGTGTCGACTTCAGTTAAGTCCTTGGTCGCACCTGGGTTTTTACCGTGATGTGAGCAAGCATGATACCCTCTCTCAGTGATACCAATTCCACTTAGATCAAAACCAAAGGGGACGTGAAAAACACAGGAACGCGTTGAATCCGTCACTAAAGCCAGGTGCAGTAAATCAAAGAAAATCGGAAACAAGTCATGCTGGCTTGCTGCAGCCATAGACATTTTATCCACTTTTGGCTTATCTTTATCGAACCAGCCCTTCTGAACCTGAATCTTCTTTTCCAAGCCACGGATAGAAGTAAAATACTGATCCATTTTTGTCTGATCTGCTCGGCCAAGAGTTTTATTCATGATCTTAGCCTGCCCCATAACTGTATCCAGAATACTGGTGTGAATACCCGACTTTCTCTTTTTGTCTTTAATTGTTTGCGGGGATTCTTGTTTAAATAGTTTGTCAAATAGTACGGCTGGGTCTTCTATGTTCGGCACAGCAATACCATTTTTAGTCCAGGTCGTGGTATTCATAAGATTTAATTTATTTTTCCCTGAAGGACAAACTGCTAATGAGTGAAAGCGGGTTTTATAGCCGGCATAATTCGCAAATTTCTGATCAAGGCTGATGTTCTTCTCCGGGAATAAAACATTCGCATTGGCATCTTCCCGTTTCACACCACTAAAAAGAGCATGAACTCCACGGTGCCCGCCATTTAGATCATGATCAAGGTTTTTGAAAATAGTGATATCACTTTTGAAGTCTTTAAGGGCTTTAGTCGACTCATTGAATTGATAATTTTTACCTCCCTTCTTCGGGAAGAAATTTGGCGGGTATACTCCAAGCGGTCCTGCAATACCGACAAAACGCCTGATCTTTTCACCTTTTTTGGTACTGGAAAATGCTTCCAGATTAGGTAAGGCAATGGAAACTCCAGCGGCTTTTAGAAAGTTACGACGATCCATGAAATGATACTCCTAAATTATAAAGATTTAACAAGTAGCACGTAATCTAAGGGTCAATCGAGACAGCAATTTTAAAGAAAATGTTATTTTTGTCAAATATAGGCAAAACAACATCACAATAATTTTTTACAAACAAAAAAGAGAGCAAGACTTTTTAAACCTCGCTCCCTGCTCACACGTCGAAATTTTTAACTACTTTCTTCTGAACATTTCAGATTTAACAACACTGACGAGAAGATCCCTGAAGTTTTCCTGATCTTTAGCAATCTCTTCAACTGCTGGCTTTTCAAAAGCGCGAATTTTACGGCCTGTACTGTACGAAAGAAGTTTTCCTGCCAAAGCCTTAGTGAAAGTGCCCTGTTTATTCATCAGGATTTTCTTAAATTCAATGATCCCGTTAAATTGCTGACCATCAGCCATTTCACCTTTCGAGTCAACTGGCAGCTTCTTTTCTATACCAGCCTGCTTACTGGCTCTTTCACTCAGATGCTCGTTATAGATATCCCGCCAACGACCGATATGATCGAAGTTCTCAAGTGCAAAGCCAGGAGGATCAATTTTCTTGTGACAAGCGTAGCAGTTTTTATCTTTACGGTGTTTTTCCAAAAGATCTCTAAGCGTTGTCGCACCGCGTACATCCGGTTCAACAGCCGGTATTCCTGGTGGGGCCTCGAGGTGTTCACCAAAGAGGTTTTCTAAAACCCACATACCGCGGATAATCGGTGTGGTATCGACGCCATTTGCTGTAGCAGTCAGCAAACTCATCTGTCCTAGAAGACCGCCACGGCGTGGATCGGTAATTTTAGTTTTCTGAAATTCATTGTAGTCAAATGATTCGAAATCCTTTTTACCATAGAATTTTGCCAGACCTCTATTCATAAAAGTATAATCTGAATTCAGGAAGTCAGTTAACTTGCCATTTGTTGCAAGCAGGTGCTTAACAAAATGGACAGTTTCCTGACGGCCGGCATTTTCAAGGTCATTTATGTAGTAAACCTGAGTCACTTTGCGATCCGGAGGCATAGTCCCCAGTTTATCCAACTGTAACCACCCATCAGAGAAACTATTGACAAAACCATCAATCTTCGGACTCTTAATCATGCGAAGTGCCTGTTTCTCTAATTCTCCAGGCTTTGAAAGCTTACCGGCTTTCGCCACTTCCATAAGTTCTTCATCCGGCATAGTTGACCAAAGGAAGTATGACAGGCGTGAAGCCAGGGCATAGTCATCCAGTTGACCTTTTTTCTCGCTCAGGTAAAAGAACTGTGGAGAAGAAAGAACTGCAACAAGACCGGCTTTCAATGCCTCAAGCTTGGAAAAATCTCCTGCCTGCATCCTATTCATCAAGTTTTTAATTGCGTCTGTCTCTCCAACCTTAAGAGGTCTTCTAAAAGCTTTTTCCGCAAAGGAATCGATGGCTTCATTGACGTCCACTTCATCAAGAGTTTTTGTACCGAAAAGACTATGGTGAGATGGCTTAGGCCACTGATTGTAAAATGGCCCCTCAATCTTAAACTCAAAAACTCTTACAACAGGTCCGTGATCCTGCATAACTTTTTGTGACTGCAGGAAACCGGCATACGCTCCCTTTTGGGTGAAGAATTCCTTAAACTTCTTCTGGTCAATGCCAATACGCTTTGCTGGCTTAAATGATGGCACAGAAGTCGGAAAACCAACCTTTGCTGTATAACCTTTTTCGATCCAGTACTTACCTGACACTTCAACTACTTTCTCATCCGGCAGCTCAAACTCTTCCGCTGTTTTATCTGAAACAGTGAAGTAATTCGCATCTCCAGTTTCAGGGTTCGAAAGAACAATAGAAGCTCTTAGAGGATTCTCCTGTGGAATAGGAAAACCTCTCGGGTTGAGTTCATGCACACGGTTACGAGCCTGAACTTTAGCTGTGACTTTGTAGTAGCCTGACTCTGGAACTCCACTCAACTGATTTGGGTGAAAAGCAAAAGAACGAGTCTCAACCAGATCCATAAATTTATCTTTACCCAGAGCTCTGGCAGCTTTCAGAACATTGCGGCTCTTGGAATAAGGCGGGCTATAAGTATTGGTAACAACTTTTGGTTTTTCGCCAAATAATACTGCTTTATCAACTGCTTTTTCTGCGGCCTCAACATAAGCTGCCAGGTGAAATGCTGACACTTGCAGTGCCTGACCATTGTTTTTGAAGTTCTCTACCAAATCGTCAGCAGGAAAGCTTTCACTTAGGCTGTTGATCTCAGTATCGATTTTCAACAAATCAGCAACGGTTCTATCGTATTCAAATTTATTTAAACGACGCAGGTGAGTAAAAGCAGCATTTTGCATTTCATCGCGCTTAGCATCAATCTGAACAGAGATCCATTCCATGATTTTGTCTCTTTCAAGCTTAGTCGGCTGCACTTCATCTTCCGGTGGCATATCGCCATCTTCCAACTGATTGTACATCTCCTGCCAAAGTTCAACAGAATCCAGATTTGCTTCAAAGCTGTTAATCGGCTCAAGATTGACTTTACCTTTCTGCTTTTTATTGTTGTGGCAGTCTGAGCAATATTTATTCATAAACGGCTTAACACTTTCAGCAAAATAAGCATCGCCCTGACCAACAGGATGTGGATTGACCAACTGCTGAGCTACCGGATGCTGACTGACTGCAGCTTCGCCAGACTTTTCACTTTGCTTGTCATGTTTGACTGCAACAGTACAGGCAATGCCTGTACAAATCAGCAATATCAGTGATAATACTCTCATAATCTCTGCTCCTAAACCATGTGGAAGCCACTGATTGTACCAGTGCTGTTACCAAAACGGTCTTCTTCTA
This sequence comes from Lentisphaerales bacterium, assembly GCA_022446985.1. Classification (GTDB taxonomy): domain Bacteria; phylum Verrucomicrobiota; class Lentisphaeria; order Lentisphaerales; family Lentisphaeraceae; genus JAKVBD01. The sequence continues at coordinate 18,301 of JAKVBD010000056.1, forward strand.
TACCGAGAGACTGAAGGATGGTTACGTAAAGATTACATAAAGGAGTTTTTTTCTTCTCATCCTCTGAGTAGATTCTGTATTCACCATGGTTAAAGCCACCGCCGGCGACGACAATAGGCAGACATTTGTTACTGTGTGGAGAGCCATCACTCATACCACTGCCGAAGACGACAACGGTGTCATCCAGCAAATTGGTTTCTTTAAGCTTCTTCACAAAACGTGTCATCTGTTTCATGAGGAATGTGTCGACCTTTTTAAGGTCTGCTACTGCACCTTCATTTTTGCCGTGATGTGAGCAACCATGGTAGCCGCGATTAGCCACCCCTATACCAGTGAGATCAAAGCCAAATGGGACGTGGAATATGGCCGACCTTGTAGAGTCTGTCTGTAAAGCTAAATGAAGCAAATCAAAGTAGATGGGAAAAAGCTTATCCTGCGTTTCTGCAGTCAGGTTCATATCTTCAACAGCAGGTTTTTCTTTAGCATACCATGACTTTTTAGCTGTGATTTGCTTCTCAAGACCACGTATGGAGGTAAAATACTGATCAAGCTTTTCTTTATCCGCCTTACCGACTTTTTTGTTCATGAAGTTTGCCTGATCCATTACTGCATCGAGAACACTATTGCGGATATCTGCTCTTCTCTGTTTACTTTTAATTAACTGTGGGCTGTCCTGTTTGAAGAGTTTATCGAACAAAAGACCCGGATCTTCAATATTTGGCACTGCTATGCCATTCTTTGTCCAGCTGGTATTGTTGCCTAAACCTATCTTATTTATCTCTGAAGGACAGACTGCAAGAGAATGGAAACGCGTATTGTGACCGATGAAGTCACCATATTTTTGATCAAGACTGATATTTTTCTCAGGGTAATCAATTGGGTTGGACTTGGCCGTCTGTAACTTTACGCCACTGAAAAGTGTGTGGACAGCACCGTGACCACCGGTTAATCCGTGGTCAAGATTTTTGAAGACAGTCAAGTCTTGTTTGATTGCCTCTAGTGGTTTAGTCGTATCATTAAACTGAAAGTTTTTACCTTCTCCAGTTGGAAAAAAGCCAGGAGGATAAACTCCTAATGGGCCGGAGATACCAACAAAGCGACGAACTTTTTCTGCTTTCTTAGTATTAGCAAATGACTCCAATCCGGGAAGAGCTATTGAAACTCCAGCGGCTTTTAAAAAGTATCGACGATCCATCAAAATTCTCCATATAGTGATCTTATTATATGAGTATGCACGCAAAAAAAGGACCGCCTGAGACACTAACTTTAAGGAAAATAAAAAAAGGAGCTCAGTCCTAAAACTGCACTCCTGTAAATTCTTAACTCAAGGGCGTATCTCTGATCTATTTTATTTTGGAATTGTCGGACTTCGCTACTATCCATCCAAGGAATTTATAGTTAATAGACCTTAAATATTTGTATCTTGTCTATTACAATTCCCCCAACATCTATAAGTTATCAGGATTATCGTCTGCGTCGATGGTCATGATTCCATTATGGGGCCCCCAGGTCGTTTGGCCTGGAGCATTTGTATTCAAAACATTGTGAAAAGCCACGTGACCGTCGACAAAGAGGTAATTGTACTTACCGCTACCTGGTCGGTGAAGTCCAAAAGTTTCACTTTTTCCGTTGGGATTACCGATATAGGTGGGGTCCAAATGTTGCTGCTTTTCAAAGGCTGCGTAGCGAGCTTTGCCCATGCGGTTGTTTTTGTGATCGGTTTCAATGTTCAGGGCTGTCAGACTGGGGCCATCAGGCATTGAAATGCGCGTTGACCAGAGTTTCCCACCCATTCCCCGCAACTTATGATTAGCCTTGGGCTTGCCTTCGGACATAGAGTAAGACCTGCGAATGCCGCCATTCTGCCCCTCTATGATAGGATCGGCCGGGCAGTGAAACATTCTAGGAAAGTCTGGATGGTCGGCAACCTTGAGGAATTCTCTGTTTTTTTCCGATACACTCAGCTCGTAACCGACATAATCCATCATGGCGTCATCCCACGTAACATTGTCGTTACTACCATTGAAGGAGCTTGCGCCAATCTCAAGATTACTGGCTGGCGGTACATAAGCATTCGAGTCTACTGAATAAGTAAAATGGGTGTAGCCAATTTGTTTCATGTTGCTGGCGCACACTCCCTGAAAAGCTGCTTGTCTGGCTTTAACAAGCGACGGAACAAGTATGGTCACGAGAATACCAATTATGGCGATAACAACGAGTAGCTCAAGTAAGGTAAATCTTTTATTCATTTCTCTAATTCCTCTCCCCAAAGAGTTGGCCGCTTAGCAATGCCCAATTTTCGAGTATTCTGCATATTCAAAAATTCTTAAAATATTGATTTAAAGAAACTTATATCAGATATCTATACGGCAACAAAAGTCTGCAAGAGACACTCTGGTGATATTGTCTTAGTGGTCTCCCATCGAGTAAAGTGAATACTCATTCAAAACTGGTGAATCTGAAACACTGCTACTTAGTCAAAAATATTTTGCTGGTGACAATTTCCAGCATTATATCCTGAAGCCTCGAACCTTTTGGTTTCACTTCGCTAAGAATTCGATTGATTTCTTCATTATCTAAAGCTTCCATTGTTCTGCCAGAAGCATAGGTCATCAATTTCTTAATTAAGCAACGGGTAAAATCATCTTTCTTTTGCAACAGCACTTTTTTGAAGTCGACGATATTCTTGTAGGTTTCACCGGTATGAATTTTGCCTGATGTATCAATTTTCATACCTTTAGCGTTTTTTATTTTATCTGGATCAAGGGTATAGACATATTGTTCTCTTAATTGACCAATGGCGTCGAAACTCTCCAAAGCCCAACCAGCTGGATCGATCTTTCTATGACAGTCATTACAAAAAGCTACATTTTTATGCTTCTCCAACTGTTGCCTGATAGTCGTTGCACCTCTGACATCCGGCTCAACAGCTGCAACATTTTCAGGAGGAGGTGGTAAATGAATACCCATAATGTTTTCCAGGACCCAAACGCCTCTGGTTATTGGACTGGTATCTACACCATTTGCCGTCGCCGTCAAAACGGACATTTGACCAAGTAATCCACCTCTTCTGGGGTCAGTAACCTTTACTCTTTCATAGCCATTTTTAGGTAAACTTAAATAATTTTTGTACCCGTAAAATTTACCAAGCCCTCTGTTCATGTAGGTGTAGTCAGCATCAATGAAATCTGTGACTGGCTTATTCTGTTTTAAAATTTCTTCGAAAAAGTAAATCGTCTCATTTTTCATGTGGTTTTCAAGCAATTCGCGATAATAGATTTTTGCTTGCTGGGGATCCGGTCTCATCTGACCAATTTTATTTAATTGCAACCAATCATTCACAAAGCCTTTTATAAAGGCCGTCGCCTTTTCATCATTCAGCATTCGTCTGGCTTGTTGTTTAATCACCGATGGCTTGGTAATTGCTCCTGACTTGGCCAGATTCATCAGTTCTTCATCCGGCATAGAAGACCATAAAAAATAGGACAGACGATTGGCTATCGCATAAGTATCCAATTCTCCCGGCTGTTCATCAAAGTATAAAAAGCGATCTGAAATGAGCAAGGCACTGATTCCCATACGAATGAGACTTTTATTATCCGCACCGGCTTCTTTCTCACTGTCCATCAAAGCATAGATACTTTGCAGATCGTCAGCTGTTACCGGGCCCCTAAAGGCTTTCTCTGCCAGGTCATAAACGACCTGTTTGGGATCGGCTTCAGCAACAGGGGTTGTCCCTAAAATGTTTTTATAGGCAGGAAGTGGCCATTCTTTATAAATGGGGCCTTCAATTTTTACATTGTCGCAACGCAATACAGGGCCGACATCATCATAGGCTTTCAAAAAGCGTTCCCAATTATTTCCACCTGGCGGCTGATATTTTTTGCCTGTAGTGATTTTCTTTTTACCGCCACCCTTCTGCTTGCTTTTATCTGCTTTTTTCTGAGGTACAGGATACAAAATATCAGCATATTCTTTCTTCTTTCCCATCACCGATTTGATATGCTTAACTTTGTTGGACCCAGATGGAAAAGAGAGCCTTGGGCTATAACCTTTCTCTATCCAGTATACCCCTCCGATTTCCATCCATTTATCGCTTTCCAGCTCAAAAGTCTCAAGGTCTTGATCATAGGGACTTCGGAGAGATATGGCACCGAATTTTTCGTTCGCTACACTTATGGTGGCCAGTAATTTTTCTCTTTTGTCATGGCGGACCAATTTTTCCGGGGCCTTGTAATCTTGGTTTCTTCCTTGAACTCGAAAGGTTACTTTGTAAAAACCATCTTCCGGGACTCCTTCTCTGAACTTGTGGATCCACATATAGCCTTTCTTTAACTCAACATTCTGGTAAATGTTATGAAATTTAGAACCACCAATTTTCGCCATCAGCTTATTGGCCTGTGACATACCAGGATAAGGGCCGCCTTCTTTCTTTTTATCTTCGGTTGTCTGAGTATAAGGAGGCTTAAATTCCCAGGACTTTTTCTTTGGTTTTTCCAGATCAATCAGAATTTTGTCAGCTATTTCTTTGGCGGTGATTAATTGTTCTTTCAATAAAAAACTCGAATTCACAAGGGCTGAACCGATATTCCTAAAATGCTCATCCGTTTGATCGAGAGGAAACTTTCTTATCGGATTATAAATCGATAAATCGATCTTGAGTAAATCCCTAAGTGTATTCTTATACTGCTCATTATTCAGTCTTCTCATCATCACTGATTGACCAGGGCGCTCCATATATTTTCTGGCTTCTTTTGATCCATTGATGATGTAGCTTTTAAATACGTCCAATTCCTCTGCTGTTGGTTGAGCTTCATCCTCTGGAGGCATTTCCCTTTGGTCTACCTGTGACAAAACCTCCAGCCAGGTATTTAAGTTTTGGGAATCTGCAGAAATAGAAGCCAGCGTATCGAGACGCAATTTACCTTTTTGCTTTTTATCGCCATGGCACTGTGTGCAATACTTATTCAGGAATGGAGTTATCTCATTTGCGTGAGTCTCTGTGAACTGAGGCAACGGTCTTTTCTCGGCAGCAAGCATAAGAGATAAGGGTATCACTAAGTAAATTGAAAAGTATTTGAGAATAGTTTTGTTCATGAGATTATACCGGTTCAAAGCCATTTAAAGTTGTTGAAGCTCTGTTGTAAGAACCAATCGGACAGCCCACTTGCTGTAGAACACTTAACCAAAGATTACTTAATGGCAGTCGCCCTTTTCCTGAATGCTTTTTATTTGAACTGGCACCGCCAGGACATATGAGGTGAGTCTTATGTTTAAAGCCTCCGCCCATGACCATTACCGGTAAATCACTATTATCATGAGAACTGGAGTTCCCCAAACCACTGCCAAAGACGATGACAGTGTTATCTAAAAGGCTGCCATCTTGAAGAGGATCTTTAGTACTTTTCAATTTCCCGACAAAATCGGCCAAGGTCTTCATCCAAAAGGATTCAATCTTGTACATCATCTCTAATGCTCCATGAGCTTTGCCGTGATGAGATGCACCGTGATAAGATCTATCCACCTCCAGAACAGAAGTATCAAAGCTATAGGGTAATTCCAAAGTGGCTACTCTTGTAGAGTCAGTGTTAAATGCCTGGAATATCAATTCATAAAATAACGGCAGGTCTTGCGTAATATCTTCTGAGGCAGGTCTGGGCATTGAGGTCTTTGGTTTATCAACGGTGACCCACTTCTTGCTACTTTGAATTTCTTTCCCCAACTCATTAACGCCATTGAAATACTCTTCAAACTTTTCTCTGTCTTCTTTCCCTAGATTAGCAGTTCTCGGCTTAGCTTGTGCATATACTGACGATAGAATTTTTAAATCAAGAGACATTTCCTGCGCTTTAATATTTCTCTTGGCGACACTCTCATTCAGAAACAGATTCTTATAAGCTTCGCCGACATCATTTATTGTCGGAACCTGCACACCTGTTTTTGTAAAACTTCCGCCACTACCTGTTCCTCCCACACGGTAATTGAGATAAGGAAATCGCGTGTGTTTCCCTAGATACATAGCTGCCTTCATGTCAATACTTATGTTTCTTTCTGGAAAGCCTTTAGAGTCTGGAATACGTACGCCACTCAAAAAGGAATGCACTCCACTGTGCCCACCTTTACCATACTTGCCGTGATCGAGGTTGGAAAATACTGTAAAATCGCTTCTGAATTGATCTATAATTTTGAGTAATTTACTCGGAGTATAAGACGAACCCGTCCCTTTGGGAAACCATTCTTCTGGTATCATTCCCAAAGGAGTCGTAACGCACATTAACCTTTTAATCTTCTTAATCTGAGCATTCGCAAGTACATCCAGATTGGGCAAAACAAAAGAGCATCCTGCAAGTTTCAAAAAGTTACGACGATCCATTAAAATTCTCCAAAGTAGTAAATATGTATAGCTCAGCACGTAAAAAGAAGATTATTTGAGACAATCAATTAACAATTATTTAGTATATTCTATATCGAAAGAGTCATATTCGCTGCTCCATACAAGTATTTTTATATATAGATATATTTTTAAATAGGAAAAAAATGAAACTTTCACTTACTCTAATGCTGTTCATTTCATTTACAGCAATTGCTGCAGATCGACCAAATATCGTATTGGTATTCATTGATGACATGGGATGGTCTGACTTTTCCTGCTTTGGTAACACTGATGCTCAAACAAAAAATATTGATTCTCTGGCTTCCGAAGGCATATGCTTTGAACAATTTTATGTAAACTCACCTATCTGTTCCCCATCGAGAGTCGCGATTTCCACCGGCCAATACCCGCAACGCTGGAAAATTTCTTCTTATCTGGCACATCGTGAATTAAATAAACAGCGCGGAATTGCCAATTGGCTCGACCCTAAAGCACCTATGCTCGCCAAAAGTCTACAACAAGCGGGTTATGCTACCGGACATTTTGGTAAATGGCATATGGGCGGACAACGAAATGTTGGTGATGCGCCGTTAATCACTGAGTATGGCTTTGATCAATCTCTAACTAATTTTGAAGGTCTTGGCCCAAGGTTACTACCACTGGTTCGAACTCCACAAAAGCCAGAATTCCGAAAAATATGGCAGGATTCCGAAAAACTGGGACGCGGTGAAGTTATCTGGACTGACCGGGCAAAAATTACCAAGGGCTTTACCGAAGCTTCAGTAAACTTTATTAGAAAAGCCCAAAAAGAAAATAAACCCTTTTATATTAATCTCTGGCCGGATGATGTTCACTCGCCTTTCTTCCCCACTCTGGAAGGGTGGCAGCGCGGGGCCGATAAACGCAGTCTTTACCTCAGTGTTCTAGAAGAAATGGATGCACAATTTGCACCACTCTTTAATTTCGTAAAGAATGACTCGAAACTTAGGAACAATACACTCATTCTTATCTGTTCAGATAATGGTCCAGAAAAAGATGCCGGTAGAGCGGACAATCTCAAAGGCTATAAAACTCACTTATTTGAAGGAGGTATTCGCTCCTCTTTAGTAGTCTGGGGTCCGGGAATTTTGGCTAAAAATAAACAAGGAACTAGCAATAAACAATCTATCTTCTCTGCAATAGACCTGGTGCCCTCACTTCTCAAATTGGCTGGTGTGAGCTCTAACGTAAATTACGATGGAGAAGCGCTAACAGATACTTTAATAGGGAACTCAACAGCCTCTCGAAAGGCTCCTATTTTTTACAGAAGACCTCCAGATAGAAAAGAATATTATGGCTTTAAAAACCTTCCTGATCTTGCCATGCGCGATGGCGACTGGAAACTGCTTTGTAATTATGATGGTTCAAACCCACAGCTCTATAATTTAATTGATGATTCTGCAGAGAACAATAACCTCGCCAGCCAGTACCCAGAACTCACTCAAAAGATGACTGAACGTCTCAAAAGTTGGAACAGCACACTTCCAAAAGATAATGGCAATGCGCCTACCAGGTTCAACAAAAAGAAGAAGAAAAAATGAAATTTATACCATTCGTTCTACTGATCTTAATTCTGAATGCCCCAGCTGCGAAAAAACCAAATATCTTGCTCATAATCGCGGATGATTTAGGTTACAATGATGTTTCATTTACTGCGGATCAGAACGCAGCCATTCAGACTCCTGCTATTGACCGTATTGCTAATGAAGGAGTTAAACTTAATCGCTTTTACGCCTGCCCTGTATGTTCTCCTACAAGAGTCGGGACTATGACTGGCCGTTGGCCTCACACTCTGGGGCTGATGCGAGCTGTGATCCCGCCCTGGCGTAAACGGGGCCTTGAACCTAAACTGATGACTTTACCCAAAATTTTAGCTAAAAATGGCTACAATCGCAGGGCCATTATTGGCAAATGGCACCTGGGACATTCTCAAGAAGCTCACCTTCCTTTGAATCAGGGATTCACCCATTTTTACGGCCATTTAAATGGGGCTATCGACTACTTTACTCATGGGCGCGAAGGAGAAAATGACTGGCATAGGAATAATCAACCGGTATTTGAAGAAGGATACGCTACCGACCTTTTAGCGAAAGAAACGGTCAATTACATAGAAGAATCACATAAGAAAAATGAACCCTTTTTCATTTACCTTCCCTTTAATGCGCCCCACTCTCCTTTTCAGGCTAAAGAAGAAGACATAGCTGAATTTCCAAATTTAACGGGAAACCGGCAAATCTATGCTGCAATGGTTAAATCGATGGATGATGGTATTGAAACAATACTAAACAAACTCGATGAGTTAAAAATAGCCGACAACACTTTTGTTCTTTTTTACTCTGATAATGGCGGCGTTAATAAAGTCAAATCAAAAACAGAAATCCGCGACGGTAAATTCTCGGTTTATGAAGGCGGTATCCGGGTTTGTGCAGCAGCCCGCTGGCCAAAAGGAAATATCAGTGGAGGCCTGGAAATTAACAGTTCTCCAATCGGTTACATAGATGTCTTGCCGACAATTTGCCAAGTGGCCGGTATCGAACTTGAGAAAATAAAATATTCTATCGATGGTGAAAATATTTTGTCTGTCCTTCAAGGTCAATCTAAAGGCCCTGAAAGGTCATGGTTCAGCTATATCCACCAAAGTCCCTCTAAAGAACACTATTCTCTTATTTATGGAGATTTTAAGCTGGTAAAGCTGATCAATCACAAAGGCAATAAATCTACCCAAAAAGTTGAACTGTACAATCTTCAAAAATGTTCAACTGAACAAAAAGACTTAGCCAGTCAATATCCGGAAAAAGTAGAAGAGATGCTGAAGAAACTGGCAGAAATTAAACAAAAACAACAAAACCCAATTAACCATTACAGCCATGGTCGCAGTGGCTATAAAGCACCCAAAAACTGGATCATAAAAGATAAATAACACATAGGAAAAAGTAATGAAATTTTTAGTATTGATAACCCTTTTAATGTCATTGACATTAAAAGCAGATAAGCAAACTAACTTTTTAATCATAATGGCCGATGATTGTACTTACAATGACCTGCCGGTCTATGGTGGAGAAAACGCTCTCACTCCAAATATAGACTCTTTAGCCAAGAGAAGTTTAACTTTTAATCAAGCTTATGTTGCTGAAGCTATGTGTAACCCCTGTAGGTCTGAACTTTACAGTGGTCTTTACCCATTCAATAACGGTGCTGCCTGGAACCATTCCAGTTCTTATAAAGGCATTACTACTATGCCGCAGGACCTTAGAAAGCTGGGCTACAGAGTAGGTATAGCAGGAAAGACTCATATCAGTCCAAAGACTGTTTATCCATTTACCGAAGTCGAAGGTTTTGACCAAAAGTGCGTAAGAAATCCCACTTTGGGACATAAAACTGAAGGAATCGAAAAATTTATGGCCGAAAAAGAGCAACCTTTCTGTCTGGTTGTGGCTCTGGTCGAGCCACATGTACCGTGGGTTATGGGTGATCGCACTCAATATCCTGATAAGAAAATAAAACTTCCAGGTAATATTGCTGACACAAAGTTAACCCGTGATGCCTTCAGCCGTTACCTAGCTGAAATCACTTACATGGACGGTCAGGTTGGCGACATAATGAAAAGCCTGGAAAGATCAGGGCAAAAAGATAATACATTGGTCATATTTACGTCTGAACAAGGAGCTCAATTCCCTGGTTGTAAATGGACAAATTATAACACCGGTTTACACACAGCCTTTATCGCAGCATGGCCAGGAACTGCTCCTCAAGACCAAAGAACCGATGCTCTCATTCAATATGCTGATGTTCTGCCGACATTCATGGATATCGCTGGAGCCAAAGATCTTTCAAAATATGACGGCACCAGCTTCAAAAAAGTACTAACGGGTGAATCCATTACTCACAGAAAGTATGTATATGGAATACACAATAATACACCAGAAGGACCGCCATTTCCTATTCGCTCAATCAGTGATGGTCAATTCCGCTACATCATGAACTTAAAGCATGAAAATCAATATATTGAGAAACACCTTATGGGGATCAAAGGAACTGGGGAATTAAATAACAGATACTGGGGTTCATGGATCTGGGAATCAACGTACAGCCCCGATATTTATAGTCTAGTGCAACGTTATACAAACCGGCCAAAGGAAGAACTGTACCATACAGAAAATGATGAATATGAGCTGAAAAACCTGGCAGAAAATCCAGAATACTACACCACCAAAAAACGTCTAAAAGAAGAATTAATAAAATGGCTTCAAGAAAGTGGAGATCCAGGAGTAGATCTGGATACATTAAAAGCTCAACAAGCTGCCAGAAAAAGTGAACATATTTACAAGCCAAAATAAAAAGTGACTAAGTAAATATCTTTGTTTTATATGCGGGCAAAAACAAATGCGATACTGCTGTATCTCTCACATCATTAATATCATATAAAAGAGGAGCTCAGTCCTAAAACTGAGCTCCCGAAAATTCATGGTGCAAGACCATGTCCCTTGGTTTATTTTCTTTTGAAAATGTCGGATTTCACTACTTTCACAAGTAAATCCTGCATACCGACTTTTTCAGTCCCCATACCTTCAACAAGTTTTTCGATGTCCTCTCTTTCGAACCTACGGATTTCACGACCAGTTGCATAAGTCAAAAGTTTATTGGCCAGATTTTCAGTGAAGCCTTCTTGGTCTTCAAGAAGCAGCTTTTTGAACTCAACGATGTCATTGAATTCACCACCACCCGACAAATATCCTTTCGGATCAACTTTTGGGGTGAATTCAATGCCTCGCTGCTTACGTTCCTTTTCATCGAAGTGCTCGTTGTAAGCATCCCTCCATCGACCTATGTGGTCAAAATTTTCCATCGCAAATCCAGGTGGATCGATCTTCTTGTGACAAGCACTGCAGTTTTTGTCATCGCGGTGTTTCTCAAGCAATTGTCTTAAAGTTTTTGCACCACGGATATCCGGTTCAACAGCATCTACTTGTGGTGGTGCACTCAAGTGAACGCCCTGAATATTTTCCAGAAACCACACTCCTCTGATAATGGGCGAAGTATCAACACCATTTGCTGTGGCAGTTAAGATTCCCATTTGACCAAGAAGTCCCCCTCTCCTTTTGTCCTTTACAGGTACTTTAACAAATTTATCGATGTCGTACTTCTCAAAATCCTTCATGCCGTAAAATTCAGCTAAACCACGATTCACAAATGTATAATCCGAGTCCAGGAAGTTTGAAATTTGGCCATTCTTCTGAACCAGATCGAGAATGAAATTAGTGGTTTCTAAACGACCTGCTTTATCCAGTTCATTGTGATAGTAAATCTGCGATGAAGTGAATTCTGGCGGCATAGTTCCAAGCTTATCAAGTTGTAACCAGGCATCAGCGAAATTATTGACAAAATTGTTTACCTTTGGACTTTTGATCATGCGTCTTACCTGTGATTCCAAAACTTCAGGCTGACTCAAAGTTCCTTTCTTTGCCAAACTGAATAATTCTTCGTCAGGTTGACTCGACCAAAGGAAGTATGAAAGGCGCGAAGCCAATGCATAATCATCTAATAGTCCAGGCTTTTCCTGAAGGTACATAAACTGAGGGGAAGAAAGTACTGCTGCAAGTCCAGATTTAATGACATCCTCTTTTGAATATCCTTTCGAAGCCAGATTAGACATCATCTCCTTAATAGAGTTATTCTCTTTAGCGACCAACGGACGACGATAGGCTTTAGCGGCAAAATTGTCGATCACTTCATTTGCATTGCTCTCTTCAAGAGTCTTCTCTCCAAAAATAACTTTATGAGAAGCTGGTGGCCAATCTTGAATAATAGGACCTTCTACAGAGAATTCATAAACCCTGACTTGAGGGCCATGCTCCTGTAAGTATCTTTGTACAACAACAAAGCTTTCAAAGGCATTTCCTTCGCCTTTTTCCCACCCCAGCTTCTTACCAAGGGCTGGATACTTTCTCAAAAAACCACCTTTAGCAGGTTTGAATTTAGGTACAGAATTAGGAAAACCTATCTTGGGTGAATAACCTTTATTCAACCAGTAGGTCCCTGAAATTGTGGTGATTTCGTCATCCGGCAATTCAAAATCACCGACGATAGGATCTGAAGTTGTAAAGTAGGCAGGATCTCCGGTTTTCGCATCAGTCAAAACGATCGATGCACGCAAAGGCTGATCCTGTGGAACCGGGAAAAGCTTTTTATCCATATTATGAACACGGTTCATGGATCTAACTTTGGCAGTAATTTTGTAGTATCCAGAGTGCTCTACACCATTTTTAAACTTTTCAGAAGTTGCAAAAGATCGTTGCTCAACAAGATCAAGGAACTTATCTTTACCGAGATACGCCCCTGCCTTCAGGACATTTACATTCCCATAAAATGGCGGTTTAAAAACAAACTTTTCAGGAGACGGCTTTTCTCCTACCCAAACTGCCTCATCAATGACTTCCTGGGCTGCGGCAATGTACTCTTTCAGGTGAAAATCAGAGACCTGTAGAGTCTCACCATTGTTAGCAAAATTGTGTTTCTTGCCATCGGCAGGAAAATTACGACTAGGACTCAATAGCTCCGTGTCTACCTTCAACAGATCGCGTATGGTGTTATCATACTCTGCTCTGTTGAGACGACGCATATGAGTAAAAGCCGCACTTTTCATCTCTTCGCGTTTTGAATCGATATTGTAAGCGATCCAGGTCATGACTTTTTCTTTTTCATCGACAGTTGGCTGCTTCTCATCTTCTGGCGGCATATCGCCATCTTCCAGAAGATCGTGAATTTCCTGCCATAACTCAATTGAATCAAGATTAGCGTGGAAGCCATCAACCGGATCAAGATTCAACTTGCCCTTCTGCTTTTTGTCACTGTGACAATCTGAGCAGTACTGGTTCATAAAAGGCTTTACATTTGCTGTAAAGTATTCTTTCTTTTCAGAGCTCACTGCTTTTTCTACAGCTTTACCCACTATCGGCTGGCTCACTTCTGCCGCCTTATTCTGAATGACAACTTCCTGCTTAGGTGCGTCTTTTGTTTTACACGAAAATACAACACCTGCAGCGATTAAAATAGATACTAAAGTTAAACGCATATAGCTTATCCTTAAACCATGTGGAAACCACTGATTGTACCAGTGCTGTTACCAAAACTTTCGAGTTCAAGACCAAGTGATTGAAGGATAGTTACCCAAAGATTACAAAGTGGAGTCTTCTTATGAGGATCTTCAGAGTAAACGCGGTGTTCACCATGATTAAATCCACCACCTGCTACGACAATCGGCAGACACTTATTACTGTGTTGAGAAGGGTCACTCATGCCACTGCCATAAGCAACAACCGTGTCATCCAGAATGCCGCTATCACTCAATTTACCGATAAAACGAGCCATCTGCGACAGGTGGAAATTGTCGATTGTCTGCAATTCTTTAATTCTCTCTGGACTCTTACCGTGATGTGAGCAACCATGATAGCCACGATTAATCCCAAGAGGCTTTAGGTCGAGTCCAAAAGGAAGGTGAAAGGTGATCGCTCTGGTAGAATCAGTTACTAATGCCAAATGGCAAAGGTCATAGAAAAATTCAACAAGTTGAACCTGATCCGCATTCGTTGTAGGCTCTGCATTGACTGCTGGTTTCTTGCGGGTCAACCACTGTTTCTGAGAGGCCAACTTAACTTCAAGATCACGTATGGAAGTAAAGTACTCATCCATCTTGCTCTGATCAGCTTTACCCAATCTGCTATTCAAAGTTTTAGACTGTCCTAAAACGGCATCGAGAATACTGCCTTGAAGCTCTGCTTGTTTTGCCTTTCTTTGAATATCTTGAGCAGAATCCTGTCTGAATAACTTATTGAACATAAATACCGGATCATTGACACGAGGAACGGCTATACCATTGCGAGTCCAGGAAACGACATTCAGCGGGTTACTCATGTTACTTAGAGCAGGCTCTACAGAGAGTGAATGAAACCTGGTATTGAAACCAACATTGTCAGCAAACTTTTGATCGAGACTGATGTTTTTCTGAGGATACTTCAGAGGGTTTTTAGTCGCATCTTGCAGCTTTAGTCCACTGTATAAAGCGTGGATACCCTGGTGACCTCCAGTTAACCCGTGATCGAGATTCTTGAAAAATGTGACTTTATCCTTACAGCCTTCAAGAGCTTTATTTACATGCGTAAATTTATAATCCTTACCTGAACCCTGAGGGAAAAAGCTCGCTGGATAAGCTCCAAGTGGACAGGAAATACCCACAAAGCGACGAACTGCCTCTTGCTGATTCCCTGCAAAGATATTCAGGTTTGGCAGAGCAAGGCACGTACCTGCTGCTTTAAGAAATGTTCTACGGCGTATCAATCTCGGTCTCCTGATGAAAATTCTTTTTTTAATTATGCTTTAAAGCACGCAGGAGAATTCAGGCGGAAGACAGCAACTCTTAAATTTTTTGTCAAAAAGTTAAAGTTTGAACTGTAAAGAAAAAACTTCAGACCTTCGTGATTATTTATCAGATTTTTTTCTGAATAGTCAAGTTGGGGTTACTACTAAGACTTACGTCACAAAGACTAAGGAGAAAATAGAAGTGTTTAATTTCAAAAATGATCCGACAGATCATAATGGATATTCTTCATTTAAAAAATCTGGTCACAGAAATGTAACCATTCGTTCGTTTAAAATGTCTACTCTAATAATTAAATTCAGTGTAATTCAATAAGCATTTGTTAATAAAAA
>JAKVBD010000057.1 GCA_022446985.1 Lentisphaerales bacterium
ATAACACGTTAAACGGAAGTTTTTTATGTTTTAGGCTATTATTTAATAGTTATTTATGGTTTCTGTCGGAGTGTATCAATCTAGTATTAAAAACGTTGAAAATATTTTTGAATGCGTGAGTTCTGTCAGCTAAAGCTCTGACAGAGAGTCGGAGCTTTTTACGTGTTGTGTGTGTTTCGGAGAGGGTTATTTTGATTTAAATAAGTCTGAAGTTACAGTAGCAGTAAGTATATCTTTAAAACCATTGCCTTGAGCTTTTGCGGTTTTCATGATGGACTCTATCTGTTCGCGATCGAAGGCATTTACTTCACGGCCCATGGCCATAGTTAATAATTTCGAAGTGACGGTTTTACAGAACATTTCTTCGTCCTCGAGAAGAAGTTTTCTCATGTCTTTGATATCCTCGAATTGATCGCCACTAACCATCTTGCCATAGCTGCTAATGGGCACTTTCACTTTCTTTCTCTTTGAAACACTTTGGACATATTGCGTACGCCAGCGGCCAAGGGCATCAAAATTTTCCAGAGCAAAACCGAAGTGGTCAAACTTCTTGTGGCAAACACTACAGGCCTTATCCTCTCTATGTTTTTCCAGCTTGTCGCGAATGGTCTTGGCGTTTCTTAAATCCGGCTCGATAGCAGGTACACCTTCTGGTGGTGGAGGAGCAGGTTTCCCCAGAATATTTTCATAAACCCATAGACCGCGAATGATCTGTGAAGTATCAACACCATTTGCAGTTGCTGTTAAAATACCCATATGGCCAAAAATACCGTATCTTCTTTCATCTGTAACTGGAGTTTTTACAAAATCCTCTTTTGGGTATTTATGAAATTCATTTACCTCATAGAATTCTGCTAAACCACGATTCATGAAAGTGTAATCCGCGTTCAGGATATCCATTACCGGTTTATTCTTCTTCAGGATATAATCGAGGAACTCAGTAGTTTCAAATTTACTAAGGTGATTGAGTTGACGTCTATAATACTGCGGTTCGTCTTTACTGTCCGGAGCCATACTGCCAAGTTTCCAAAGTTCGAGCCATTGCTCTGCCAGATTGAAAGTGAGCTGCTTCGACTTAGGATCTTTAAGCATGCGTTCGAGCTCTGACTTCAAGACCTTCTTGTCTCTGATTAGCCCAGTCTTAGCTAAAGACCAAAGTCTATCATCCGGCATAGTGGACCATAAGAAGTAGGAAAGTCTGTTGGCAAGAGCATAGTCATTCAGATCGCCAGTATTCTCATAGTGATAGTAAAATTGAGGAGAGCAAAGTATCGCTCGAATACCATTGGCAAGAGCTTCTCTCTTACTACCCGTTTTCTTGTAAGTTGCCTTAACAAAATCAAGGATTGGCTGAAGTTCATCGTTCGCTACTGGTCTTCTGAAGGCTTTTGCCGCTAATTCTGCAATCTCTTCTTGTGGAATACATTCTTCATAAGTCTTATTGTCAAGAAGTACAGTTTTGGGGCGGTGTGGCCACTCTTCATAAAATGGTCCTTCTATGTCGATTTCATATAGGCGTAATGTTGGATGATCTTTAGCGTATTCTTCCATGAAAGCGGCATATGCCGAACTTAGTCTACCACCACCTCTTTTAGATAAAATGTTTCTTCCCTTTAACCATTTGAATTCCTTGGGATCCTGATATTTTTTCGATTTAATATTTTTGAACAAAGCACCTGGTCTTTTGTTCATCACCTTAAATGCTTCAGCTTTAACCAAATCTAATCCCTGAGGAAACGCAAATTTTGGAGTGTAGCCTTTTTCCAACCAGGTAGTGAATTCGATCGTATGTTTTTCATCGTCAGGGAGTGGATACTCGCCAATAAATTTATCAGATTTAACAGCACGGCCCAAATCACCATCAGCTAGAATCCCCGCGGCCACTTTAATACTCAATGACTCAAGTTTATTTCCCAATGGCGATGGCCTTTTATTGCGATTCATTCCTTCTACCTGGACGCGAATTTTATAAAGACCTCTCTCAGGAACGCCTTGGCTAAACTTATCAACATATAGGTATATCTCTCTAAGACTGGTTTCATTTTGCATCATGTCCTGAAAGTCTCTGCGACCATAGTACCAACTGACAAAATCTTGTTTACTTAACCTGAATGGCGGCTTAAAACTCCACTTTTGAGTTTTAGGTTTAGTTGTTTCTTCAGGAAGCACCTGGTCGACAATAGCATTGGCTGCATCCAGATACTTATCCATCAAATAACTGGAGGTAACTAAAGCTTCGCCATTATTTGAGAAGTTGTGCTTGCGCTCATCTGGTGGGAACTCAGAAGCGCCCATAAAGACTTCAGTGCGCATGCTAAATAAGTCTCTAACTGTATTGACGTACTCTTTTTGAGTTAGGCGTCTTAGCGGACTTTGAGTCGCACCTTTACCGATATTTTCAATGTTTTCCAGAATTGCGAGAACCATGTCTTGACGCTCTTTTTGCGTTGGCATCTTTTCATCTTCAGGAGGCATATCTTCTGTAGTTATACGGTCAGCGATTTCCTGCCAAACCAGAAGGTTTTCGGCATTAAACTGTAGATCATCCAGCCTAAGTTTACCTTTCTTTTTCTGCTCGTTGTGACAGCTGTAGCAATAAGAGTCCATAAAGGCACCCATTTTCGTTAAGTGTGCCTCCGAGACGACGTGACCTTTAGTGGATTCTTTACCTGAATTCTGGTTCTCTGCGGCTTCTGCGGTTTCAATCTGTGACTTTTTTGAACTAGCACTTTGTTGATCTGTTATGGTCAAAATTGAACCACAACCAATAGTACAAATGATGATAAATATTATAAATGGTTTCACCATATATTAAATCTCCAGAGTACCATTGCTGACATTGAACTTATCGATCGGTAGACCGAAATTTTGTCCCATAGTCAATAATAGGTTAGTCAATTCTGTTGGTTTCTTATAGCGGATGTGACTACCGTGATTAAAATCTCCTCCAGCGAGTAGAATCGGCAGGTCGCGATTCGAGTGTTTTGTGGAGCTACTCATACCGCTGCCAAAAAGGACCATCGTGTTATCGAGCATCGTACCTTGACCTTCCGGATCAGGAGTTTTCGCCATTTTCTCAATGAATTTGGCCATATTTTCAAGTAAGAAGGTTTCTATTTGGGCCATATTCAGAAGTTGCACCTCTGATTGACCGTGATGAGAATTCGCATGGTAACCGCCATTGACGTTGATTGACGAGGTTGGAAAGTGAATCGGAAATTCTAGAGAAATAATCCGGGTAGAATTGGTATAAAGTCCCCAGTAGCACAGATCAAAAAATGCCGGGCAGAGTTGATCCATATCTAATTGATCAGGAAGCTTATAGTCAACCTTAGGCTTATCGGCATTGATCCAGTGCTTCTTCATGTTGATCTTTTTGTCGAGGGTATTCATGGCTTCGGTGTATTCAGCAAATTTTTCAGAATCCTTCTGACTGATTTTCCCCTGGAAAGCCTTTGCTTGGCGATTTAGCACCTCGATAATTGAGGTTTTATTATTTGCCAAGTCCATATTTTCTTTCTTTTGAACCGTAGAGTTTTGAACAAAGAGCTTTTTGTAGGCTACCTTAATTTTTGTCTCTGGACGAATATAAATACCATTGCGACTCCAGCTGGTCTTTTCTGAAGCACCACCAATACCCAGAACCAGAGACGGGAACCTGGTTTGATTACCAACATACTCGGCAGCGAGCTGGTCAATTGTTTGGTTTTTGTTAGGGTGCCCGGCAGTATGCACACGGCTAATGCCACTCAAGTAAGTGTGAACATAGTGGTGACCGTTACCTGTATTTACATGCTCAAGATTTGAGAAGACGGTGTACTTATCGCGCAAATGGTCCATGGCTTTGAGGACTTTAGGAGCGATATAATCTTTGCCGGTTTCTGTAGGCTTAAAGTATTGCGGGATCATGCCGAAAGGCGTTGAGATAAAGATCATGCGCTTGAACTTGGAGGCAGGTGCCGCCGCTGCATTGGCTTCTAGAAAGGGGAATAAAGAAAGTCCGGTGAGGCCTTTTAAGAATGTTTTTCGGCTTATATAAATGTTTTTATCACTGATCTTCATGTATGCAACCTACGAGTAATTTTTCTAGACTAAACGAGATAGATTATATGAATTCGACAGTTATATAGAAAAAATAAAACTTTATATTAATAAAACGTGTGGCGGGCTCTTTTACAAGTTTTTTGCCTATTAGGCTTCATCGATGCGTTAGGTTTTGGCTCTCATGGTAGTTAACAACTGTTTGTGTGAAACAGTATGAGAATCTTTTGATGAAAAAATTTACCTTAGTTGAGTTATTGGTAGTTATCGCCATTTTGGGAATGTTAATAACAATTTTGCTTCCGGCTATTTCGAAATCCAGGGCAGTGAGTAGAACTGCAGTTTGTTTGAGTCAGCTTAAGCAATTAAGTATGGCTTATATGATGTACGTTCGCGAGGAAAGTGGAAGAACTATTCCGAGGCGGCCCCGTTACCCTATAAATAACTTTATTTGGCTTGGCGCCATTTTTCCGTATCATAAAAGTCCAGATTTATTAAAGTGTCCATCTGCAACGCATTTATCGACTGATACTCCGGCACAAAATGTTCCTGGATCGGCTAAAACAGGTTGGGCAGGTGATACTGGGTACTGGAGTATAGAAGGCCACAAAGGTCGAGGAAGCTATGCGATAAATGGCTGGACCTGGTCGCGGGATTTGGATGGGATTCTGACTGATAATAGTAGGTTTTACCGGACTATAGCCAATGTTGAAAATGCTTCCAATACGCCTTTGTTTTTTGATTCCAGTTGGATCGATGCTATGCCAAATAGAAATCATATGCCGACATCTTCAGATGGAGTCAGCACTGATAATAACAGTAAGCGGATTTATTTAGATCGTCACGGTAAGAAAAAAGTTAACCATGTTATGATTGATGGCAGTGCAAAAAGTATCTTTATAGATAAGCTTTATTATTTGGATTGGAATAAGACTTTTGAGTACAAAGATTTACCGTTACTTTAATTGTCTTCTGGCTTTTGTTAATCACTTTCAATGAATTCAATAATGGCAGGTAACTTTTCTATTTGCCACTTCTTGAACTGATCTTTTTCGGTTGTAATTCTCAGTAAGGCCTTGGGTAGATTATTTCTTAGGTTATGAAAAGGTATGTTGGTATTTGAGATGTCCAGAGCACGAATTGGAATGTTGGTCAGTGAACTGATATCTTCCACCTCGGTATTTTTTATAGATAGAGATTTTATACTTAGTGCTTGGAGTGGTGAGGTTTTATATGGTTTAGATAGATGTTTGAAATTCATGCCATAAATATTTATGCGGCGTGAGTCCGCATGATAATTAAAATTTTTTGGGTTCCATTGCGGGTTAATTCTTTGAAAAAGGTGTTTTATAGCAGGTATAAGGTCTTCTTTGTTTTTAGTAACTTCACTGTAGAATATGAGCTTTTTTAGGTGGAGCACCTTATAAGGTTTAATTTCACTTAGTAATTTAGTGAAAGCTTCTGGAGAAAGAAGTTCGCGGTCTTTTTTTGTCTCTTTATACTTTTCCAGGTGAGGTAGCATATATGCGTAGTAACCCGGATGTTTTTTTAAGTAACTGTAAGATTTTTGGTACTCTTGTGCGATGAAGTAGTGGTAGCCTAAAGAACTTTTGGCTTCAGTGTATTGTGGGTAATCTTTTGTCAGATCAATTAAATTGCGAATAATTTTCTTGTGGCTCGCTAAAGGGCGAGTTTGGGTTCCTCTTTCATGAAAGAAGTTATTTATCCTATGAATGTCGGCTTTATATACTTCATGCTGAGCTTTGTTTGTTTCTTCTTTTTGGCTCTTCAAAAGTGCCAGGTTTTCTTCAGCGCGATTCTTTTCAGTTTGTATATTTGAAATGAAGGTAGTAGTTCCGAAAATGATAATGAGTAATGATACGCAGGAAATGAGAGACAGAGCTTTATTTCTGTTTATGAATAACTGAAGAAGCTTTAAGGATGAAGCACCTTCAGCTTCCGTAGCGTAACCTGTTATAAAGTTTTCGATTTCAGATTTTAGGGAAGATACTGAATTGTAACGGTTTTCTATGTCGACTTCCATGGCTTTTTTAACGACAGCATTCAGACTATATGGGATGTTGACTAAAGGTTTAAAATCTCCTTTACATGTCAGCTCAAGTGTTTCCTTAACTGTATTGCTTATAAATGGAGCTTGGTAGCTAAGAATTGAGTAGAGAAGGCATCCCAGAGAGAATATGTCTGTAGCGGGAGTTTTTTTTAAATTGGCTTCTATTTGCTCAGGAGCCATAAATCCAGGAGAGCCTTTTATATGGCCATGTAGTGTTGCAGTGTTCAGGCTTTCGGGATTTAGCAGCTGTTGGTTGATGTCTGTAGTGTCGATTTGTTGGTCATAAATTTTACTCAGCCCCCAATCACAGACGATGACTTCACCATAGTTACCGACCTGTATATTATCTGGTTTAATGTCCAGGTGTAACACTTTTAAGGAATGTGCGTAGTCGATGGCGTCGCATACTTTCTGAAATATTCCCAGTAGAACTCTTAGATTATACTTTTCAGTATAGTCTTGATTTCCTTTTTGGAGCTTTTGGATTATTTCTTTCAGTGAGTTTCCAGTCTTCAACTCCATTGTAAAAAAAGGGGCTTGATTTTCGTTTAGCCCCATATTGTAAACGTGAATAATATTGGGGTGACTAAGCTTTGCTGTGAGTCTGGCTTCTTTTATGAAAGCTTCTTTGTATTCAGTGGAAGCATCGTCATTCAGTGTGGCATAGGCAATGTAGCGCTGACTCTTTTCATCGAAGCCTTTAAAGATAGTTTTCATGCCACCAGAAGCAATTTTAGAGAGCTCTTTGTAGCGGTCTAAACTTGTCAGCTGCGAGACAAATTCCTCATTTAGATCTGTGTCAGCCTCATCGTAGTATTTATCAAGTCGATAATCTAAGGACATTCTTAAAACTCAAGTTCTAGTTTTAAACGCTTGATTTCTTTGATTAATTTTTCTTCAACGCGACTGCGGAGTTTATAGACGGAGGGAACGGCTATTGCTAATTTAGCAGCGATGTCCTTAGCAGGTACTTCATCCAGGAACATGTCGAAAACGCTCATGGCATTTCCCGAAAAGTTTGGGCGAATATTTTTCAAAGCCAAGTTAGTGATGTGGGCGCGCCATTCTTTATCAATAATTTTGGTGAATTCATTTTCCTGTAGAGGAAAGTTCTTTGTATCAATTCCTGTATCAGAGTCAACTTCACTTATACGCCTGCTTTTCGCTCTCTGAAAATCAATAACTGCATTTCTGATAACTCTGTTCATCCAGGTTCTAAAGCGGGCACGCTCGGAATCGTAATTCAACTTCTCAAGACTTTTCCAGACTTTAAGCAGAATATTCTGTGTCAGGTCATCCTGATCATTCGGAGAGACTTTAAGGTGTTTCAAGATGACCTCTATAAAGGACTGGTAGTAAGACACAAACTCGCCCCAGGCATGTTCGTCGTCCTGATTTTTAACTCGCATAAGCAGAGTTTGTCTTGTGTTCCAATCATCAGTCATATTAATCAAAGTATACTAAACGGTAGTGATTCGCCAGTTTAGACAGTTTAAAATAAAAAACAATTAATAAAATATACGTGTTAAAAATATGTTATTGAAGTCATATAGTTCAATTTCAGTTAGTAATGTTGTATATATGTAATTCTTGGGAGAATATTTCAGATGAATAAGTTTTTTGGTGCAATTTGCATATGCTTGGTATTTATAAGCACAGTACCTGCAAAGGATAAACCAAATATTGTTTTTTTACTTGCAGATGACATGAATCGCGATACATGGGGTATTTACGGTAACAAGGATTGTAAGACACCAAACATAGATCAACTTGCCAAAGTCGGAATTAAGTTCAATAAAGCTTATTCTTCAGTTGCTATGTGTGGACCTTTTAGGCAAGAACTTTACAGCGGCAGAAGCCCGTGGAGAACTGGAACTTTGGCTAACCACTCTAAATCTACTGAAGACACTAAAAGTATTCCACATTATTTAAAAGATCTTGGTTACAGAGTGGCTCTGACAGGTAAAGGTCATATAAGTCCTCAATCAGCTTATCCTTTTGAGCGATTAGGTGGTAAAGCGGATAATAGTGGTTTTATGGCTACAGCTAGCAAGTTTTTTGATGATTGCACAAAAGAGCAAAAACCTTTTTGTCTTTACATAGCTTCCAGTGATGGTCATGCACCTTTTACAAGCGGAGATTCTTCTCAGTACGATAAAGATAAATTAATAGTGCCTGCTTACTGGCTGGATACACCAGAAATGCGTGAAACACTTGTAAAGTACTATGCGGAAGTTACTAATTTCGATGAATTAGTCGGTGGAGTAAGGGCGACCCTTGAAGAAAAGGGCCTTTGGGAAAATACCATATTTGTTGTTTGCAGTGAGCAAGGAGTACAATTGCCATTTGCAAAATGGACATGTTACAATATGGGATTGAATACCGGGGTTGTGATGAGCTGGCCAAAGGTTATCAAGGCAGGGACAGAAACAGATACTTTGATTTCAATTGCTGATATCACACCAACATTTGTTGAGGCAGCCGGTGGAACTTTGAAAGAGGGGGATGTTGATGGCAAAAGCTTCCTTAAAATTCTAAAAGGAGAAAGTCAGGAAATAAATGAATATGTTTATGGTGCGTTCACTAACTGCAATATCATTGATAACAGGGAAAGAATTTTTCCGATACGTGTTATAAGAAATAAAGAGTTTTCACTTATATATAACCCGAACCATCAAGGCTATACTTCAAATGTGACGCTAACTGGTGTGGTCTCTAAACTTTATGGGGGGCCTGAATCGACCAAGAAAGACAGCACGCCAGTGACGTCCTGGTTAGGACTTATGGATTCTTCAGAAGAATCGAAAGCGATGGTTTATAAGTTAAATAAGAGACCAGAGTTTGAGCTTTATAATTTAAAGAGTGATCCTTATGAAATGCGTAATGAGTATAATAATCCTGAGTATAAGGCCACAGCAGAAAAGCTAAAGAAAGCTCTTATGGCTCAGCTGGAAAAACTTGGAGATACGGATCCGATCGCAACAGAGAAAGCTTTGGTGAAATCCAAAAAGAAGAAAAAGAAAAAATAGTTTTTTGAGATCAAGTTAATAAGTAGGCGCCTCAATTTAGGAGGGGCATTTTTTATAGCGATAGCAGAGGCGTAAGTTTAAAATCTATATGGACTTAGGTTGATCTGTATATGAAATTTTATTAACTTTAAGCATATCAAATTATGTATGGAGTTAATCATGACGTTATTCAAAAAGGGAATTGCAGTATCTTTTTTACTGGCCAGCTTACAAGTTAATGCAGCAGATTGGTCAAATTTTAGGGGGCCGAACTATGATGGGATTTCTCAGGAGAAGGGATTAAAACTTAATTTTTCTACAAACAAACCTAAGCGCCTATGGAAAGCCAGAGTTGATACAGGTTTTTCTTCTATGACTACAGCGCAAGGTAAGCTCTACACCATGGGGCATAAGGGTGGTAAGGACTATGTTTATTGTCTAGATGAAAATTCCGGGAAAGTTATTTGGTCTAAAAACTACCCGGCAGAATTATCTCCCAACCTTTATGAAGGAGGTCCAAATGCAACCCCAACGATTTTTGAAGGCTTAGTCTATACTCAAGGTAAACAAGGTCAGATTAAATGTTACGATGCTCGAACAGGAAGAGTTAAGTGGTCTGACGATTTAAGTAAGTATGGCTATAAACGTCCAGGTTGGGGGTTTTCCGGCTCTCCTTATATAAGTGGTAAATTAGTCATTTTTAATGGTGGCTCTCATGGTATAGCTTATGATCGTAAAAGTGGTAAAGTCGCCTGGAACTCACCCAGAGGCGAAGCCTCATATGCAACGCCAGTTCCTTATGGGAAGGATATCCTGCTATTTGCGGCGGAAAATTTGTTGAAGATTGATCCAAATACAGGTAAGGAGAAGTGGAGTTACAAGTGGAAGACTTCTTACAAGATTAACTCTGCAGACCCTATTATCGATGGAGATACAGTTTTCATTTCTTCTGGTTATGGTCGCGGTGCGACTGCCTTGAAAGCCGGAGCACGTGGGGTATCGAAAATCTGGGAAAATAAAGAAATGCGCAACCACTTCAGTTCCAGCGTTCTTTATAAAGGGCATATCTATGGAGTTGATGGCAACACAAATGACCGAAATGCCGGTTTGAAGTGTGTAGAGCTCAAGTCTGGTAAAGTCAAATGGAGCGAAGATATGGGCTTTGGAAGTTTGACTATGGTTGGAGATACTCTTCTTGTACTGAGGGAGAAAGGTCAATTAATCTCAGTTAAAGCAACTCCTACTTCATACAAGGAACAAGGTAAGATTCAGATTCTAGGTGGTAAGTGCTGGACAAGTCCAATTGTTTCAAATGGTAAGCTTTTTGCCCGAAATGCTAAAGGTGATTTAGTTTGTATGGGACTTAAATAGTGCCGTAAATTACTGAGTTTTGTACTTGGCGCCCCAAAGGGCGTCATTTTTTTTGCAAAAGTCTGACATGTTTTAGAAATGCCGTCGACTCTCTTATAAAATTAACTGAGAGGCAGGATGAAAAAAACATATGAGCATATAGTTGCGATACTCATATTTGTGAGTTGCTTAGGTGCTTCTAAGGCAATCTTTTTTCAAGATGGTAGCAGCGTAGCCAAGTACCTTGAGAAATCGGCCCAATTGGAGATGGTTCAAGAGGAGCATGTACAAAGTGCTATGGAATCTTACCTCTTTGGTGAAGGCGATAGTTCATTAAGCATAGAAGCAATACCTAATGCAGAGGAAAGACAAGAGAGTGTCGATGGTTTCTTTGTCGCAGATAAGCTTATGGCTTTTATGTTAATCCTTTTATCTGCTTTAATGCTTTTTCCGAAGCCAAGAGAATCTTCACTTAAGTTTGGTTTACTGTTTATAGCAGTCTGGTTTCTAAGTCAATCGATTGCCTTGATGTTGACAGGCGGCAAGAAATTTTCAGAGTTAGCGATCCTGGCTCATGCAGCACGTTGGGGGCTACCGCTCATTTTGCTATGTCTCTTGGTGAATAAGCAAAATTTATCCGAATGGGCCGGGCGTATATTTATCTCATTTACTTTTGCAGTTCATGGTTGGGAAGCCTTGAGTTTGAACCCTCCTTTTCAAGATCTTTTATTTAATTTTGCAGGCCACTTTGGTTATCGGATATCCAGCGACAGCATCTCTGGAGTTCTTCATACTGTCGGTGTTATGGATATCGGTTTAGCGGTGGCTGTACTCATCGTTAAATCGCCCCGTGTCTTTTTATGGATGGCCTGCTGGGGCTTTATAACTGCTTTTAGTAGGCCTTTGACTTTAGGCGTTGATGCGTGGTCGGAATTTGCGATTCGCGTAGCGAATGGAGGTATTCCTCTGTGGCTATTATTGAATAAGCCTTTTAAGGAGAAAACCCGAGTGGAGAAACAACAAAAAATGGAGATTGCTTGTGAAATTTAAATTACTTTTAATGGTTTGCTTATGTTTGGTAGTTATGGCTCAGGCAAAATCAAAGTCCAGTGAGGAGCTTAAGGAGGTAACTAAAAAGTTAACCCGTCTGGAAGGAACAGTTCCAGCTCAGTGGAGAGTAATCTGGACTGGCGATGCCGCACATGAAGCAACGGTTTCCTGGACGACTGCAGAGGCTGGTAAAGAGCACTTTGTTTATTTCGGAAAGAGTAAACAGGCAATGACTGAAAAAGTCAAAAGTCATAGAGACGGACAGTATACTCTGACTTCATCGGATAAAAAGAAAAAGGTTGGGGCAGCTTATTATCACCATGTGAAGCTCAGTAATCTTAAACCATCGACTAAGTATTTCTTTTACATAAAAAGCGATGCAGAAAAGAGCCGAGTCTTTTATTTTGAGACTGCTCCTGAAAAAGGAGAAGGTTTTTCTATAATTCACGGTGGAGATTCACGTTCAGGGCTATTGGACCGTTGTAAGATTAACCAGAAAATAGCTTCTTTTGTAGAAGCAGAGCCTAAAGTGCTGGCTTTTGCTCATGGTGGGGACTATGTCGTTAAAGGCCACTGGGGATTATGGAGATTATGGCTAAGTCATCATGAATTGACGACATGTGAAGACGGTCGTATTCTGCCAATTATCGCAACTAGAGGTAATCACGATGGCGGTCCGGTTTATAAGGAAATTTTTGACATTTTACCGGATCAGCCGGATTGGCATGTAACGACTTTAGGTGAATCAGTGACTATGATCACTTTAGATACAAATGTTTCTGGAGGTGGTGAGCAAAGCCTGTGGTTGGAAGAGCAACTTAAAAAGTACCGTCCAACATCTAAATGGTTGTTAACTCAATATCATCGTCCTTTGTATCCTGCAGTGAAATCAGCTCCGGCTCATACAAAGATTTTTTGTCCATTGTTCGATAAGTATAACGTTGATTTAGCTTGTGAAGCAGATGGTCACAACATCAAAAGAACCATTCCTATTCGCGATGGTAAACCAGATGCAACTGGCGTGGTTTACATAGGTGAAGGCGGATTAGGGGTTGGTCAAAGAAAGCCTAAGAAAGATCTTTGGTACCTTAAAGATGGTGTCGTTGGTCAGGATCACCACTTCATGGTATTGGACTTTGGCAGCCAAAAATTAAGAATTCGTACCATTTTACTGGATGGTAAGCTGTATGATGATCACAGCTTATCTGTAAGGAAGTAAGCGTTATATCATATTAAGAAATTCATCCATACGACGTTCCCAGGTATGGTTCTGCATAACGTTGTTGTAGAGTTTCTTGATAGCCTTTTCGCGAGCCCCAGCAGTTTTTAGAAGGAAGTCTGTTTTCTCTTTGAGTTCCTGGGTGTTTCGATAAACAAAAAGCTCTTCATCGAGTTTAAAGTGTCTTTCTAAAATTGGTCGATAGTCGGTAATGATAGATGCCTGCATCGCCCCACAGTCAAGAATACGCTGTTGGATGCCATCCTGGATATTTATTGGTGAACTGCAGACTGTGAGATCGGCAGCTCTGGCGACCGAGGGGAGTTCGTGGTAGCTAAGGAACTCCATATAATTGTGCTTTTCTGGTAGGTCATAATTCTTCCAATGACTGCCGCCGTAGATATTCATATTATAGTCACGCAGAGCATTGACGACTTTAAGCCTTAAGTGAGTTGTACCTTGAAGGTCAAGTTTAAGCCAGGTTTCGATGAAGCTGTAGAAGTCAGGTGGATAGTATGTTTTACCAGTCTCGCTGTAGTAGTCATCGAGAATTTTTTGGAAACTTATTTCACCTTTAAGTATTTTCGGGAAGGCAAATTCGACAAAGTAAGCGTCAGCTTGGCTTTTGCATGATTTAGCAAGCTCTTCAACAGTTTGACTAGGCTTAACTGTAGAAGTGAACAGTAATTGGCTCTTTGCTGTTTTCATTAGCTTCATGGAGAAGCGCTGTGCTGAAGTCGCTATGGGTAAATAGCGCGAGTTTCTAAAACCACAATCTTTGAGCAATGGTAACAGGCCTTTGTCCAGTGTGAAAATGCGCACCATGTCCTTGTTTGGGGTATTGTTGATTATTTGCTTGGAGTAAAATGGATTGTCAAAAAAGAGGCCATTGTAAGGAATGTCGAGCTTTTCGAGTAAGTGGCTGTCGCCACTTGGGAAAATTCCGAAAGCATTATAGCCCAAAGCCTGGTCCGGCTTGAACTGTTTTAGCTTCTTCATAATGTTTTGGCGTTCTTCGTTGACGACCTTTTCCTGTTTCAGGTTGTTGGCTTGATGAAGAGCGGATAAGTCTATCTCTAAAAGATCGACTCCCAGATTTCTCAAGGCATTACTTATATCAGTTGAAATATGTTTGATAATGGGGGCTGAGTGATCGTGCCGGAAGTGGACTAGTCTGGGAGTTTTTCGTTTAGGCTGGGAAACTTTTCCAGTGATTTCATTGACGGTAACTTTAAATTTTCGTGAGGCATCAAATTTTTTGACTATAGATTCATAAAGCCATTTTCTGCCTGTACTCAGATTGCGTAAATCACAGCCGTACTTGCGGGCCATTTTCATAGGATCTTCTAAATGGTCAGAAATAGCCAGTACTTCTGAACAGGATTTCATAATAGTTTCGACTTCCTGTTGATTTGACGTGAAGGAAAAATTTTTGATAATATTTTCCGGCAGGTCTTCAAACAGTTCCATGGGGTTTTGGGTCAAGAGGCAAAGCTGATCTACTTTGTGGGAATACTCGATGATTTCTTGTGGTAATGCTTTGTGATTCCAGCACTCATAGACACTAACTGTTCGAAAGTCCGGGATTGCCTGATTGGTGTTCCAGAATCCTCTCTGAAGGGTTTTTAGGTTTATGGTTTGGTTGGTTCGAAATGCATTGTCCGTATAGGAACTGATTGCTAAATCTTCATAAACGGTGGAAAGGTAACAAAGGTCGAGGTCAACTTTACTACCGAAGTTAAAAATAGTTCCTGCATCTTCTTCGATGAGGATTGCTTGTAGCATTTCGATTTGTTGAATAAGTTCAGTAGAGCTTTCCTCAAGCCGGCAAGGAATATGCAACTCTTCCAGTTCGTCTTTTAAAATTTTACTCTCAGCAGACTTGTTTAAAAGAACAACAACTGGGTCAAAGTTTTTGCGATCTAAAGATAGAATCAGGTTTTTACATAAGACAGAATTTAAGCGACTAAAAAATACGAGACGGCGACTTTCGGGATTTAGGGGGAGTCCTTTGACTTTTGAGGCAATAGCATCAATAATATCATTCGTCAGTCCTTCCAGTTCTGCAGAAATAGTTTCTTCGCCTTGATGTTCTTGTTCTGAGATAAAAAGGTAGTATTTAAAAAGAGCTTCAAAGTTGCCGTCGGTGAAAAGCTTTTGAAGTTCTGACAGGTATTTAGGGTCCTGTTCATTAAAGGCTTTTCGGAAGCTCCTGAAATCCATTGATTGTAATCCTTGCTTTTTAGATCGAATTTTCGCAAGGATTGTGCCTATTAAAGGCTTGTTAACAAAGTGCTTTAAAAAGGTTGCGAGATTGCTCTATGTAGTTGCTGCCAAACATATTCGCATGATTGAGTGAATGATAGAGGATGTAGAGGTTTTTTCGTTTGCTGTAACCTGGGTGAAGAGGCCACTCTTCATTATAGGCTTTGTAGAACTCCGGCGAGAAGCCCCCAAACATTTCCGTCATAGCTATGTCTGACTCGCGATCGCCATAGTAAACTGCCGGGTCGAAAATAACTGGGGTACCATCTGGCAATGAAGCGGTATTTCCAGACCACAAGTCACCGTGTAAAAGGGAGGGCACTGGATTGTAGTCTTCAAAATATTGCGCCAGCCCTGCGGTCAGGTGTTCAGCTTTGATTGCAACATAGTCGTCGCCAGTCATGTATGCCTGGGGCATAAGTCGACAATGGATATAAAACTCAAGCCATGATTCACACCAATTATTAATTTGTAGAGAAGAACCGATGTAGTTATTTTCATGGAAACCGAATTTTTGGGCAGTAATTCTATGCATTTTGGCGAGGTTTTTCCCTAGTATGGACATACTTTCGGGAGAGTGGGCCTGGAGCTTTAGATGCTCCAGAAGCAGGTAACAGCTGTTATCTAACTCTATAGTTCCATAGCAAGCAGGAGTTCTTAGATCTTTGCAGAGTGCAAGTTCTTTTAAACCCCGCCATTCAGCTTGGCTGAACTGTTGGTTATCCATTGAGTTTTTTTTGAGGAACAGACTTTCTTCATCGGTTTCAATTTTCCATGCATCGGATATATCGCCACCGTTGATTGCTTTGATGTCTATCACCATATGGTTTTTGCCGGTGATGTTCGTCAATATTTTTTCAGCCCTGAGTCGTTCCATTTTTCATTCCTCAAAGTTAGAGTTTTTCGTCACCCAGCAGTCTATTCTTTACGAGATAATTTTGAACGTAGTCTTCTACATTTCTCTCAAGGCTTTTAAACTTGCCTTTGAAGCCACTTTTATAGAGACTGTCCATATCCATTTCAGTATAATACTGATAATTAGGTCTCAGTGATTGTGGCATATCTATATACTCAATAGATGGAGTTAAGCCAAGAGCTCTGAAGACGGCATTTGCGAGGTCATTCCAAGTTCTGGCCTCGCCACTACCGGCATTGAAAAGACCATAGATATCAGGATGGTCTAAAAAGTGAAGGACTATGTCGATTACATCTTTGATATAAACAAAGTCGCGCATTTGTTCGCCATGACCGTACTCATCTCTGTATGATTTGAATAACTTAACAGAGCCAGCTTCTTTGATCTGGTGATAGGCTGTGTTGACAACACTGCGCATAGAACCTTTGTGATTTTCGTTGGGGCCGTAAACATTTGAAAACTTTAGGCCGATCATATCGTCAAATACATCATTTCTCTTAGCCCAGAGATCAAACATCTGTTTAGAGTAACCATACATATTTAGTGGCCTGAGGTTCTCGATGTTTTCATATCCGTCATAATAGCCGGCATCACCATTGCCATAGGTCGCTGCGCTGGAGGCGTAGATGAGTCGGATATGTTTTTCGAGGCAGTATGTCGCTATGGCCTGAGAATATTTGAAGTTGTTTTCGACAAGGTAGGAGCAGTTTGTTTCAGTTGTCGCAGAACAGGCTCCCATGTGGATTATACAACTGATGTTGTCTGGTAGTGAATCTCTTTCTATGCACTCAAGAAAACTGCCTTTTTCCATGTACTCAAGGTACCTTAGAGGAGCCAGATTTTTCCACTTTTGACTTTCGCCAAGATGATCCACTATAAGTATGTTGTCTTTACCTCTTTGGTTTAAAGCCCAGACTATGGAACTGCCTATGAAACCTGCGCCACCAGTGACTACAATCATATTTACCCTCTCTTAATTAAAAATTTCATCCCAGATTTCAGCTTTGAAACCTGTCGTTGCCAGATCTGCTTCTTGGTCAATAACAAATGGTCTTTTAATGAGGTTTCCGTTTTCAGTCAGCATATTTAATATATCGTCAGTGGAAAGCTCTTTCACTTTTTCCTTCATATTTAAAGCGCGGTAGTCCTGGCCTGAAGTGTTTAGGAGCTTCTTGAGTTCACCTGTTTTTCCTAAGACAAACTTCAGTTCATCAAGAGAAGGAGGTGTGTCACGGATAGGAATTGCTTCAAAAGAAACTTCTTTAGTATTTAGGTATTTAAGAGCATTTCGGCAAGTGCCACAACGGTTGTATTCGTATATTTTGAGAGCCATTTGGAGTCCTGATAAATTATCTATTTAAGATATTATCAAACTCTGATTTCAGATTGCAAGTTCAGTAGGGCTGAAGCTGTTATTTTTCAGCGGCTTTATCTTGTATCTGGCAAAACAGACCACAAAAGAAACAAAGAGAAAAGGACAATAGCCACATACTGGCATGAAATGAATTTGGCTTGTCTAAAACTGTTTCTTCAAAAATGTTGAATTGTATGAGTGTCAGGAAGAGTGCCATACTGAAGTAGATCGCTCCAGTAGCTGAAGTCATGACTTTCAATATAAACTTTTTACTGATGAGTAGCAAAAGTCCACCAATTAGACCGCAGATGATTGGTACCAGCCAGTGGATCCAGCGCTCTTGAATGTTTAAGTAGGGGAGAATTGCTGGACTTAATGCGACTCCAGCAGCAGAGCCGTAGATAAAAGCAGCTAATTTAAAAGCTTTGTGAAAAAGCCAGGCTCCAATCGCCGCCATGATCAAAGAGGTGATAATCGCGGGAATTTGCAGTTGAGGGGCAAAGTGCTGAAAGCCGGCCCAGGTTAAGGAGCCTACGATAATGG
Source organism: Lentisphaerales bacterium (assembly GCA_022446985.1). Classification (GTDB taxonomy): domain Bacteria; phylum Verrucomicrobiota; class Lentisphaeria; order Lentisphaerales; family Lentisphaeraceae; genus JAKVBD01. The sequence goes on from JAKVBD010000057.1 coordinate 17,818, forward strand.
CTCCAGCAAGACCTAGTAAAAGTTTAAAAAAGCGATAGCCAAAAAAGCAGAAGATCAGGCTGCTTATCATTATGACAAAGAGCCCACTGCTGGCGATCACATTATCCATTGTGTTGAGTCAAGCGGTCCAATTGAACGTAAAGACCTGAAAAAAGGGTGTCTAACTCTATCGGGCAATCATCTTGGCCAAGAAGGTTTTCAAGTTGCATGAGTGTGGCAACTGGAGTTTGAGTGTTGTGAAGCAATTCGCCGGTTTTAGTGTCGAGCACATTAAATTCAATTATCTCATGATCAGATCGGCTGAAATCGTAAAGCAGTAAATGAGCTTGCGGATTCAGCTCGCTTTCTTTAGAGAAAATGTGGAACTTGAGGTACTCGATCAGTTTGTCGTCAAGGTCGGCAAGATGAAGAGCTATTTTCTCGATGAAATCATTGCGGTTGAGAGTCAGTCGGCACTCAGGTCTTTCATGGATATCTATGCCTTCAAGTGAGGCATCCAGAGCCATTAGCATTTGTTCTTGTGCTTTTTTCCAGCCTAATTCAGCGATGCCTTGATTATAGTAAATAAAGTAATCTTGATTATCGCTTTTGAAAACGAGCGGTGTTTCGAAGATAAAGTCAGCAGAACACTGGTCGCATATACAGTTATTTAATGAGCCATTGAATAGTTCTTCCAGGGCTAAGTCCTGGCTTCTGATTGTGGTGATAATCTGGGTATTTATGTCAAAGCCACAATTAGGGCATTCTATGCTGGTCGTATTATCCTGTTCTTCCATGTAAAGTCCGTCAATTATTTAGGCGCTAATAAACTTCATCATTCATTTCAGTCAAGATGGAATATTAAGAGAGAAAGCGATCGTTGAATTCTTTTGAGGGCAGAGCGCATGAGTTTTTGATTATTTTTTGCCGGTGTCTGGCGATAAAATCGTAAATGGGGTCGAGTATGAATGCCGGTATAATAAGGAAGATGCTGAAAAGTTTCCATAAGCCAGATAGTTTTGTGCACACTCTTAAAGCGGCTCTGGATTTGAAATGTATTCCTTCTTGATTGAAGAGGATGAGGCTGTCTGGGAGTTCTCCACTGGTATGCTCTTTGATCAGTTGTTGGCCTATATCGCTTTTAAGAGAAGCAAATTTGAAGTGCCCAGGTTTATCGCGTTTCAAAATGAAGTGTACTGAGTGACTGCAAAAGAGGCAGTCACCATCGTAAAGTAGAATACTGTGTTTCGTAAGGTCGATGCCTGGGATGAGCATTTGTCTTACTTCATTTCTCTAAGTTTATTCATAATTTGCTGAAATTCAGTTTTGAGCTCAGCTGCATTTTGATTTGGGTCTTTGAGCAGTCGCAAGATTTGATCTCGGCGATTTGTTAGTGGTGTTTTGAGGATGAGAGTCAGGCACTCTTTATAGGCTTTTTCCAAATCTTCGCGCAACATGTCTGAGTTGTACTCTGGTTGAACCATAATTTTGGCGATGTCTTTGTTTGCTGGAGCAAACTGATTTTGCAGAACATCTTTACAGGAGTACCAGTCTCCAGCCATAGTCAGGTCGAGTAACTCTGAGAGGCAGTGTCCAATTTGAGACTGAGATATATACTCTGTAGGAAGCTCTTCTGTCAGTTTGTAGGCAAGATCTTCGTAACTTGAAAGTAATTCAATAAGAGTCAGCTCAGCTTTTAATGAAAGAGTCAGTTCCTGAATGAACGGTATAGGTGCCGGAGCCGGTTGTTCCTGTGCAGGTCCTCTGGCAAAAGAACGCCGATAGAATTTTTTAAGTTCTCTAAAAATACTATCAGCAGGAATTTGTAGACGCTCGGCCACTTGTTGGCAGTAGTCACTTCTCTTGATGGTATCTGGAATTCTGGATATGTGCTCGATTGTACTGTGAGCTATTTTTGATTTTCCATCTGGAGAATAGATATCGAATTTTGTACTTAGGTGATCAATTAAGACTTCAAATGAATCACGCGCAGAACTCAGGCAGTTATTGAGAGCCTCGGCTCCTGAGGAAAGGTACAAACTATCTGGATCCTCGCCATTTCCCCAGTTGAGTATTTGCGTAGTCACTCCTACCGGGAGTAGATACTGCAGGCACTTAAAAGCAGCTTCTTTACCGGCATTGTCTGAATCATAGGCAATAACGACTTTTTCAGAGTAGCGTTTAAGTTTCCTGGCGTGGTCTTCTGTAAATGCTGTGCCTTGTGACGAAACTGCATTTTTGAGCCCGGCCCGGTGGCAGGCAATGACATCCAGCTGACCTTCACAAAGAATAGCAGTTTTCTTGTCGCGCATATTAGCTTTTGCCATTGGTAGGCCATAGAGAACCGAGCTCTTGTGAAAAATAGGCGTTTCTGGACTATTGACGTACTTGGCACCTTTGGCATCTTTTTCGAGGACACGACCACTAAAAGCGATGACTTTCCCTTCGTCATTCCAGATTGAGAACATAACACGGTGCCGGAAGCGGTCGTAGTGCGATTTTTTTTCCTCGTTGTGGATAATCAGTCCCGATTTGACGAGTAGCGGAAGGTCGTAGTTTTTACTCTTTGCCCAGTTGATGAATGCATCCCAGGAGTCTGGGGCATAACCAATTTGGAAAGTGGCTATGTCGCTGTCGGTAATACCGCGTTTCTTCATGTATTCTCTTATGGACAATGCTTCGGTTTTTTTAAGGTTTTGGCTAAACCACTCTGCAGCGTCTTTGTGCAGCTCATATAAACGGGCTTTTTCAGATTGGGCTTCTGGAGAGTAGTTTTTGCTTTCCTGAATAACTACGCCATAGCGGTCTGCGAGCATTTTTACGGCATCTACGAAGTCGACGTTTTCACTTTCTTTAACAAAATTTATGACATCGCCACTGGCTCCACAACCAAAGCAGTGGTAGTACTGATTGTCGGGATTTACATTGAATGAGGGCGTTTTCTCGTTGTGAAAAGGGCAAAGACCAAGATAATTCCGGCCGGCTTTTTTGAGTTGTGTTACATTGCCAATGACTTCAAGTATTTCAGCTCGGTCTTTGACTTGTTGGATTACAGAGTCGTCTATTCCTGCCATACTAGATTTCGGGTTTCAGAACAGTCATACGGCGTTTTACTTTGTCCTGTTGAGTATTGTCAGGAGGAAGTAATTTTACGGCTTCAAGGTAAAGCTCGTAGAGTCCGTATGCTCTTGATTTATTTTTGAAGAATACATCGTTGGCAACAGCGAGATTGAGTAAAGTTGTGGGGTCTTTGTCATCGATGCTCCTGGCTGACATAAGCTTTTGGTTAACTTGACTTTTTTGTTTGGCGTCTTGTGAGTCAAAAGTTGGATTATTTACCTGAATTAAGGCAGAGAGATTGTAGTACTGCATAGACTTTTCAAGTTCATCAAAACGCTGGGCCAGTTTGAAGTACCTGTTTTTCATAGAGTAGCGGCGAATGGAATCGTAACTTTTGTATTCAGCATTTATCAAAAGAGAAACGGTATAGATATTGTTAGGCTCAATCAACATACTTTGTTCAAGAAAGGCAATTGCAGTTTCGTATTCTTTGGCTTCGAGACAGGCTCTGCCAAGTAGAGTTAGAGATTGACTATCATTTGAGTCTTTGTAGAGTTCTTCGGCCTGTTTAATTATAGCTAAAAAATCTTTTTTGTTTTCATTGTTTGCTTTTGCAAGTGCAGCAAGAACTAAGATTTTGGGTGTTTTTTCTGCAGCAGGAAGACAGGGCGTTATGGCTTTGTCAGCTTCTGCAAGGTTCCCCTCTTTAATGAGCGATACGGTTTTTTCGATTGAAGCCTTCAGGTCAATTTTAGTACAGCCGGTCAGTAGAAGTACTATGGCGAAGGAAGCGAAAAGAAATCTCATAAAAAATCATATCCATTATTTGAGCAAAGACAGAAAACTATAGTAAAGATATTTAATCTCTAAAATAAAAAGTTACCAGTGTCAACTAGAGAAAATTTTATTGAAGCTTTTAAGTTTAAAGTATGCCACAAGAACACTGGGCTTTAAGCTTGTTTATGTTTTACATCAATCTATAATAATTTTCTAGATTTAATCCTAAAAACCTAAATAAAGGGACTGCTATGGAGGATCTCCAGAACTGGCTCGAAGATTTACTAGAGTTGCAATCAACTGATAGTCGTTTGGACAGAATGAAAGAACAGATTTCTTCTGCACCTAAACAGAAAAAAGAAGCCCAGGATAATCTTGATGCTCAGCAGGCTGCTGCAGTTGAAGCAAAAGATGAAGTTCGCAAAGTGGAACTAAAGATAAAAGAATTAGCCACCGATGTAGAGAAACTCGAAGCACAAAGACAAAAGGTTTTAGAGCAGAGTACTTCTGTAAAGGATAATAATACTTACCGTGCGATGGTTGATGAAGCAGAATCCCTTAAAGATAAGATTTCAGATAAGGAAGATGAAGAGTTGCTTCTTATGGAAGAACTCGACGGGGTTAAAGAAGTCTTTAAAAGTAAGCAAGCTCTCCTTAAAGAAGCGGTTAACCGCGTAGAGCAAATGATGGGTGATCTCGATACAAGAGTTTCAAACTGTGAGAAACAGGTTGGTATTCTTGAAGAAAAGCGCAAAGAACAAGCGGAGAAAATCGATCCTGAATTGTTGACTAAGTATACGCGCCTTAAATCAAGTCATGGTGGGCGTAAAGTCGCTCTGGTTGAGTTAAATGGTGATAAGTGCGGTTACTGTCATCTTAAGCTGACTGCCCAGGAGATTAATTTAGCGAGTAAGCGTGTTGTCATGACGACTTGTGCAAATTGTGGGTCTTTGATTTACAAATAATGTTGAGACGCTGGAAGGTTACCGTTCAGTATGACGGTACGGAATACTTTGGCTGGCAATGGCAGCCAGATCAACCCTCTGTACAAGAAGCTATTCAAGATACTCTGAGCAGTATTTATACTGAGCAGTGTATCATCGATGGTAGTGGAAGAACAGATGCCGGGGTTCATGCACTCGGGCAGGTTTTTTCATTTCAAGAGCCTCGTGAAATTAAATTAGATGAGGCCACTTTCAAAAAGGCTATGAATGCTTTATTGCCACAAGCTATACGAGTTTTTAAGGCTGAGATAGTAGATGAAGGCTTTCATGCAAGATTTTCTGCTTTTGGCAAAACCTATGTCTACCTCATTGATCAGTCAGATAGGATTAATCCTTTTTTGAGAAACTTTTCCTGGAACCGCCGTCATGATTTCGATATGGATCTAACACGTAGAGTTCTAGAGCTATTCGAAGGTGAACACGATTTTTCTGCATTTACAGTAAATGTACATATGCTCAAAGGGACTGCTGTACGCAAAGTTTTTAAGGCGGATATAGAAGAGTGGCAGGGGTACTATGTGTTAAGTTTTACAGGAAGTGGCTTTCTCTATAAGATGGTAAGGTCTTTGGTCGGTCAGGTGGTGGAGTGTGCTGCGGGGCTGAAGACTTATGAAAAAGCCGTTGAACTGCTTAAGACCGGTAGAAGGGTAAAGGCGGCCCAGGTTGCTCCGGCGAAAGGTTTGTTTTTAGGAAAAGTTTACTATTCGGAAGAAGAATTGCGCGAAGGTTTAAGTACCCCCGCGCTAAATTTATTTGGAGAGAGATTCTTTAATTAGAAGCTCTTTCTTTCATTCTCTTAAGTCTTTTCTCAAGTAAAGAAAGGTCTTCATTTGGAGCATCTTTCTTTCGACTCTTTATGTATAGTTCAGCTTTCTCAAACTTATCGCTATTGATAAATTTAAGCACAAGCACTTTGAACTGTTCGGTACTATAGGCACCCGTTGGAATAGTAGTCGGTCTAGTGGGGGCTTTTGGTTTTGGTTTTGGTTTTGGCTTTTCAGCTTGCTCTGTTGCAGGAGCTTCTTTTGTAGCTTCAGCTGGGGCAGCTTTTTCTTCATCTCCACCGCCACCTAAGGCAATAACAAGAATGATAATTAAAACAACAACGCCAACGCCTATACCGATGAAAAGCCCTTTTTTACTTTTTCTCTCAGGAGCTTCTTTTCTACCTGTACGGCGGCCGGTTCTTCTTCTGGTTGCAGGAGATGCTTCTTCTTCATCTAGAAGCGTGTCTTCCATATTGACTTGAGTTGATCTTCTGCCACTTTTACCTGAGGCTTTTCTTCTGCCACTTGCAGCAGATGCTCTGGAAGTTCCCAAGTTAACCTTAGTTTTGCCACCTTTAAGTTTTTTCTTCTTTTTATCTGCAGGAGCCGGAGCCGGTTCTTCGTAGTATTCTTGTTGTTGTGCGAGCTGCTGTTCATATGCCTGCTGCTGAGCGATTTGTTCCTGCTGAGCCGCTAATTGCTGTTCATAGGCTTGTTGTTGTGCGAGCTGCTGTTCGTATACCTGCTGCTGAGCGATTTGTTCCTGCTGAGTCGCCAATTGCTGTTCATATGCTTGTTGTTGTGCGAGCTGCTGAGGGGCTACTTGAGGTGTAGCATCGATATGCATTTGAGTAGGCATTTGGGTGATATCTGTAGCAGGCTCATTACCGCTAAATTGCGCAGCAACGTCGGCTTCAATTTGAGCTAGAGTTGCGGCATCTAATTCTGGCTTTAGATTGTTGAACTGAGCAGCAACGTCGGCTTCGATTTGAGCTAATGTTGCTTCGTCTAATTGTGGTTCATTTTCTTCAGCCATGTAATTATCTCCGCAGTTTGATTAATTGTTTGCCATATAAAATGTTTCTAAGATATATGAGATGTCAAGCAGGTTGCCATTTATCAAAAAAGCATTGTTCCAACCATTGGATTTGATTAAGCTAGAAATGACATTTTGCCTTAGCTGACTGGCGATATCAGTTTTTGTTTGAAGCATTTGCAGTTTTTCAAGACATTTTAAGGTTTTGCCTTTAGAAGCCAGAAACTGAATATTCTGAAATTGTTCGTTGCAGTTTACTGGGATGGTAATGAAAGTTTTTGTTTGTTTCTGAAAGTTTTCTTTGATGAATAGATTTGAGCCTAGTTTAAGGATTGGTTGATATTTCTTGTTATTCTTTGGAGTTTTAATCTGCGGATATGGATTACTTTTATTGAAAAGGAATTCTTGAAGAAGGCTGATTTCCAGTAGCTGTGGATCTTTGAGGGAGAGTATGTCATTGAAAGTGGCAAAGCTTTCCTGGATATTTTGTTTGTCCTTAATTACTTTTTTGCTGATAACCTGTCTCTGTTGTTTTACCCATCTTAAGTAGGGACTAGATGTTCTGAAGGTGGGATCACAATTGGCTTCTACTCGGGCGAATTCTCTTGCTTGTTCTGTAATTGAGAGGCTATCAGTTTTGAGGTTGCTTATGTATCTTTCTACCAATCTAGCAGCGTTGATGGTGTCGAGTGACTTTGAAAGGGCTTTGTTGAAGCCTCGTTCAACGACTCTATCGTTTAAAATGTCGTAGGCTTTGTTGAATTCACCTTTAACGGCACAAGATTGAGCTTTCTCTATAGTGTAACGGTCTGAGAGCTTGTCTTGGAGTTCCTCAGCAAATCTGAAACTATCCTGGTATTTTTTCGAGACTTCAATCATTGAATCAATTCCCTGCTTTTTGGCAGAAATCAGTTCAGTGAGGCAGTTGAGAGTTTCAGTTGAATACACTGTAGTTTTGGCTTGACGGCATGACAATAAAGTTATGATGAGAAGCAAAAGAATCGTTTTCATGAGAAGTTTTGTCATATAATCCGCAAGTTAAATTTACTAAATTCCTTACGGATAATAGCGATTCGATAATTTTTTTCAATATCTGTGTTTATAATTCGCGAAAAAAGAGCATTTTGTTTTTGTCAGAAAAGTAGTTTTAAGAGAGATTTGGAATATGGATAGGCACGATGGTCGTCAAGCGAATGAGTTGAGAAAGGTTGAGTTTAAACAGGGGATTTGTAAAAATACCGCCGGTTCAGTTCTTTCTGTTTGTGGTAATACGGAAGTGATCTGTGCTGTTTGCGTTGTGCCAGGTGTGCCGGGCTGGATGAAATCTCAAGGAGTTGAAGGCGGATGGCTGACAAGTGAGTACTCAATGTTGCCTGGCTCGACTCACACACGAAACAGAAGGGAAAATAAAAGTGGACCAAGTGGGCGCTCTTCTGAAATTCAAAGATTGATTGGACGTAGTTTACGCTCAGTCGTTGACCTTAAAAAGATCGGCGAAAATACGATTTATGTTGATTGCGATGTTTTGAATGCAGATGGAGGTACTAGATGTGCATCTATTAACGGCGCCTCGACAGCTATGCAATTAACATTTGGTAAGATGCTTACAGAAGGTAAGATCAGTGAGAATCCTATGGCTAAATCAGTAGCTGCGATAAGTGTTGGTATTTGTCAGAGCCAGCCTTTACTCGACTTATGCTATGCTGAGGATTCTGCAGCAGAAGTGGATATGAATGTTGTTATGAGTTCAGATGGAAGTTTAATTGAAGTGCAGGGGACTGCGGAAGGTAAAACGTTTTCACGTGCTGAATTGAATGAAATGCTGGACTTGGCTGAGAAAGGTATAAATGAGATATTTGAGCTACAAAAGTCCTTGTTGAAATAATTTAGCTTAAGGATGACAGGAAATTTACTCAGTTTCGTTATAATTGCAGAAACATGATATTGATAAATATCTTTGATGCTCTTTAATATAACACTTCCAGCGGTAACACGAGGATAATATGTTTAAACCTTTGACTTTGGCTTTGGCCTTGACATTAACTGCAGCAGTTCATGCTGATACTGATTGTAACGTATCTCTACGCGAAGGTACTCTTATTCATTTGGCTAACCCCTCAGAAGTCGAATACCAGGGCTTGAAACTCATTGGAGATGAAAAGAAGAGCAACATCAAAGCTAAAGAAGGCTTTAGGTTTGCTGAATTGACTTTAAAAATCGCTACCGGAAGAAGTGTCGGGCTTTATGACTATGCCCTGAAGCCTGAAAATGGCAATGAAGAATTTAAGGCCGCCGGCATGAAGATCGGATCGGGTCCTTTCCAAAGAACTATTTGGGAAGTACGCGCTTCTGGTGAAAATAAAGTGCAGTGGGACGGTATTTACGATCAAGATAAACCATCAAGGAAAGGAAGTGAAGTTTTAGAGGCCAATGCAGTCGTGAAGTTGCTATTTGAAGTGCCGGAAAATAGTGGGAAGCGTTTCAAATTAGTCTCACGTTTACTGGATAAATCGCTTCAGAAAGAATACGGAGTTCAGCAGATTTTAGATTTTGATGATATGTCTAAAGCAGCTGCTCCCTCCAAACCCGAAGCTAAAGCGGGTTCTGAGGAAGAGGCCGGGGCTAAAACCCAATAATTTCACTCTCTTCTTCGATTTAACTTTAAGCCACCGTTTCTGGTTGTCAGGAGCGGTGGTGTTTATTTTTATAAGACGAGGAAGTAAGAAATATTTATGTTTTCATCAGTTTTAAAGAAGATCTTTGGATCACCGAACGACAGGTTTGTTAAAAAAATGCAGCCTGTTGTAGCTCAAATTAACGAAAAAGAAATTGAGTTTCAGAAGCTTACCGAAGAGCAGCTTAAAGCCAAAACTAATGAATTTAAAGAGCGTGTCAAAAAAGGCGAAAGTCTAGATGATATGCTTGTTGAGGCGTTTGCTACAGTAAAAAATGCCTGCCGTAGAATGTGCGGTAATGTCTACTCTTTCATGGATCATGAAGAGGTCTGGAATATGGTCCCATATGACGTGCAATTAATGGGTGGCTACAATATTCACAATGGCGGTATTTCTGAGATGCAGACGGGTGAAGGAAAAACGCTTACAGCAAGTTTACCTTTGTACCTTAATGCTCTATCTGGCCGCAATTGTCAGCTGGTCACGACCAATGATTACCTGGCAAAACGTGACTCAGAGTGGATCGGATCCATTTTTAAATACCTCGGCCTTACAGTTGGATGTATTCAAAACTCCATGGATCCAGAAGAGCGTCGTGAGCAGTACAAGTGTGACATCACTTATGGTACTAACAGCGAATTTGGTTTTGACTATCTTCGTGATATGGGTATGGCAATAGACTCAGAAGATCTTGTGCAGCGCGACTACTACTTTGTAATTATTGACGAAATCGACTCGATTTTAATTGATGAAGCGAGGACACCTCTGATTATTTCGGGTCCGGTAGAGAAATCAACACACCGCTTCCATTTACTTAAAGATAAAATTGCTCAAGTTTATAAAAAGCAGCATGAGATGTGTAATACTCTCATTAATGACGTTAAGGATAGACTGGCAAGTAATGATCCGGGCTCAGAAGCTTATAAATCAGCCATCTTAGACCTCTGTAGGGTGAAACTTGGCATGCCGAAAAATAAACAGTTAATGCGTCTTTTAGAAGATCCAACTGTACGTAAATTTGTCGATAAACAAGAGTTAATGTTCCATAGTGACAGTAACCGTGGTCTATTGCAAGAAGTTAAAGAAGAGCTTTATTTTGCAATCGATGAAAGGTATCACGATGCTGACCTTTCAGCTAAAGGAAGAGTTTCACTGGATAAAGAAAATCCAGATTCATACATTATCCCCGATATAGTTGAAGAGACTCAAAAAGTCGATGCTCGTGAAGATTTATCAGATGAGCAAAAGATTGAAGAGAAGCAAAAGCTACAAGAATACTTTGAAATCAAAAATGAAGAGATTCACAATATTTCTCAACTCTTGAAGGCTTACTGTCTCTATGAGAGAGATACTCATTATATCGTGGATGAAGGCAAGGTTATCATCGTTGATGAAAATACCGGTCGTGCTATGCCAGGGAGACGTTTTAGTGAAGGTCTTCACCAGGCTCTTGAAGCCAAGGAAGATGTAACGATTGAACGCGAGACACAAACTTTAGCGACAATTACTATTCAGAACTACTTCAGACTTTACGATAAGCTTGGTGGTATGACAGGTACAGCGGAAACAGAAGCTGGCGAATTCAAAGATATTTATAGCCTGAACGTTGTAGCTATTCCAACAAATCGTCCTTGTCAGCGTCTTGATGCTAACGATAGAATTTACAAGACCCAGCGTGAAAAGTATCGCGCTATGATTGAAGAGATTAAGAAGACAAATGCAACTGGACGTCCAATTCTTGTCGGTACGCCAACCGTCGATGTCTCTGAGGTAATCAGTCGTTACTTAAGAAGAGAGAAAATTCCTCATAATGTTCTGAATGCTCGTCGTCACCAGCAGGAAGCAGACGTTATTGCCAAAGCAGGTCAAGTTGGAGCCATTACTATTGCTACAAATATGGCTGGTCGTGGTACCGATATTAAACTTGCAGAAGGTGTTGCTGAGCTTGGTGGCCTTCAGGTAATCGGTGCTGCTCGACATGACTCTCGCCGTATTGACCGCCAGTTAAGGGGTCGTTGTGCCCGTCAAGGTGATCCGGGTAGTACAGTCTTCTATATTTCTCTTGAAGATAATCTTATGCGTTTATTCGGTTCAGATAGAATTACTAATGTTCTTGAAAGACTTGGTATGGAAGAAGGCGAAGAACTTGAAAGTGGAATGTTGACAAAGGTCATAGAGCGAGCTCAGAAACGTGTTGAGCAACAGAATTTCTCACAGCGTAAGAGAACTCTTGAATATGACGATGTTATGAATAAACAGCGTTCTATTATTTATGAGCTTCGTAAAGATGTTCTTACCAGTGAAAATCCCAAAGAGCGTTTATTTGACATTGTTAAAAATGCTCTGGAAGAAAAATTTGTTAGTAGTCAAATTTCCAGTAAAGGTGGTAACTTTGCCTTTAAGAAGGACGAGCTTGAAGTTTGGATCAGCTCAACATTCCCGATTGAGCTGGACCTCAAAAAGATTGACTTTAATGGTGGTATGTCAGTAGAACAGGCATCTGGGATTATGTTTGAGCAGATTAAAGTTCAGTACCAGAAGAAAGAGGCTCTTGAGGATCCGGAAAGAATTCGTTGGCTTGAGCAGCACATTATGCTAACGGCTATCGATCGTTTATGGAAGGAGCATTTACATGGCATGGATCACTTGCGTCAGTCAGTGATGTTCTCACATATGGCTCAGAAAGATCCATTGATCGAGTACAAGCAGCAAGCTTATGTATTGTTTGATGAACTTACGACAAACATTGTTCAGGAAGTGATGAATAATATGTTCCGTTCGGCAACAACTTTAGCTGCTATAGAGGACTTCTTACATAACCTTCCACAGTTCACAATGTCTGCAGAAGATATAGAACAGCAGGAGATGGAGCAGACCATGGCTCAGATGCGCCAAGCAGGTATGCCTTCTATTTCAGAAGCAGAAGGTGAAGCAGTACAGTCGGAACCAGAGCCGATTAAGGTAGAGCAATTTGTTCGTGAAGAGCCTAAGGTAGGACGCAATGATGACTGCCCTTGTGGTAGTGGTAAAAAGTACAAAAAGTGCTGCGGCGCTGGAAAGTAAGTTTTAGCTAAAAAATTAAAAAGCCCGCTCTGATATGAAGCGGGCTTTTTCTATGAAGGTATTAGAATAGAAATACGATTAAGGTTGCTTGAAAACATTATCCATAAGTAAAGCAGCGGCTCCACGTATAGAACTGTGTTCAGGACCTATTTCTATACTGAGTTCTCTTGTTGAAGGGCCATTCTGGCGTTTGCTGATTGCCTTTTTCAAAGCAGGTATCAACAGTTTATAAAAAGCACGTGATTGATTACCAAGAATAATGACTTCAGGGTCTGTGAAAGAAATCATTGATGATAATGGAATAGCCAGGTGTTCACAGGCTTCATCAAGAATTTCCTGGATTTGTGGATGCTTCTCAATATTGTCTATAATGTCCAGGCTGCTGTTTAAGTCGAGTCCAAGCTTTTCATTGATATCGTTACAAATTGCAGGGATACTGCTGTAGGTTTCAAGACAGTCTCTTTGACCACAGCGACAAATTCTTCCTGAATTACCAGCTACAAGGTGGCCAATTTCTCCAGCAGTACCATGTGCACCAGAAAATGGTTTGCCATTAACCATAAGAGTTGAGCCAACACCACTGGTTACGTCTATGTAAATTGCCGATTCAATAGCGGTGTTTCTCGCTTCTAGAAAGAGGCTGGAGTAAAGGCTGGCGCGCACATCGTTTTCGACAACAATAGGGCAGTTGAACTTTTCTTGTAGTAGTTCAAGAAGTGGAATATTTTCAAATTCAGGTAGGTTGATCGAATTGATGCAAATACCGGTTTCAGGTTCAATCATGCCTGGAATAGAAAGAGCTAAGCCAAAGATATTTTTTTTATTTTTAATCTCTTTGGAAGCACACTTAATAATTGCTTTCAGGTAACCATCTTTTGTAGAAAGGCTTTTGTCTTTAAGAATATTGGTAGATTGGATTTTACCTTGAAGGTTTATAAGTGAAGTCGTTATCTTACCTGGATCCAGTTGGATACTTACGATTCGCCAAAAATTTTCATTGATTACCAGAGGGCTTCTTGGACGACTTTCATCTTCGAGCCTGATCCAGCGTTTTTCCATTAATTCTTCAACAAGGCTGGTAACACTGGATTTACGGATGCCACAGTAATCTGCAACTTCTGTTCTTTTCATCGGTTGAACACTTTGAAGTGTTCTAAGGATTGCATAACGGTTTTCAGCTCTTTTACGAGTCTGTTCTGAGTGTATTGTGTCTGTAGTATTCATATGTGTTTTATATTACCCTTTATTTTTATTTATAAAAGCGTTTGAATTTTATTTAAGTATCATATATGTTAATTATATAATTAAGCGATAAAGGACATTTCTCCATGGACATAACACTTAAGAAAGTTCCTCTTCTGGATAAAGATTTCGTACCAGCCAAGAAATGGTATGATGCTTACAATAATATGATCGAAGAGCAAGGCGGTCGACATGTTGAGATTGCTCTTGAGCAAAATGATGGGACAGTATTTAATCATGAAATGAATGTCCTTGAAGCTTCACCTGAAAACTTAGCTCTAAACATTAAGGCCATTGAAAGAGTTATTAAGTTTCTTTTATGGATGAAAGGCGGTCAAAAGATTTATATCTCCGGCGCTCCGGAATTAGTTGAAGAACTTGTAGAGATCTACAATGAAGCTGGTCAAAGAAGTTTTGATAATGACTTTTTAGGGAACAAGATTTATGGCAAACAGCTGGAGTTTATTTCAGTAGATAAAGTTCCTCAAGGTAAAGAAAACTCTAATCCTCTAGGTAAGCACCTTTCTGGTTACAGAATAGGTTTTGATTTAGGTGGCAGTGACAGAAAGTGCGCTGCAGTGATCGACGGTAAAGTAGTTTTCTCAGAAGAAATTGCTTGGGACCCATACTTTGAAACAAATCCGGATTATCATTATGAGGGAATCAAAGATTCAATTTTAAAAGCAGCCGCCCACTTACCAAAGATTGATGCAATTGGTGGTTCTGCCGCTGGTGTTTATATTTGTAATGAAGTACGTGCAGCTTCCTTGTTTAGAGGGATCTCAGAAGAGGATTTTGAAGCTCACATTCAGAAAATATTCTTCCGCCTACAAGAAGAGTGGGATGTTCCATTTGAAGTTGTGAATGACGGTGAAGTTACAGCTCTTGCTGGTGCGATGTCTATGGACTCCGGTGCCGTACTGGGTGTTTCAATGGGAACAAGTATGGCGGCTGGTTATGTCACACCAACCGGTTCAATTACACCTTGGCTGAATGAATTGGCGTTTGTTCCAGTTGATTTCAAAGACAATGCTGCAGAAGATGAGTGGTCTGGAGACATCGGTTGTGGCGTTCAGTATTTCTCACAGCAGGCGGTATCAAGGCTGATTCCTTTAGCTGGTATCACTGAAATACCGGAAGATATGGGTAAGCCGGAAAAGCTGGTTGAGGTTCAAAAGCTCATGGCTGCTGGAGATGAAAGAGCTGCAGCAATTTATCAGACAATTGGTGTTTATTTTGGGTACAGTATTGCTCACTTTGCGGATTATTACGATATCGAAAAGCTATTGATTCTTGGAAGAGTTACTTCAGGGCAAGGTGGCGAAGATATCATTCGCTATGCTCAAGAAGTTCTTGAGGAAGAGTATCCAGAACTAGCAGCTAAAATTGATCTAAGAACACCGAGTGAAAGTGATAAACGTCACGGCCAAGCTGTAGCAGCAGCCAGTTTACCTATGATTTAAAAAGTCCCTATAGACGCTGCCGGGTAGTGCCATGTGCTACCTGGCTTTTTTTATGTACTAACCAGCCTTATACTTCTTTTCGTAGTAGTCGATTAGGCTCCATATAGTTTGTTCTTTTTCGTGTTGTCTGTGTGAAGTCCGCATGTTAACTAATTGGACGTTCTTAGCTTTCTTCGCTTGAAGGGTTTCATAAGCCTAGAAAACTCAGTAGAGAGATTTATTAAGTAGTGCTTGTCCGAAAATAGGCTAAATGAACTATTGAGCTACTTCTTGCTTTTGTCTTCCTATTTTTGAGAAGCTGA
>JAKVBD010000058.1 GCA_022446985.1 Lentisphaerales bacterium
GTAAGTTCATCCTTGCCATTGCTTTGTTGACCTTTATTGGAATTTTTTTGTAACCAATTCAATATTAATTAGATAACAGATAATGGCTTTTGTATCCAACTTAAACAATCATTATTTTAAGCTTAGATCTCAAGTGTAAAACTTTAGTGAGTAAACCGCCCATCACCTTGTTTTCACCCAAAGTTTTTATCACTTCTTTTAGTCCAATGATCTGCTAAAACTGCGATATTATTTTCATTTATCATAAAATTAATTGAGTCGCCAGAGGGACTGCCAGTATTGGGATAGTGTCTGTACGCATAAGATGTCCATGTGTACCTACCAGGATGCTTACCGCCCGGAGCTGGCCAGCCACCATATTTACTTGAATTATCTCTTGTATTGCACTGAACAACTTAGTGAGTCCAGCCAGGGCAATAAAAGACCTTTGTATTCTCAATTATTTTTTCGCTCACAAGTATGCCAATAGATTTCGTTGCACCTCCACCAGTTCTTGTTACCCATTGGCCAGAAGTGTGATTTCTCCAAGTGGAATATGAGTTATTTACCTGGCTATATACTACTAGAGATTGATAGATTTGAGATTAATTACTGGCGCAAACCCCGACCTTAGCCTCTTCATATATTTTGACCAATGAAGGCATAAGTAAGGAGAGTAAAATGCTTATGACAGCCAAAATGACAAGGAGCTCATTTCTTCATAATCTTCCTCAGATCGTTTTAAATTTACCTTTTAAGGAAGACTAAAACAATTTTTTTGTAACAGAAGTAAAATCACTTTGTTAAAGATAGCTGTACGATGTGTGTTTGTTTTTACCCCTTAAGCTTCATACATAGAGTTTAATCATAAACTAATGTCAAAGGCGTATTAATAGCGTATAATTGCAGGGACACGATTGGGGTAGGATTCAGATGTGGAAATGATTATATGTTAGATAACCAAAATACCCGCCATACTTTACTGCAAAAGTTGCAGAAAGCAGAGACAGAAGATTGTTGGGATGATTTTGTCAAATACTATGAAGGTTACATTTATGTAGTGATTCGCAACTTTAATATTAAAGCAGAGGACAGTGAAGAGCTTTTACAGGATGTCCTTGTAAAGGTATGGAAAAATATTTCATCCTATGACTACGATAAAGATAAGTGCAGGTTTCGAACTTGGCTATGTGTAGTTATTCGTAATACCGTTTATAATTTCCTCGGTAAAAAATCCAGTCGAAATTCCAAGCAAAATGTTTGTTATGATGATGTTCTTGAGAAGTTAAATCTTATTTCAGATTCTGAAATTGATAAGATTTCTGAAAGAGAATGGCAAAACTATGTGGCCAATATGGCCTGGGAAAATATTAAAGGCGATTTTTCGGAACTCAGTCGAAATATTTTTGAGACTGCAATGGATGAAGACATAAGTAATGTAGAAATAGCTCAAAAATACGATGTCGCCGAAAGCAGTGTACGTGTTTACAAAATGCGTGTACGAAAAGCAGTTTATAAAGAAATCGTAAGACTTAATAATGAACTTGGTGGTTAACTCTTAATGCGCAAAGAAGAGAGTTATAAAAGGAATCTAGGTTCTCTTTTTCAAGAAGCTTATGACGTAGAATCTACACCACTTATGGATTCACTTCGAAGTACTGAAGAGCATTTTAAGAACTTTGAATACTACAGTGAAGGTGGCCTCAAGATAATCCAACTTTGTATCGATAGTCGATCCAATCGAAAAGTGGCCATGGCGACCCTCAAAGACAACGAAGATCCAGAGAAATTGGAGGCATTTGTTAGAGAAGCTAAATTGAATGCCGCTTTACAGCATCCAAATATTGTTCCGATATATGAAGTCGGTTTAGATAATGATCTCCCCTGGTTTACAATGAAATTTATTGAAGGTCGATCATTAGAAGAATTCGTATGTGATTTAGCATCCGGAAAAGATAACGAACTGACAGATTTAAATCATCGATTAGATATTTTTGTCAAAATCTGTGATGCTACAGCCTATGCACATTCCCTAGGGGTTTTACACCTTGATTTAAAACCTGCTAATATTCGTCTTAGCGATTATGGTGATGTTGTGGTCTGTGACTGGGGCTTAGCAGATGTTCTATCTTCGAAATGTGATGAATCTCTTTTAGAGTACTCTTCTATGGTCGAGTATAATCTGAATAATCTTACTATCGATGGAACTATCAAGGGGACAATTGGCTATATGGCTCCTGAACAAACTTCTAAGACGGGGGTTCGTAAAGGTACGTACACAGATATATTTTCTCTCGGAGCTGTTCTATACTCATTATTAACATTTGAAAAGGCTTTTAAAGGTGAGACTTTCGAAGACGTAATTTTGAAGACTGCCAATGCTGATTTTTTGAAGCCGTCTGCTATAAAAAGTGAAATTCCAATTTCGCTTGAAGCAGTTTGCTTAAAAGCTATGTCTTTGAAAGTGGAAGACCGTTATGCAAGCGTAAGTGATTTACAAAGCGATATTCTTGCATACAGGAATGGCTTTGCAACTGATGCGGAAAATTCTTCACTCGTTAAAGGTTTAAAACTTCTTTTTTTAAGACATAAAATAATTGGTTATCTATCAGTTTTTTTAATAGTTCTCTGCTTGTCTTTAGTTTCACTTTTTGTGCATAACCTCAAATTGACTCAGGAGAATGCAGTCCAGCTTGCGGATAAATTGAAACTTGAAAAAGAGTATCATGAGAAAATAAATAAGGACTCTGCGCCCTTATTTTTTGCCAGTGCCAAAATAGCCTATCGAACTTCTAACATAAAAGATGCTTTAAGTTTTAGTTCTACGGCTGTTGAACTCGATCCTTCGATCAATGAAGCTTGGGAGATGAAAGGGAAGTGCCAATTTATCATTGAAGAGTTTTCTGCAGCTGTAGATTCCTTAAGAAGGGGCACGAGCTATGAGCTTTTAAAAATCGCTGAGCGATACCAAAAAATTAAGCCTGTCGATAAAGCTAGACTTCCAATTGGCGAATATTTAAAGTTGATGAGAGTGGTTAAAGATAAAGTTGGTAATGAAATTTATGGTCGAATGCTGAGCTATAAAGCTTATCAGAATATGACTATAGATGATCGTATGCATTATGTACGTGAGGTATTAGACATGCATAACAGTAGAAAAGAGCAGGCCTTTAATTTCACCTTTGATCCCAAAAGTGGCCATCTTGATTTATCGAATAACACATGGTTGAGAACTATACTTTGTTTGCAAAATTTTCCTGCGGTGAGTGTCGATTTATCCAAGACATCTATAAGTAATCTAATAGGTTTAAGGTCTGTTCCATTAAAACATCTGGATATAAGCCATACAGATGTGGTCGAACTGCATACTCTTGAAAATCGTGAAATCAAGAGTCTTAATATTTCCTATACAGGTATACCTAATTTTGGACCAATAGCTGATTTTAATTTGGAAAAAGTGGATGTAAGTCACTCAGGAATAATCGGAGTTAATAGCATAATACGTCAGTTTAAAAGCATTAAAGAAATTACAGTTCATGATGGCCAGTTTGAAGAAAAGTATCTAAGGCATATTCCTGACAATGTAAAGCTTATTGTTGTCGAGTAATTAACAGACTTTTTCGAGAGATACTTCAGCTTTCATTTTTCTTTGGTATGCAGATGGAGTAATCCCTGTAACTCGCTTAAATTCACGTGTCATGTGACTTTGATCACTGAATCCACAAAGAATCGAAACTTCACAGAAAGGTTTATCTGATCCAATTAGGTATTCTGCAACTTTCTTTAAACGCCTGGAAATTATGTAGCGCTTAGGAGTTAGATTAAAGTCTCGTTTGAAGGTTCTTAAGAATGTACTATCAGACATATTCGACATTTCAGAAAGAGTGGTGATTTTTATATCTTTCATATAATTAGCATCGATATAATCTAAAGCTTTCTTTAGTTGGTTTGATGTCCTAGTTGCTTCTCTAAGATTCAGCGCATCACGTGAAATTCCTATGACTGCATAGACTTTACCGTCACTGTCTTTGATCGGGTATTTCGTCGTTAAAAACTTGGTGGTATGATTTGAGTTTAGAGTGTAGATAGCTTCTTCTTGATGAAATACAGACAACTCACCGTTGAGTATTTTTTTATCACCGATGGTATATACATCTGCCAGTTTTGCCCCAAAGATCTCAATGTCTGTTTTTCCGATAACTTCTTCTTTATCTTTAAGACCAAATGTATTGAGGAAACATGTGTTAGCATTAAGGAAGGCTCCTTGTTTATCTTTGATAAAAACAAGGATATCTGTCAGGTAATCAAATATCTCGAAGTATTCCGGGTTAAGACTGTTCATATATACCGCCATTTGTTATATGGAAATTAATTTCAAATTTCATTTAAATATATAAGCCGGTCTGTTTATAGCTCTGTTACAAACATCTTAAATTTTATAATAAAATTGTCATTTAGTATCTTTTCTTCATGTTTTTTGCTGAAAATAAACAAAATGAAGGTTCTTGCGGTTGAGGGTGTGAGGCCTAAGATCTAGGCATAAAAAAAATCCCGAGTTGGTGCTCAACTCGGGATTTAAATCAGTTATAAGAAAATTTCATTACTTATGAGGGTGCATTTTTAGTAGTTCTTTAGCAGAGAAGAAACCTTGCTTACTTTTAACCTCAGCTCTGACTTTCTTAACAGTTTCAGGTTTAATGGCTGGCGCTTTGTTACCGAAAGAGATTCTCACATAAGTAAGAACTGCTGCGATATCTTTGTCATTCAGCATACCTTCAAATGGAGTCATTGGTACCATTCCAGGGTATTTTTTACCTTTAACTTCGATTGGGCCCATAAGGCCTTTAAGAGTTAGTTTGATAAGACGCTCTTCGCTACCATTTACCCACTTAGTGCCAGCTAATGGTGGGAAGCCAGCTGCTGAAAGACCTTCACCTTTGTGCTGGTGACAAGTACCACAGTGACCTTCGCGCTCATAGATTTCAGCACCTTTTAGGAATACTTTCTTATCGATACCTTTTGGAATCTTAACCTTTTTCTTTTTAGGTGCTGAAACACTTGTATTATTCAGGGCACTCTCAGCATATTTAAGAGTGTTTTTATTCCACTGATCCATGACAGCGGAGTTAGCTTTAGCGGCAGTTACGATTTGCTGACCATCAGCTTTTGCCATCCAAGATGCAGTAGTCATAGCGTTGTTCACTACTCGACCATGCTTGTCTTTCGCTGCTTTAACTAGAAGTTCTTTCTCGTTATCAACTTTATCCATGTTATAACGTAGAACGTTAACAGCAGCAGCTCTTACTTTGTGGTCTTTAGCATTTAAAGCTTCGTTAAGTAGAGCAGTGTCAATTTTGTTGATACCCCAAGTAACATAAAGAGCTTCAAGAAGGTTCTTTTCGTAGTTCTTATCTGACTTGTTCAGTTTTGCAGCCCATGCTTTAGTTGCAGCTAGAACTTTACCTGCATCACGTCCGCGAAGTTCACGACGTGTACGGTAACGGGTTCTATACTCAGGAAGCTTTAAGTTCTCAAGTAATTCAGTAATAGATGCACCCGCAACTTTAGCTGGTTTTACTAAGGGTCTGCTTGGGTAAGTGATACGGTACACGCGGCCGTGTTTATGGTCACGGTAAGGGTCACGAGCATTGTGCTGCATATGGCCGATCAGTGTATTGTGCCAGTCAATAACATATAGAGAACCGTCTGGAGCGAACTCAAGGTCAACTGGACGGAAGTTGCCATCTTCAGATTTGAATAAATCTTGGCGATACTTAGCTTTGAAACCTGTACCATCTTCGATAATTTGGTGCTGTTTTGCACCGCGGTAACCGATGTTGTTAGAGATAAGGACATCGCCTTGAACTTCGTCAGGGAAGTGACGGCTTGAAACAAACTCAACGCCAGAAGTTGGACGAACTTTGTCACCAGCAAGAATATCTTTAGCGCGAAGGTTTTGACCATACTTAGGTTTACTACGCACTGGATCCATCCAGGCAAATGAAGTACCAGATGTGAAAAGGAAGAAACTCTGACCAAATTCGTCATAAGCGATACCCCATGGGTTAGGGATACTTAGCTGAGCAGTTCTTTCAAGTTTACGCTTGACTGGATCGAAACGATAGAAACCACCATTGTTACCGCGAACAGTGCCATAAGAAGTTTCAACAGAAGTGTTGAGGAAAACACCTTCACCCATAAGGAATGCACCTGATGGATCTGCGCAGAAAGCAGAGATAGCGTGGTGAGTATCGTGATCGTCAAAACCACTAAGGATTACTTCTCTTACGTCAGCTTTATCATCGCCATTAGTGTCTCTGAAAAGCTCAAGGTTAGTCCCCTGAGTGACATAAACACCTTCAGGAGCAAACTCGAAACCGATAGGAAGGTTTAGATTATCAGCGAAAATTGTCTGTTTATCAGCTTTGTAGTCGCCATCTGTATCTTCAAGAATAAGAAGCTTATCTTTAGGTTTGCCGTCACCTGGCATCCAGTGTGGATAAGACGGCATAGTCGCAACCCAAAGACGACCTTTGTTATCAAAACTCATCTGAACAGGATTCGCTAGGGCAGGGAATTCCTTCTCTGAAGCGAAGAGTTCCATCTTGTAACCTTCAGGTAGAGTCAATTTCTTCTGAGACTCAGGTCCAGAGATGTAAGCACTGCCATTTTTAGAGCTTGGCTTATAGTTAGTCTTAACTTCTGGAAGCTTATCAGTTTTTGCATCAAGTGAAGCGATGTCAAGCTTCTGACCTTTTAGAGCACTCCAGATAGCCTGATCACGAATAGCAGTAATCTGACGAATTTTCTTAATCTCGAAAGGATAGTTAGCTGGGCCGAATGGCTTATAACGACGGCCATTTACGTGAACACCATTTGGAATTTTAAAATCGTTGTGCCAATACCAGTTTTTGTCTTCCACTGCAGCCTGAACTGCTTTACGATGAGCTTCAGACTTAACTGCTGATTTACCAAAAACACCATTGATAACTAGATTGGCAAACTTCTTGTAACCTTCGCCATTTAGTTGAGAACCGTCAATTGTTAGTTCTTCTCCAGTAGAGAACCATTTAGCTGAAGGAGCGTAGGCATCGATGAATAGTACGCCATTCTTAGCTGCTACTTCTTTCATTGCTGCTGTGTAAAGAGCAAGATTAGCATTTTGCTCAGCACCATTTGGGTAATCGTATTTCGCAGAAAGGTCCTGGAAAGCAATTGGCGAAACAAGTGCTAGTTGAGGAGCTGCTTTACCATTATACTTTTGAGAAAGAGTGTGCTTGATAAAAGCATCAAGTTCTTCTTTGTAATTAGCTATACCTGCTTCACCTCTGTAAGATTCTGTGTAACCGAAGAAAGCGATGATAGTATCGGCTTTAAGTCTGGTTAACCACTCATCTTCACTTTCTGCAAAACCGTTAGCTGCACTTGTTTTTTTGTCAGCATAGAATTTATCCGCACCAGGGAAAGCAAAGTGTTTATCCATTTTTCTGGAAGAGTGAGGTCTAAAACCAGGAGTATTACCACCATCACACATATTTCTAATGAAAAGGTTTTTTTCAGGGTTTCTTAACTGAAGCTCAGTTTCGAAAGAACCGTAGTTCAGCATACGAGAACCAAGATTACCACCGATTAGTAGAACACGAGAATCTTTGTTAAGCTTAAGTGCTTGTGGCGCAGATGCATTTGCAGTACCATCAGCTTTACCTGTGTTTGGCGCAGCCGGCTTGAGAACAAAGCCTGCAGGTGGAGTGTTCTTCTTGAATTTATTATTGCTGTAGAAAGTTGGGATAAATTCGCCAGGTAGAGTTACATCCAATTTACTTGGAACAGAAAGTCCTACACTCCAGAAAACCGCATTGCCAACTAGGCGTCTTAGGTCTGCATCTGCAAGGTCAGTTGAAGAACCCATTGTCGTTGTAAAGACTTTATTTACAGTTCCGCTAGCGTGTTTATACTCTCTAGTCCATGCACATGGCTGCATAGGATTGTTTTTAGCATCTACAAGAGCTGAATCCGGCTCTAGAGTAGCTGTTACACCAGCGCGAAGAAGAATTGTAGTGTTGTGAGACATAGCTGGGTTAGCACCATATACATCTGTATCACCGAAAATTTCATCAACACTATTTAAGATTGGGTTACTCTCAGCACCTTTCTCATGGAAAGTTCTTGTGCCTTCTTTCTTGTGCTTGCCGTGGTGGCTGACCCAGCTTTCACCCATGATTTCACGGCCAAAGCCATTGTGCCAACCAGTTTCTTTTGGTGCTCTGAAGCTGTACTTTTGCCACTTGCTGTCTTTTGGGAACTTAAATGCATGAGTCGTAGTTCTTAAGCCGATAAGTGAAACACCGCGGTTGATTGCATTTTCGAACTTTTGCATTGTCTCATCGTTCCAGTTTCTGAAACGGATAGACATAACAAGTGAATCTGCAGAATCTAGAGCGCTTGGGTTTGATAAGCTCTTTTGATTGTTTGGGTCAACATTTCCCTTTGAATCTAATGAGAAAAGAACAGTACACTTGAAGCCTTGTTTAGCCATGATTTGTGCCATGAGTGGCATAGCTTCCTCGGAACGGTACTCTTCATCTCCCGCAAGGAAGACTATATGCTTTCCTTTTCCAGGGCCACCTTGACCTTCAAAGACAAGGTGATCTTTACCTTGAACAGAAGGAAGTAATAATGCCAGAACCAAAAGGAACATAGCAAGGCTCTTCTTTAGTGTCATTAATTTTCTCCTTTATACATATCTAGAAATAACCATAGCTAACTAGGCCACAAGTATACACAATTTGATATTATGAGTTCATCATCATTTTGAAAAGAATCGTCATTTTATTGATAAAAATTACTTTCTAGGAGCTTTTAAATCGAAGGGATTAAGCTCAAAGATGGCAACTTTTTCCATATATGACGGGTGATGAATTATAACTATATCGTCATGATCAATAGTGCTATACACGGATAGAAAGGCAAGAGTGACAACTTTTTTGAAAAAACTAATTAAAGTGGTTGAGTAGGGGAGACAGAGTTTTATAAAACTTAAAATATATAGCCAATAATACCCTCATTTCTGAGAGTATTATTGTAAGTGATAAATGTTAGCCTATCAACTGCATGACTGACTGTGGCAATTGGTTTGCCTGTGCTAACATGGCATTACTGACTTGGTTCAATATTTGGAATTTCGCAAACTGTGTAGACTCTCGTGCCATATCAATGTCACGGACTTTACTCTCTGAAGATCGCAAATTATCTTCATAGGTAAGCAAGCCGCTTCTAGTTTGCTCAAGTTTATTTTGCTGTGCACCATTGTTCGCCCTGGCATTTGCGATGAAATCTACAGCTTTGGCTATTTTTCCTACAGAGTCCGCCGCAGAAACACTCATTTTTGATGAATCGATAATAGAAGACCAAGAAACTTCATTCATTGATGAGCCTGTAGCAACATTATCAGAATTATAGGTATAGCTATAAGTCTCTCCGATAACTTCAGTATTGGTCACCTGTAAGTCTTTTAAAGCAACATCAACTGTTTGATTTAAATCCGGACCAATTTGAACCATGATGTTAGAACTGGTATCAACTTTGTCACCTGTAACTACAGCGAGGCCATTGCCACCCCTAAAAAGGTAGAGTCCATTAAATTTTGCTGCGGCGGTATTTTTGGATGTTATACGAGTGATTTCGTCCTGGAGCTCTTTGAATTCTATTTGAATATTGTCTTTATCGCCTTGTGTTTTAGTACCATCACCAGCTTCAATTGAAAGTTCGGACATTCGAGCGAGCATGTCATTCACTTTTTGGAGCCATGAGTCTGCCGTTTGAAGCATTGATAAGGCATTTTCAACATTTGAGCGTGCAGACGCTACATTTCTTGCTTGGGATCGCATTCTTTCACTGATACCAACACCAGAAGGGTTGTCTGCAACACCTTTTATACCAGTTGATAAATGATTCATGGCCTTTGACATATTTACAGTATTATTACTGAAATTGGACCATATTGAGAACGCGCTGCTATTGTTATTAACTGCGATTGCCACTTTATTCCTCCGTGAATTTTAGGGCTTTATAATTCCAGTCTCCTTACCGGAACTTCGACTGTGTCTTAAAGTAAAATGGTCGAAGGGCATTTTACCTTTTACCAACATCCTTGTCGGTATATATCTTTTTTCGTGTGTTTTGATCTGAAATTTAGCTCATTTAATCACTTTGTTTATAAAATAAAGGTGTTGAAAATTTAACATGTTTTTTGGGGGGTAGTTCTAGATTTTGATCATGGTATAGAAAGGACAATATACACAGGTCAAGAAAGCCCGTTTATTTAATACTGCTCGCAAATCTGTATTTTTGGGTGTGCTTAAAACATATTGATTTATAAGCTGTTAAGCTAAGGAATTCTTGAATGAGTTCGCTCTGAAAAGGGGGGTGCAGTATTTAGTTGCTAATATTTAATAGCGTGAAGCTATTGAATATATGTCACTTACGCAGCCAAGTAGCCTACTTGTATAAATCTTTATTTATAAATTACCTATAATTTTTTGGCGATATATTAGGTGTAACGAAAAATTCTAATAGCCTTTAATAGTTTTGCATCTAATGTACAAAAATAGCCTTTCATCTCAGCCTGAATCTCCAAACTTCTACATGCCAGTTGGAGGTAAGCTTAATCCAGAAAACCGTTGGGTCATACTTAGAAAGTTTGTCCCCTGGATGAAGTTGAAAAGCACTACGCTTCTAACTTTTCTTCTCGTGGGCCCAAAGCTCTGACTTCACAAGTTTCACTTGGATCACTGATTATTAAAGAAAGGCTTAATGTCAGTGATCGTGAAACAGTGGAACAGAGTCGTGAGAATCCGTACCTTCAGTACTTTATTGGTTTTGACGAATTCTGTGACGATCTTTCTTTTGATTCGTCTTCGATGGTTCATTCCCGTAAGCGCTTTACACTGGAGGCCCTTAAAGCTATTAATGAAAAGATGTGTTTAGATCAATCCACGAACGAAGAAGCAATTCCTCCTGATGATGACTCTGACGATCCTCCTAATCAAGGTACGCTTATTGTCGATGCGACATGTACTCCAGCAGATATCACTTATCCAACAGACGTCAAATTACTCAATGATTGTCGTGAAAAAACTGAAGAAATTATCGATAAACTACATGATTTACATCAGGGTAAAAGAAGCCTAGCACATACCGGGATAAAGCCAGGAAGGATTTTTTGAACTTTATCAAAGCCAAAAATCCATCACGTTCAAAACGACGAGCAGCTATTCGTAAACAGCTTTCATATGTTCAGCGAAACCTTGCTTATATTGAGCAGCTTAAAGAGGAAGTCGGATTTGCAATATTAGGTCGACAGTTACACCGCAAGCTTCTTGTGATTAATGAAATTTATCGAAATCAAAGAAACCGCAAATACTATACAGAGCGTTCGATTAGGATCTGTGGAAAACCTTCAGGGTGACCTCCCAAAGACAAGAAGAAATGTAAAGCGATTCAGAAACAGACTAGACAAGATGAAGCTGATAGAGTTGCTGTATAAGGTAAGATTGGACAAAGTAAACGTCGTTTTAGTCTATCAAGAATTATGGCGAAGTTAGCGTCAACTTCGAAAGCGGTTGTTGGACTGATTTTCATTATAATCAACTTAGAAAAGAAGCTGACCGAGGCTCTTCGGCACACTCTTATTATATGGATACAATATTTAAAGACGGGAAAGTTATATCGAATTGCTGAGATCTGACAAGTAATTGATGAAGTTTTAGAACACTGAATCATTTATTCAGCAAGTCTTACTTAATATTTTGCTAAAAATCTTTTGGATAAAAAGCAAAGCCACTTATGAGGTTTATTTTTTTGAGCAGACTCTTGAATGAGCAAGATTTAAAATAGGCAGGTGTTTTTTGGGCTTAATCGCATATTTTATAAAGCAAAATCTGTATGAATTTATGTTTCTCTAGTGATGTGCGAAATCGTCAAGAGTTGTAATAGTTACCGATCGCTAAGATAACGAAAACAATTCTAGGCCACTAACTTTTCCAGAAACAAAAAAAGCTGCACCCGAAGGTGCAGCACTTCAACTAAGTAAACTAATGTTTGGGGAAGCTTATCCGATAAGCTGCATTACCGATTGTGGTAACTGGTTAGCCTGAGCTAACATAGCGTTACTTACCTGGTTAAGGATTTGGAACTTCGCAAAGGTTGTAGACTCTTGAGCCATATCAACATCGCGAATCTTACTTTCAGCAGCTCTTAGGTTATCTTCATATGAAAGTAAACCACTTCTTGTCTGTTCCAGTTTATTTTGCTGAGCACCATTACTAGCTCTGGCATTTGCAATAAAGTCGATTGCTTGTGCAATCTTGCCTACTGCACCTTGAACAGATACACTCATTTTATTTGAGTCAACAACCGAAGTCCATGAGACTTGATCTATAGTTGAACCTGTCGCTATGTTGTCAGAGTTATAAGTGTAGGTGTAAGTCTCACCGATTATTTCAGTATTGTTTACCTGAAGGTCTTTCAGTGCGATATCAACGGTCTGTCCACTATCTGGTCCAATTTGAACCTTGATGTTTGAGCTTGTATCAACCTGGTCACCAGTCACAACTGCCAGACCATTACCACCTCTGAATAGGTAGAGTCCGTTAAATTTTGCGGCGGCGGTACTTTTAGAAGTGATACGAGAGATTTCATTTTGAAGTTCTTTGAATTCAATTTGGATATTCTCTTTATCGCCTTGTGTTTTAGTACCATCACCAGCTTCGATAGCCAGTTCAGACATGCGGGCTAGCATGTCATTCATTTTTTGCATCCAGGAGTCTGCAGTTTGAAGCATTGATAGGGAGTTTTCTACGTTGGATCTTGCGGCAGAAACGTTTCTTGCCTGTGATCTCATTCTTTCACTTATACCAACACCGGATGGATTGTCAGCCACACCTTTGACACCTGTAGATAAGCGTCCCATGGCTTTACCCATGTTAACAGTGTTGTTGCTGAAGTTAGACCAGATTGAGAATGCACTACTATTGTTATTTACTGCGATACCCATTTTATTCCTCCGTGAATTTCTAGGGTTATGTTTACCAGCCTCCTTGCCGGTACTTCGGCTATATATAGATCGAAAAAAGGCCGAAGAGCTTTTTTCGGTTACCCACATCCTTGTCGGTACATACTTAGTCTTTCGGAGGTGTTTAAATTTTATTTAGCGTTTTTGCATTTTTTTTTAATATTTCTTTGATTTGAGCACAAAAAAAGATGTACTTTACACTTAAAGGGCCTTGTTCAATGTCATATTTATGATTCTTTTTATTGGCTGGAAAGGTAAAATATGGGTTATTTAATGAATGTAGAATTTAATGGGAATGTACTTGTCGTAGAGGATAATCCTGTCAATCAGATAGTTATTAGAAGCCAACTTAAAAAAATGGGTATCGATGTAGATGTTGCAGGGAATGGGCAAGAAGCATTAGATATTTTCGGTAAAGACAAAACCTATAATTTGATTTTCATGGACTTACAAATGCCTGTAATGGGGGGGATCGAATGTACTGAGAATATTCGCCTCGACGATCAGGTAGTTCCAATTGTTGCGGTAACGGCCAATGTTACTGATATAGATAGGCAGAATTGTAAAGATTGTGGCATGAATGGTTTTATTCCTAAACCACTACAAAGAGATTTTTTGATTGCTGAATTGGATAAGTGGCTGGAACGCAAATGAAAATAGCTCTTATCCAAGTTGGAGGGACTGTTGATTCTTATTTAAAAACAGGTGTTGATGAGTACCTAAAGCGGCTTAAGCACTATACCTCTTTTGAAATTATCGAACTTAAAGATCAAAAAAATGCGTCTAAACTTTCTCGAGACCAGCTTAAGATTAAAGAAGCTAAGGATATTCTCGCTAAAGTGAATAATGGTGACTTTGTTGTAGTCTTAGACGAGAGAGGAAAGCAGCAGACATCTGAAGACTTTGCGCAGTTTATACAGGATAAAATGAATCAATCATGTAAACGTCTAGTGTTTATTATTGGTGGTGCTTTTGGTTTTGCCGATGAAATTTACCAAAGAGCCAATCAAAAACTGGGCTTATCCAAGATGACCTTTTCTCACCGTATGATTCGTTTACTCTTTGTGGAACAACTTTATCGCGCTCATACTATACTTAAGAATGAGCCTTATCACCATTAGCGCAGCTGCTTAGCAGCCTCAAATAGTGCGACTGCAGCACAGTTTGAAACATTAATAGAATTCTTAAGGCCATAGGCAGGCAGTTTTATGAAGTCTGTACACTTATTTAATGTTTCTTGTTGAATACCAAGAGCTTCATTGCCAAGAATAATGGCAGTGGGTTGATTGAATTTATAATCCCAAATGACTTTAGCGGACTCAACAGTTTCTACAGCTACCGATCTGTAGCCTTTATTTAAATAGTAATCGACAGCTTCCGAAGCATGATCAAAGTGTCTTGTCTGAACTATATCTTCTGTACCCATAGCAGCCTTAACTAATTTAGGATGGGGAGGGCAGGCCGTATACCCGCAACAGGCGACTTCTTCGGCATTTACTGCATCGGCTAAACGCAGTATATTACCGACATTATGGACGCTTCTTAAACGATCTAAAATGATGACTACAGGAATCTTCGGGTGATCTGTTGAGGACTTATCACCCTGAATGACGTTGATATTTTCTGGCATTAATAGCTTCTGCGTAAGTGTGAAGAGGCGATTCCCAATTCTTCTCGGTATTTTGCTACAGTACGGCGTGCGATACTAAACCCCATTGCTTCAAGAGAATCGACTAGATCCTGGTCTGCAAGAGGCTTTTTAGGCTCTTCTTCTGCAATCATTTCATGAATGCGGTGTTTAATGCTCAGACTGGTGACAACTTCGCCAGTCGTCGATGTATAACCTGAATTAAAGAAGTACTTAAAGGAAAATAAACCTTTAGGTGTCTGCACATACTTTTGATTAATAGCACGGCTGACAGTTGTTTCGTGAACGCCTATTTCATCCGCTACTTGTTGCATAGTCATTGGTTTCATATGATCTATACCTTCACGCAAGAAAGCAATTTGACGTTTTATTATAACTTCTGTAATTCTGACTATAGTCGATTCGCGATGATCAAGGCTGCGCATCAACATTTTACTTGAAGTGATCTTTTCTTTAATGTATTTGCGGACTTCCGGTTTTGTTGTTGGATCCTCAAGTATCTTCATATACTGATCAGAGATGCGAATATTAGGCAAGTGCTCTTTAAGTGCTTTGACTTTATAATCATTGCCATCCTTATAAATCTCTGTTTCAGGCACAGCATACTGAACATTTTTATTCGATACTGCAGACCCTGGATATGGCTTTAGTTTCTGAATAAATTTTAGTGCTTCATAAATTTTAGTTGGCGTGGCATTTAACTTTTTGGCTAATTGCGGTATGTGATTTTTTTGAACCATCTCAAGATGTTTGCTGATGATCTTGTACTCAAGAGTACTCTCCATCTTCATCTTTTTGAGTTGGATCATAAGGCACTCTTGTAGATCACGACTACCTACACCAACAGGATCAAAGCCTTGAACAACCTGTAAAATCTTATTGATGACTTTAACATCAGCGCCACAAATAATCGCCAAGTCAGCAATATGAGTCCTGAGGTAGCCCAGCTCATCTATGCTGCCAATTAATTGCTCTGCTATTTCGTATTCTTTATCTTTAAGTTCGGAAGTTCTGAGCTGTTCGATAAGAATATCCTGTAGAGAGGACTCATGTGTTAATGAGTCAAAAAAGTGTTGTCTTTTAGAGTCGGCTTCTGAATTGTTTGCATTTCCCGCATGATCACGCCAGGAAAGATCCACGGAAATAAGGCTGCACATAGATTCGTCGTGTTCTGCAGCAGCACCAGCCAAATGATCCTCAGAAGGAGTGTCCGGAAGTTTCTCGCTAAACATATCTCCAACCAACTCTTCACCACCACCAGTGACTTCGAGTGTCGGGTTGACTTCCATTTCCTGAGAAATCTTTTGCTGGAGCTCAAGCATAGGCAGCACAAGAATTTCCAGAGACTGAATCTGCTGTGGAGCCATGATAAGTTCTTGGCTCAGCTTCTGTGCTTGAAATAAACCTTGTTCCATAAAAGTGCCTGATTCCTAGATTTTTGTCATTTTTTTCAAACTGCAGTTTCAGATAATTAAGAATGCAGTAGATTTGAATTCTTTATGAGACTACTCCTTCTAAGACCTAACTTAATACGTGTAGTGCTCTCTACCAAATAAGATTGAAAAAAAAGCAGGAAATCACAAAAAATGATCGGTATGGCATCTTTAAGCAGCGGTTCAAAAGGCAACTCCACTCTTATTCGCAATAACGATGAACTCATACTGATTGACTGTGGTATATCATTCAAAAAGCTAAAAGGAAAGCTTTCTGAGTTGGATTTACATGAAGAGATGATTTCAGCAATATTTGTGACTCATGAGCATGTTGATCATGTCTCTGGTCTCAGAGTGACTTCAAATAAGCTTAATGTTCCGGTTTACTGCAATCAAAACACCGGCATGTTTTTGAAAAGAAAAGAACGGGCGCCTGAGAATCTGACTTATTTTGAGAATGGCTCGACAGTAAACGTTAATCACATTTCAGTAGAGCCTTTTAGTGTGCCTCATGACGGTGTCGATACCGTTGCATATAATGTTTATCTAAACAATATTAAGATATCTGTGGCCACAGATTTCGGCTTTGCGTCCCAGTCTGTAAAGCAGCAGCTCAAAGGTTGCGATTTATTATTACTTGAGAGTAATCACGATGTGAAAATGCTACAGGAATGCCCTAAAAGGCCTTGGAAAATTAAGCAGCGTATCCTGGGTCGTCATGGGCATTTAAGTAATGATGTTTGTCATGATATATTGACAGATGTACTACACGACGGTCTCAAGCAGCTGGTTCTTGGTCATGTAAGTCAGGATACCAACGATTATTCACTTGTAAAAGATTTAGCCCAAAAACATTTGGAACAGTGCGGGTACGCAGATTTAGGTATGCATGTTGCGAAGCAGGATGAAGTTACACCATTTTTCAATGTATAGATGAAGTTAATTAATTTTACAAAGGATGTAAATTATGAGGGCTCTCATAGTAGATGACTCAGCATTAAGTAGAATGATTATCTGTAAAAAGGTCAAAACTCTAGTGCCGACTATTCAAATAATACAGGGAGTCAATGGCCAGGAAGCTGTAGATAAATACAACAGCTCTTTAGGTGGACCTGCATTTGATATAATTTTCCTTGATTGCCTTATGCCAATCAAAGACGGACTTGAAGTCTTAGAGGAAATTCGGGCTAAAGACAAAGACATAAAAATTGTTATGTTGACTGCAAACATTCAGGAAATGGTCAAAGCAAGAGCCGAAGAACTAGGCTGTAATGCATTTTTAAATAAGACCCAAGGAGATGCCATGCTCCCAGAATTATTAGGTGTAAATTAAGCAAGGCTTCTCAGGAACAACTTGAACACTGTAAGGCAGACGCTAATAGTCAGAGTCAAATTTACAGCTGGTACTTGATATGCAATACACAACCCTGACAATCGAAGAAGCTGCAGAGTATCTGCATCTGGATATGAGACAACTCAATAAATTAATTCAGAGGCGCGAGATACCCTATGAAACGATTCGTGGTCAAGTAACTTTTCGCAAAAATCACTTGCGTGACTGGTCGACTACCAGAATTTTAGCTTTTAAAGAGAAGCATTTGCATGATTTTCACGTCCAGGCCCACAAAATACAAGAACCCGACAGACACCAGACCTTTTTATCAGCATTTTTGTCTCAGGATTTTTGCATTGATTATATTCCTGTTAAAAGTAAGCCTAAAATCTTAAACTATCTTGCAGATCAAGCTTTTGACACTGGTTGTGTTTGCGATGCTGGAGAACTTCAGTCTTTGCTTTTGGAAAGAGAAGAACTCTGCCCAACAGGTCTAGAAGGTGGTGTTGCGATTCCTCACACAAGAGTTCATAGCGAGTATTTATTTCTAGAGAATTTTTTGATTATTGGCCGTATACCCGGAGGAGTTCCATTTGGTGCGATTGATAACAAAAAGACAGATTTGTTTTTTCTGCCGTGTACAATGGATGATAAGCTTCACTTATATACGATAACCAGATTGGCCTTAATGCTTAGGAAAACAGAACTTGCAGATCGTTTACGCGAAGCTGAAGATCAAGAAGAAATGTATGAGGCTTTTATTAAAACAGAAGCCGAATTCGTGGAGAAGTTCGTTGATAAATAAGCCCTTTTTAAAAATTTGTGGTATTACGCGGAAAGAAGATTTACAAGTCGTCGTAGACTCAGGAGCAGAGGCCGTAGGTTTTATTGCCTTTCCAAAATCTCCACGTTATATAGCACCGGAGGCCCTTAAAGTGCTATTAACCACTGCTGATACATCTAAGATTCTCAAAGTCGGTGTTTTTGTAAACGCTTCAAAAGAAGAAATAGAGAGCTACCTGGATGCAGGTATAGACATTATTCAATTGCATGGCGATGAAACAGCCGAGTTCGCGCAATCCTTAAATGCTCCAGTTTGGCGTGCTTTGCGTTTAAAAGAGAGCTCCCAAATAGAGGAGTATAAAGATTTTCCGTGCGAGAAATTTTTGGTGGATAGCTATGTTAAAGGTGCCGAAATCCCTGGGGGGACAGGCCATCTTGGTGATTGGAGCTTAGCAAAAGGTTTTATAGAGTCGGTTGACAAAGATGTACTCCTGGCAGGAGGTTTGAAAGCTTCAAATTTAGGCGATGCTTTGAATCAGGTGAGCCCTTTTGGCTTTGATCTTAGTTCAGGCGTAGAAGTCAGCCCGGGAATTAAGTCTGCTGAAAAAGTTGCGGAATTGATCACAGTTTTAAAGTCTATTTAGGCGATATTTTTTCTGGTAGTATTTTTTCAATAAACCATCAATTTTTTGCCTTCAGCAATCAATTCTTGTCTTATTGCTTTTATGTCACCAGAGCTCTGAAGAGCTTCAAGAAAGATATTGATTCTTTGGGCATAAGCTAAACTGTCAGGATGCAGTGTTTTAGTCATCTTTTTGAGTCAAGGTATAACAGCATCGATTTCTTCCGGTGAACTAGGCTCAGTTAATAAAGTCAGAGTCAGGTTACGTATTTCATCTATTGAAGTGCCAAATGTTAGCTCGTTAGGAGCTTGATTGGGAATACTTGAAAGCAAGGCTTTGGCGCTTAAATGATTCGGGTTGAGCTGCAAAATTTAAGGAGTTGTGTATATCATAAACTCTTTCTGAGTATATCGCTCAACACCTTAAGCATATTTGAGGTTACAGGCGTAAAGCAGTTGGGCTCTTTGTAGTTCTATGTTATATAGCCCGAGTATCTAGTTGATCACAAGTAAGTGGATGGGTGTTTTTTGATTCGTTTTATATAGAAAATTACTGACTAGTAATTGAGTGCTTTTATCTTGGATCTACCTCTTAAGGTAAATGTTTTCCGAGGTAATACTTATAGGTTCTTTTTTATACTCATTAATGTAATACTTTGCAAAAAGGGCGTTCAGTTCTGATTGTTCTTCCTAAAGTAAGATAGGATTAGCATGCGCCAATGTATAACTGAGTTCTATGGTATCTTTTTTTGAGTATAACTCTTCCTTAAAGATTCATTCTGTAAGCTTCTGCAAAACTGAAATCTTATCGCCTGTAGCTTTGGCTTCCTGAATTGCCTTTTCATAAAAAGACTCCCTAAGACCTTTTGAACAAAATTTCAAAAGAGTGAATAAGCTCGAAGGGATTAAAGAAGGGGGCTGCTTTTATTTTAAGATCGGTGCCAGATTGATTGCAGCTTTTTGTTCTTTTGGAGTGATTTCTCCATATAGTATAAGAGAGCAGCTGATAAGCACAATGAATATAAATTTTTTCATTGAGTCTGAAGAACTGCTCGTACAAGGTCAGAAAAGTATTTTTCATCTTGCTTCTTGGAGACAGGTACTGCTAGATGGTTTGAAGGATTTATAGAACTGAGGAGTGAGACACTATGTCTTACAGTGTTTCCTTCTATTTTGCAATTGGTAATTAAACCAACAATCAATCCACTTTCTGTTAGAATAACATTTCCTGCTTCAAGACTATCAGGTTGCCCTAAAAAACGCTTCTCACTCAATTCAATATCATTGGATTTAGTGGGTAAAGTTGTCGCGTGTGAAACTTTTATGAGACGACCATCAGACTTTAACGCATATAGACTTTTTAAGTGTTTTCCTACACTGCCTTTTAAAAGAGGCATAGCTTTAAATTGAAGCTCTGATGAAAGTGGGATTAAACAGATTTGTGAAAGTTCATTTAAGATTTGTATGCTGGCTGTATTTCTAAAAGACCAAGGATTCTTGCCTCTTTGTGAGATAGTAAGCGAATAGTCCGAGATGTGACCATCATTTACGAGTTCATCCCATGTAAAACCTAGATTTTTCCGGTGAATGACAGCATAGCTTTTTCCTCGGATTGAAGCAGCAGATGTAAAAGTCTGCATTCGAAATAGATCTGGATTAAAACTGTCATCTTCCTTGATACTAACTGAGACTTCCAGTCTCGAAGAGTTAACGCGGTCGTGTATAGCAGTTGGCAAATTCATTTTCTTTTGCAATAGAATTTTATACTTCTCTCGTAAAGACTGATAGTCAGAAGAAAGTTCAGCAAAGTTACCTTTCTGAAGCTTTATCTCTTCATTTAGACGTGTTTTTTCTTGTTGGGCAGATGCCAGCTGTTTTTCATAAATTGCGCTTAAAGCAAAGAGTTCTTGACTTCTATCGACATCTTCATCGGTAATTGTAAATTCATTCGACTGCTGCAAAATCTCGTTCGGGCTGAGAGAGTCTTGTGTTTGTGGATTGTAATTCAGGCTAAGAGTCGCCA
This sequence comes from Lentisphaerales bacterium, assembly GCA_022446985.1. GTDB lineage: Bacteria > Verrucomicrobiota > Lentisphaeria > Lentisphaerales > Lentisphaeraceae > JAKVBD01. Next base: position 20,894 of record JAKVBD010000058.1, read on the forward strand.
GAACCAGGAAATCGCAGCAGGCTAGAAGAACAGTTTTATTCACTTTTTTTCACCAATTGCTTTTTTAGAGGCATAAGTAAAAAGCCACGCATATAAAGACTGAGTAGTATACCCGTGATAGTTGTTGCATAAGCAATAATCCGACTGCCAGATGGATCGAAAGTTAATAGAATAAACGAAAATACGGTACCGGAGAGGCCTATGTAAATTGGCAGGTCAAAGTAAAACTCAGCATTTTCCAGCATTCGATCTTTAATCTGGAAGCTTTGCTCTTGAGAGATTTCTTTTAGTTCACTTTTAACTTTGAGAAATGACCAAAGTTGAGCAACACTAAAAGCCACTAGCAGAAGTAGTGAGGATAGGTTGAACTTGCTTGGCGAATTTAAGTCTGCTTTTGTCGTATTGCTCAATGCTTCAGGTGTATGAGATGCTTGAGATACAAAAATGAAAACCAGGATGATCCCACTGAGGCCTAGGATAATGTTTAGTTTAGATAGTGATGGAGTCGTTCTGTTGCTTTTTTCCTTGTTCTTTAATAGTGAACTTACAAGAAAAATCAAAACAGCCATAGATCCAAATCGAATAAGTTCTGCCAGTAGTCCATTTGTTCGTTTTAGTTTATGCCATTTAGCTTCCAGTGTTAAATAAAGCCAAGAGTTAGTCTTGACGGCATTTTTACTGAGCTTAATTTTACGACCAGGGTTTTTAAGTAAAAACTGCAAGCTTTTTGGGCCTTTCCTGCATGCCTCATAAAGAGTATCCATGCCTTTCTGGCCGAAGTTACGTATATAGCTAAGAGCTTGTTTACTTTGCTGAGGGAATTTGTTCAAGAGAATCAGGATTGAACTTAGCTTTTGGGAATTACCCGCTTTGCTTAAAATTTTGTTTAAAAACTTTATCTGCTTCAGGTTTTCACAGTGCTTCAGGTACAGGGTAAATTGCTTCCATGTTTTTGAGCCCTTAGCTAACAGGTATATGGGTTGAAGGTAATCTATGATTGACTTTAGTTCATTCGGTGAGGGTTTCGATGCATTCTTGGTTATTGGTATCAATGTTTTTTTGAGCTGTGCCTGTAGAGGTGCAGTTAATGCGTCGCTTTTTTTTGCAGATTTCAGGATAGAAACAGTCGCATCTGCTGGAGGAAAAATACTAGTCAGCAACCCGGCTGCAGAAAGGGATACAATAAATGGATCCATATGATTTTCGAAAACTAATTCACGGCTTAGATCTCGAATGTCACCGTACATAAATAAATCAGCAACAGAAGAACCAGCCAGCTCTTCAAAAGAATTAACACGTCCGGTAGCAAAAGCATAACCAAAGGCTTTTAATTTACCAAGCCCGGAGTTTCGTTGCTCAAGCTGCTCACGATATTCATCATAGCTGTCCTGAATTGCTGTATTATCTGGTAAGTTGAAACTAAGAGCCGTGCTTAGTAGGGTGAGGGCATCTTCTTTTTTATCTTTAGACCACAATTCTTCTGCAGCGGTACGGAAGTCATAATCAGGGAAGTCTACAGGAGAATGCAGTGCATTTGGTGGTTGAATTGGCAGGATTAAAAGCCATCCCAAAGGTATTAATAATAAAAGTATAACAACGTACTTAACAGATTTCATAGCTTCTCCATATAACAGATAATCTAGTGTAGTTTTAGATTCTCTTACAGCTCCACCGATGAAAATTATTTTATGATTCTTGTCGAATTGCCAGACTTAGTTTAAATTAAGTAATAGGAAAATTTCGTGAGGGAGAAATAACTGATGGCAGCTGACCAATTTGAAGTCAACTCGTTGAAGCAATTAGCTCGACAGTTCACTACTGCCGATGAGAATTCTCAACCTAAAAAGAAAAAGCCTAAAAATACGAAGCCCGTTAAAAGTAAGGCGCCAGAACCAGAGCTCCCTCTTATCGAACAAAAATCAGAGTTGGATGAATATCATGAATTCCCACGTTTGGAAAAGTTTAAAACCTATGAGTTTGGCGATGTCAAAAAGCCAACCAAGTCGATTCCTGTCAGAGAGACCGTTTTAAACTGTACAAATTGCGATGTCACGATTCATCTCAAAGATTGTGAACTATATGAATCAACCGGTGGTAATAATTTAAGGCCAATCTTTTTAAAAAACTCACATGCCTTTTTTGAAGGTTTACAGACTTGTGATTCAATGACTTTTATGCAAGATCAATTGGGGAACTTTTTATTGACTGTAGTTGCTCTAGAGGGTTCTGAAACCATAAATTTGGGCTGCATAGTTAAATTTGAGTTTTACCGCCCTGAGTATTCCAACCTTACTATAAGTGCAAGAGAGATTGATGGTGACATTGCAGTCGTAGGGACTGCATGCAGCATAGAGTTTTTAGTCGAACAAAAAAGCCGCCAACAGGATGCTGAGGCGGCGGGTATTAAAAGGTTGAATACCAGCAAGAATAAAGTTCATGATGAAAATAAACGTGCTGGTGAATTTACCTGGAATATTTAAGCGTCAAGGCCACTCTGTTTTGAAATGAGTTTCGCGGTCTTTTGCATTTCAGAGATAATTCTATCAAAAGGTATTTCCTCTCCAAGATACTTAATACACGGTACTGTAAGTGCAGCTAAAGCTTCTCCATTACCGGCAAGAACCGGGACGACTATATCCACAATGCCAGAAACAGAATAACTCTCTGTATTTAAATAGCCGAGCTCTTTGATTTCGTCTAATTGAGAGTAAAGAGTGTTCTTTTCTACTTTATTCATCTTCTTGAATTTAGAGTCTCCAGCCAGAAGAGCTTCTTGCTCTTGACGACTGCTGTAAGCAATGAGCGGTCTACCCGAATTTGATTCCAGTAGTGTCAAAGTTGATCCGACTCGTACGTGAACTGATACACGCTTTGGAGAGTCGTGCTGGCTTAAAATAACGACTTGGTTGCCTTTAAGGACTGTCATGTGACAAGATTCTTCTATTTTATTCACCAGATCCATTATTGGACCTGTTGCAGTCCTAAGCAGCTTCTCTACAGGAGGGTGATGATTGACAAGCTGATACATCTTAAGTGTTAAACTGTACACAGAAGAATCTGGATCTTTGTAAATATAACCACGCTTCTCGAGACAGGTAATCATTCTAAAAACCTGACTGACGGTTTTTTCCAGGCGGCGGGCAATCTCAATCTGCGATAAAGGAATAGGGGAGGCTGCAAGAACTTCTATGATGTCCAGACCTTTGTCTAAAGCTGGAACATCATAGTTCGGAGCACTTTTGGATTTACTCATAAAATATATAGCCTTGAAATTCTTATACAGTTAAACTATTAAAGTAGATATGTATAAATATTACTCTTTATGAAAAAAAACAATTAGTATTTAAATTAATGTTTTATATATGAAAGATACTACATCATCTTCTTGAGGATGGTCAGTATATATTCTTCATCAAGAGGAATAGAGTAAGATCCACCTTCAAAAGACTTCATAGCACCTATGCCGTCCTGAAGAACAAAACGAATCTTCCCACTGCGAGCTTTTTTGTCAGTCCTCATCTTAATGACCAGATTTTCAAGACTGGTACCTTCTGGTACTGAAACAGGTAATCCGCACTTTTTTAATAAAGCAATAGTTCTATTTCTTTCATCTTCAGTTACAAGGCCTCTGTCAAAGGCTATCTCAATCTGCACGACCATGCCGATTGCAACACATTCACCATGAGTGTAGGTATAACCACAAAGAGTTTCAAAAGCTCTTCCTGCAGTATGGCCTAGATTGAGCACCTGACGTAAGTTGCTCTCTTTTTCGTCTTTCTTGACAACGGTATACTTTACTTCGCAATTTTTGTAGGCTATATGCTCACAAGCGGCGTCATCAAGATCGGCTACCTCTCCACTACAAATAGAATTGATGTTTAATTCGAGCCATTCAAAAAGTTCAGAATCAGCAAGACAAGCATGTTTGACAGTTTCAGCCAGTCCACTGCGAATTTCTCTAACAGGTAGAGTTTTCCAGCATTCTATATCTAGATAAACCTTAGCCGGTTGATTAAAAAGGCCGATAAGATTTGTCGCATGCGGTGTATCTACAGCTGTTTTTCCGCCAACACTGGCGTCAGCAGCCGAGAGTAAAGTTGTTGAATAGTTAATAAATGGGATACCGCGGCCAAAAGTCCCTGCGAGGAAACCACCAAGGTCAGAAACAACACCACCACCAAGAGCAATCACAGCAGAGTCACGACCAAAGCCTGCTTCGAGCATTTGGTCTTCTAGAGAAATCTTAGTTTCACGCGTCTTATTTGTTTCGCCGGCAGCCATTACAAATAAATCTGTCTTCAGGCCAGCTTCAGTAAGCTTTTGATGCAGATCTTTGGCGTATAGTTTTTCTACATTTGAATCAGTAATAAGTGCATATCGCGAAGCCTTAGGAGTTAATCCGTTTAATAGATCCTGAACAAGATCATCGAAAAGGTTACGACCGATTTGTATGTCGTAAGAATCATCTACAGTCCTTTTAAGAGGAACGTGAAAGCTGGACATGAGTAACTCCGAAATTATAATTTTTGCTCAAAGCTAAAGCTCTTCCGGTGGCATTCAAGATCTTACATAAATTTTAAGTTAAAATAATGATTGCATCTTTAGATGACGAATTTAAATTGAGCTCAAATTTTTAATAAGGAAAAGTTATGTCAGTAGATCCAGAAGATCAGTTTATTGAAAAAATTATTTCAACTGTTGAAGCGAACGGTTACCCGGAAAAAAAAGTTTCACTGCCATTAGCAAAAGTTAAAGGTGCTGCTGAAAGTCGTGGTTTAGATCTGGATATGATTCTATCGCGCTTGGGTATGAAAGGTTTCTATGGGAATGTTTCTGGTGAGAAATTAATTTTCTCTGAGACTCAAGAAGATCAGTCATCTGCTGGAGCCAATCCTTTTGCAAATATGGGGAATATGGGCGGCATGGCAGATATGCTTGGCGGCATGGATCTAAGTGCTTTACAGAATATGTCTCAAGAAGAGCTCATGGAGCAGGTAAGTAACCTTATGGGAAATATGACTCCGGAGCAGCAGCAAGGGATGATGGATATGTACCAGAATATGTCAGATGAAGAAAAAGAACAGATTCTCAATAAAGGCAAGGATATGGGCCTTTTTAATAAATAATTGTTAGTTTTGCAATTCTGCTGAAGTAGTAGTTTGTTAAAATCAAAGGTGAATTCTATGAGATATATCTGCTACTTCTTTTTTTTGCTTTCCATTAACTGGGCTTTGGCTCAAGGGAATAATCAGCCAAATGGAACCAAGGTTGATTATAAGGCTAAAAACATATCTGAACAGTTAGATGTTATCTATGCCTCCTATGGCGATCGCCAAATGAAATTGAACCTTTTCCTCCCCAAAGGTGAAGGCCCTTTCCCGGGAATTGCCCTTATTCATGGTGGCGGCTGGATGAAAGGTTCAAAAGAAAAATTCACCAACCATGGCAGAGCTTTTGCAGATAAAGGCTATGTAGTCGCAGTTGTTGGTTACCGGCTTTCTACTGAAGCAAAATTCCCAGCAGCTATACATGATTGCAAAGCTGCTGTTCGCTGGCTGAGAGCGAATGCAGCTAAGTTTAAATTGGACAGTAAAAGAATAGCCGCTGTCGGTGGTTCAGCTGGAGGGTATCTAGCCTCCTTGCTTTCAACCAGCTCACAAGTTAACGTTCTCGAGGGAAGTGTAGGTAATCTCGAATATTCCAGTGCTGTACAAGCCTCTGTAAATTGGGCTGGTCCAGTCAATAACTATGAGAGGTTCACGGCAGAAAATGCACCTAAGCCCTCTCAGGCACCATTACTCTTTTTCGGGGGTACAGTTCAGCAGTTTCCAGAAGTCTATAAACTGGGTTCACCCAATACTCATATCGATCAAAATACCCCTCCACAATTTCTCGTAGATAGTGAGTTCGATGCACCACCGACAAGATACACAACTATGAAGCGTAAATTAACTGATTTAGGCATTCCGTTTGAATATGTGAATATTAAAGGCGGTAAGCATGGTTGCTGGAACCGAAACCCCTGGTTCAAACAATACATTGAAAAGACTGATAATTTCTTAAAAAAACACCTCAAATAAAAGGCAGTACCTATGAGAATTCTATTATCAATTTTAAGTCTTTGTCTTTTAAGTAGTTTACAAGCTCAAGAAAACAATGTTAAGAAAAAGAAGCAACTACCAGCATTTAAGTGGGTCAATGAAATTCCAAATAAATTTAAGCTCCCAGGCCTGAGGCATGGAACCTTCAAAAGTCCTTCCATGGAAGTTGCTGTAGGCTATTGCATCTATATCCCTAAGTCTTACAAGCAAAATCAGAAGAAGCGCTTTCCTGTCGTCTACTACCTACATGGAGGCCGTCCGGGCAGTGAAGTGAAGAGCGTTAGGATCGCAAAATATGTTCATCAGGCTATGGAGAAAGGTGATATTGAACCGGCACTGTATGTTTTTGTAAATGGCGGTCCTGTAAGTCACTACAATCTTCCTGAACTTAAAAATCACATGGGAGAGGATATCTTTATTAAAGAGTTGATTCCTCATATCGATAAAACTTATCGCACTATAACAGATAGATCAGCGAGAGGCGTGGAAGGTTTTTCTCAGGGAGGACGTGGCACGACCAGAATTATGTTTAAGTATCCGAATTTATTTAGCTCATGTTCTCCTGGAGGCTCTGGCTATGCTACAGAAAAGAAGATTTCAGAAGAGAACGGTATGGAGAATCCAAACTTAGTTTTTGCGAAAGGTTACAATACTTGGGATTTAGCGAGAAAGTACAATGAACAATATAAGGAAAGCTATCCTCTGGATATTCTAATACATGTAGGTACAAAAGGCTTTAATTATCAAAACAACTTAGAATATATGACATTCCTAGACAGCTTAAAGATTCCATACAGGAAAGTAATTGTCGAGGATGCCCCACATAGCGCATCGATTATCTATGATAAGAAAGGGTCTGAAATTCTAAAATTTCATTCAGATAACTTTACCAGGACAGGTAAAAACAAATAACTTTATCAATATTTAAAGTTTCTAGCTCTTACATGACGACTAATCCGTAAGAAGTAAGGGCTCTAAACCAAGTTGTTTGTAGTAATTCGCTAACTCTTTACATTTTGCTTCAAAGTAGGCATTGAACCATTTTTCATAATCAGTCAGAATGAGTGGCGATTTACTCTTCTTACAAAGCAACTCTTGAACTGCTTTTATGCCTGATAGTATGGCCGTATGTACTCCTTGGCCTGATGCAGGATCAATAACACAGGCAGCATCTCCTACCAAGGCTAAACCTGGGAGACTCAGATTCCTAAACTTTCTCCAGGTCATATTTTGTGCAGTGATTTGCCCGACCATTTTGTATTTCTCCAAAGAATTTGGAGGTCTTGAGTTTTGTTGACCTTTAAGAGTAAGTTTAGTCCAAGTGTAAGTATTTTCAGCAGCTACGATCCAGTGCCAGCCTTTCTCTTCTGTATGAAATTCAAAGATTTGCTCTTCTTGTAAGACGGGGCTTATACTAACCTGACCTGTAGTTACTATAAATTCAGGCGAAAAGTATTGCTCTTCTAGCTTTAGTTGCTTCCCGCTAAATCGCCTTACTCCTGAAGCATCTATAATAAAATCTGTGGCTATTTCTTTCCCTTCATCTGTAAAAATACCAGAAATCCTTCCGGCTTTGTCAAAAATAAAGTGATGTGCATTTCCATGGATTATATTTCCACCGCGTTTCTTTACTTCCTCCAAAAGGAATTGATCAAATCTATACCGGTTTATGTGATAGCCTACATCAGGGATTTCTTTATAATTGGAAAGTGGAGTTTTCTGACCATTGATAGAAATGAATGAGTATCGACCACATTTTGAGGCATCAAGAGGACCTTCGCATCTGATTAGTTTTAATAGTTTTATGATATCGGGGTAAAGGCTCTGAAAAGGCTTATTATCAATTTGTTTTTTCTTTGGATAAATGACCGTTGGAGTTAAACCTGAATCAAGTGCTAAAAGAGCAGCCGCGGATGCTGCCGGACCTCCACCAATTATAACTAAATTACTATGCATACTTAGTCTGACTATAAAATCCTATTCAGTTTCAAGAAAATCACAAGCATTGCTTAATAGATATAACTTACAAAATATACTCGAGGAATGAAACCTGAAGGCAATAATGAGTTACTTTCAGAGAGCGATCTGAGCCGGCTCAAAAACTAAAAGAAAATCATTGAATGGAATTAAAATAGCAATTTAATGTAAAGTTATATTAGCCAGTAATTACTTTCAGATAGGTGCATTTACAATTTTCAGGATTGAAAATTATACTTAGGTTATGCTTGTTTTTATATTTTACTTATATTTTTTTTACATTAAATGTCATTTTATTATCCGGTAGTAACGTATTGAGTATAATATCAGATCAATATGTGCATGTTCTTTAGGAGAGTTAAGTGAAATGAATTATACATTTCCTAATATGGATTATGCCAGCTTTTGGATTCTTAGCTGACAACCAAAAGCCAAACATTGTATTTATACTAACTGATGACCAAGGCTGGAATATATAAATGCTAAGAGAACCAGATCAAATAAGAAAAGGAAAAACTAGTATGTGTGTCAGAGTATTTATCTTTTTATTTATCGCTTTAGGGGCTTTTGCCCAGGATAAGCCAAATATCGTCCTCTTTTTTATAGATGATATGGGCTATGGCGATATTGAACCATTTGGTTCAACTTTAAGTAAGACTCCTCATCTTAATAAAATGGCTAAGGAAGGTGCTAAGTTCACTAATTTCTATGTAAGCTCAACAGCTTGCACGCCATCACGTTCAGCCCTTCTTACCGGATGTTATGCTGATCGCATATCGATGGATGGTAATGTTGTTTTTCCAGGGGACAAACGAGGCTTGAATCCAGCTGAGATAACAATTGCCGACATGCTTAAAACTCAAGGCTATACTACGGCCTGTATAGGAAAGTGGCACCTTGGTGATGCTCCGGAATTTATGCCGGACAAACAAGGCTTTGATACCTACACTGGAATTCCTTATTCAAATGATATGTGGCCTGGACACAAGAATCATCCGCCACTGCCTTTCATTAAAAACCATAAAACAGTAGCACATGTTTCAGATCCACTCAGTCAGGCTTTGCTTGGTGATGCTCTAGCGGATGCCGCCGTTGAATTTATCGAAGTGAACAAAGATAAACCTTTTTTCCTTTATTTTCCTCATTCTATGGTTCATGTCCCGCGTTATGTTTTGAAAGAACGAGTCAGCCCTGAAATGAATAGCTTATCTCCAGTTGAACAGGCTTTAAAAATCCAGATTGAAGAGATCGATGCAAGTGTCGGTAGAGTCGTTGAAACTTTAGAGCAACATGGCTTATCTAAAAACACTCTCATCCTTTTTACATCTGATAATGGTGGATCAGGTGCAACGTCCATGGGCGGCTTGCGCGGAGGTAAAGGCGGCCCTAAATATGAAGGGCATATGCGCGCCAGTACACTGGTTAAGTGGCCCGCAAAAATTCCGGCTGGTTTAGTAACTCATGAAATCGCTTCAACAATTGATGTTTTACCGACAATTGCCAGTATCACAGGGGGGCAAGCTCCTCAAGATCGCATTATCGATGGCAAAGATATTTCATCTCTGTTTATGAATTCTTCAGCTAAATCGCCGCATCCATATCATTTTTACGAATATGAAGGGATTCGCAAAGATAATTGGAAGCTCATGCTAAGTAAGAAAAAAGTTAAAAAGGGGAAGAAAAATACCTTTGCGACTAATCTTGAATTGTACGACTTAAATAAGGATGTGAGTGAGAAGAATAACCTTGCGTCTCAGCATCCTGAATTGGTTAAAGAACTTCATGCAAAACTTCTGGCACATAAGCAGGCTGTTCAAAGTAATCAGCGACCAGCAGGTTTTGTGACTACTGCACCCAAACCGATTTCGACAGAAGGCTTGCCATTATTATCGGTATATCTTGGACGGGATAAAGAAGAAGTTATGAGAGCAGGTGCACTGCGAGGAAATAGTAATTTTCAGAAAGAAGATGAGGGGAAATAAGATGTTGAGCAGGCTATTTATATTTTTATTCGTAACTTTAAGTTTCTCATGCCTGGCACAGGAGAAGCCCAATATATTGATCATATTTACAGATGATCAGGGCTATGCAGATCTCGAGTGTTTTGGCAATACCAAGAATAAAACTCCGCGCCTCAATCAACTAGCTCAAGAAGGTACAAAATTTACCAGCTTTTATTCTCAGACAGTTTGTGGTCCATCGCGTTCAGCTCTTCTTACCGGACGTTATCCATTTCGCAGCAAAGGTTGGGGGATGCCCGCCGAAGAAGTCACTTTCGCGGAAATCATGAAAGATGCTGGTTATCAAACGGCATGTGTGGGAAAGTGGGATGTTTCAAGTCGTAAAGCGATTATTGATCGCATGCCGAATGCTCAAGGTTTTGATTACTACTTTGGGCCACTGGGGGCTAATGATAATGGTAAATGTAAATTTCATGAGAATAATGAACCCGCAGGATCTACTTCAGATATGGCCGGACTCATTCGCCTTTATACAGATAAGTCTATTGAATATCTTAAAAATAAGCGAGATAAAAATAAGCCTTTTGTCCTCTACCTGGCACATACAATGATGCATCACCTAATTTTAAGGGTAAGTCTGCTGGAGGCTTATATGGCGATGTCGTTGAAGAGTTTGATTATGAAACCGGACGTTTACTGGACACTTTGGATGAGCTAGGATTGTCTAAAAACACCTTAGTCCTTTATACATCTGATAACGGGCCATGGAATCAACCGAAGTATTATAAAAATAAAAAGGGTCATCCTAAAGGTTCTATTTTCTGGGGGGAGTCTGGAGAGTTGAGAAATGGTAAAGGTTCACCCTATGAAGGCGGTTACCGCTTACCGTGTATTGCCCGTTGGCCAGGAAAGATACCCGCCGGAAGAAATTCCGATGCTATTTTTGCCACAATTGACTTCTTGCCGACCTTTGCAACTCTATCCGGAGCTCAAGTTCCTAAGGATAGAATAATTGATGGTATAGACCAAGTGGCACTTTTATTTGGAAAGTCAGACGAGGGAAGAAAAGACTTTTTCTTTGATGTCGCTGGAGTGCGCCTAGGAGACTGGAAATACGTTTCTGCCAAGGCAAATTTTTATGGTTATGCAAAGGAAGATGACAGACCACAATTAGATGAATTGTATAATCTATCAAAGGATATTGGTGAGAAAGAAAATTTAGCTCAAAAATATCCTGAGAAACTTCAAGAATTGAAAAAACTTTTTGAGTCAATAAAGACCTCAAGATAATCTATCAGTGCGGGGCTCACCCGCACTTTTATTAAGACTTTTTTATTCCTGGTAAATTCATGGATGACTAATAGCTAAGTCAGCAAAGACTACTGAACATTCATGAGAAGCTTATATCTACGAGCTTTAGGTTGGTTTATCTGGTATATTTCATCATGTAGTGCATCAAGTCGCTTGAGAATGACAGTTTCCTTCTCTTTGATTGAGAAGTAACGCCTCTGCGTGCATTGCTGTAAAAGCTCTATAATTCCTTTACAACTTTTAGATTCGGCAAATCGAATATCTTTAAGATAAGATA
>JAKVBD010000059.1 GCA_022446985.1 Lentisphaerales bacterium
TAAGATTCATAACAATATGAAGAGGCAGGGATCGGTAAAACTGATACCCTGCCTCAAATGAAAAAGTAAAATTTACTTAAATTCAGTAATGACTTTACGAGTTTTTACCGGGTACCAATCATTCATCTCTTTCACCAACTCAGCGACTTTTTCAGGATTGTCTTTAGCTAAGTTATTCTTTTCCGCTGGGTCTTGCGAAAGATCAAACAATTGTGGACGTTTTTCTGTTCTCGGGTGAGTTGTTTTATATCTTGATACTGTTCCGTCATAGGTCAGAAGCAGTTTCCAATTGCCTTTGATACACCAGCGATATAGAAGTGTTTTCTCCGGATCATTTATATCTAGAATGTCGTGTGCAAAACCCTCTCCAAATATAGTGTCTCGGTCAATTTTAGAGCTACTCTTCATTTTATCATTTAAATTAAGTCCAGGTAGGTTTTTCGGCATTTTTGCTCCTGCAGCCGCTACAATGGTAGGGAATATGTCGATGCTGCTACAGAGTTCTATTCTGTCTGCAGGTTTATACTTAGCAGGCCATGAAAAGAATATAGGAGTTCTAGTGCCTCCTTCATATGGAGTTTGTTTAGAGCGGGCATCATACTTATTTTTTTTCTCAGGGTCCTGGATCCAGCCATTATCACAAACGTATACGATCAATGTATTCTCGCGAATATTTCTTTTCTCCAACATATTAACGACATCACCACAAGTTTCGTCAAACCATTCACACATGGCATAGTATTTAGCCACAGGTTCCGGAAGCTTTAGATCTAGAAATTTTTGAAGATAACGCTTTGGTGGAGTGTGTGGAGTATGCGGCATGAATGGTGCATACCAGAGGAAAAAGGGCTTGTCTTTTGACATGGCCATGTCAACAAAATCTTCGATTTCATTTATGCCTTCACGACCTATTTTAAGTCCGTCATCTCCATGACGACCACCTTTCTGTGGAAAGCCGCGAGTCATGCCATGGGTGAAGCCTCCGCGTTTGAAGTTTCCTTCCCACCATTTACCGCTTTGGTGACTCAAGTAACCTTGTTCGCCAAGAAGCTCTGGAAGTGTATCAAACTTATCTATTTTAGAAATAAGTTCCTCACGAAGTTCAGGAGTGTTGCGTTTGCCATCTTTGTCAAGTGGATCATTTCCTGTTACTCCATGCACGCTTACGTAGTGCCCTGTGGCCAGAGTCATGAGAGATGGACGGCAAAGTGCTGTTGGAACATAAGCTCTTCTAAATAAAACAGCTTCTGAAGCCAGCTTGTCTAAGTGAGGAGTCTTGATGTGCTCATGGCCCATAAAACCGTAGTCTGTCCAGGCCTGGTCGTCTGAAAGGATCATGACGATATTCGGCTTTTTAGTATCTGAGGCAACACAGCTGCAGCAGATAAGTAGTAGTAGAAATGGTAAAAGTTTCATTCTGTCTCCTTAATTGTTTTCCTGTATTTGCCACAAGAGCAAAGGGTCTAAACAGAATTTTAAGAAAATTTAAATAAATTTTCTAACTACAGACTTTTGAGTAACTCTTTGGAAGGGCAGTAAAAGTAGGAACTTGTCACTGCAGTAGAGAAATCCATGATGCGGTCGTAGCTACCATTGCTTCCGGCCATACTTTCAAGAAGAATTTCATAGCGCTTTTGTTCACATGAGAAGGACAGGAAGAATAAGCCGTGTTCCTGAAGGTTGCCAAACGGAGCACTGCGTCGAAATATTTTAGTTCCAGGAATATCATTTTTGGCAACATGTGAGTTTTCCGGCATGTCATCGCCTTCAAATTCTATGGAGTCTGGTTTAGTTCTACCGATAACTTTCTCCTGTTCAACTTCTGGCATGATAGAGAACAAATCGAGTTTGTGGTTCCATTGCTGAGTTAGAACTATGGATCCTCCTGCTGCCGGGCCTTCAGGAATGATGGCGGCGGCGAGGGCTTTTTCTCCTTGTGGATTTGCGGAGCCGTCTACGAAGCCGGTGAGGTCCCGGGAATCGTGATAAACATAGCCGTCTTTTTCCAGTTTGAGGGATGAGCTGGATGGCATGAGCTTGTCCAGTTCTCTGGCGCGGTCAAAGACATCGGCGATGGTTTTGCCATGAATCCAGATGAATACGTCTCTTTGAGTCGAAGGGAAGGACTTAAGTTTATTAATTGGTTCAAATTCGTGGAACTCTTCCGGAAGATTCTCAGGGAAGAGTTTTTGACTTAGTGCCGGGCCAAAAGCTATAAGGGCATGACTGTTATCATTTGAGGATAAAACGTTTTCACTTAGAGAGGAAAGGTCACCTTCGCGCATGGAGTACTCGAGGTATTTGAAGTGCTGAAAGTCTGTATTGAATATTGCGTCTTGATAATTCATGGATTTTTGCCCTTTGATATGATTGATTTTACCAAGGTAGCTTTTGGCCGTTGGCGTGAATGAATGAACCACTTTGTTGCAGTGTTAGTTCTTCAATTCTGTTAAAGAGGTTATTGGCGGATTCTTCAGGTGTTACATCGCCACTAAAGTTTGTCATTCTGGTTTTGACAAAGCCTGGGTGTAACAGCCCCACTGAAATACCGTCATGAAATAAATCATTGGCCAGACTTTTTCCTGCCATATTAACGGCAGCTTTTGACATCCTGTAGCCGTAGTAAGCACCAGAGCTGTTATCTTCAATGGATCCCATACGACTGGTGACGATGACAACTTTGGAACCATGATTCAGTGAGTTTAGTAAGCTATGAGTGACTCTAAGAGGGGCCATAGAATTAACTTCAAATTGGCGAAGAATGTCTTCAAAGTCCATTTGTTCAAGGGTTTCGCAGTGCAGCAGGCCGGCACAGTTGATGAGGATGTCTACTTGTCGCTTGTTAAACAATTGCTTTAGTGTCTGGCAGTCTTGTCCTTTAGTCACATCGATATTTGGAATTGTTTCTATATTCAAGGCTTCAAGTTCTGGCGTGAGTACTCTACAGCTGGTGACGACGGTATCGCCATTTGCTTTGAATTTTTTACATAGCTCCAGACCTATTCCTCTGGAACCTCCTGTTATAAACACTGTGCGGCTCAAGTTGGGCTCCTGAAAGTTTTATTGAAACTACATTAATTTCAGCGAATATGTAGAGCCTATTTTATTAAATTTTATTTAAAATACCAGACTATACCCGAAATGACTGCGATAACAGTAAGCACGGCTAAAGTGATTTTTATTACACTGTAAGGACGCTCTCCTTGAACCTCTCCAGTCCTGGCATTTATGACTATGCGATAGACTTTTTCTTTAAAGCGGTATGAGGTAACCCATACTGGCAGAAGTATGTGTTTGTAGGAAACATCTTGCCAACTGGAGTATTTGTTGTGAATTCTTTGTTCGTCTCCACCAATATGTTGTTTGATGGTATCGCGAATGACTGGATCAACTTGCTTTTTGGCAAGTTGAAAGCCGCTCTTAAGACCTACGGAATAACGCTCTGATTGAAAGCCACTAAGGTATTCATCTGAGTATGATACAAGGTTTTTTAGATCCCATGGTTCAAGAAGTTCGGTATATTTGCGTGGTAAGGAGTCATTGGCAACAACAAGAATATCATCGAATTTATTATAAACTCTGCCGGTACAAGGGTACCAGCGAGTTTTGCGTTTCCGGCGAGTGCGGCTTTTGCCCTCACTGTCGGTATAGTGCTCTGTGACGTAGTAGTGCTCACCACGCGAGCCCATATAGTTGGTTGAAGTGTCTGAGTCGTAGGTCCAATGAGCTAGATAAATACCTTGTAGTTTTTCGCTGGTTCTGGCGTATTCAGCAAGTTTATTTGGTGCAAACCAAAGACCGGAAACCCAACTTTTAAACCTCTCTTTACCTTGTTTCCGGTCGATGTGAAAAGGTAAAAGAGCTTGTGGTTTTAAGATTGTTTCACAATGAGGCTCAGTTACAAACGGGGTTGCGCAATAAGCGCATTCACCAGCTTGTGTATCTGACGAGATCGCAAATTCTGCCCCGCAAGCATCGCACTTAACTTCATTTACTTCAACTGTGCTGCCTTGAGGAGGATTATTCTCAAGTTCAGCAAGAGTTAGTTCAAAGTCTTGTTCTTCAACAGGGGCATCGCTGACTTCGATCTCATTTTTTGTGTCACAATAAGGGCAGGTGAGTGACATCTGTCCAGGGGTAAATATAAGGCTCGCCCCACAAGAGTTACATGGAAATTGTTTGTCGCTCATTGGCTGAGCTTATGCTGGAGGGGGAGGTGGTGGCATTGTCCCCTCAGTCGTTGGGAGTGGAGGCGGGCCAAAGAGATTGCCTAATTCAGGGACTTGTCCTGCCGGAAGCCAGTTGGCCATACCCTGTTTCCAGACCATGGAGTCACAAGTTACTTGTCCACCAGAGATGTGTTGCTTTAGAGTATTCATGTCGTAAGGACCATAGCTTTGGCCATTGACAGAAACGTGAAAAGCAACATTCGCAGTTGGTGCTGGTGGAGGAGGAGGTGCGGCCGCTTGTCCGACACCGGACATGGCTTGGCCCATGGTGTTAGCCATGGCAAAGCCCATTCCCATTCCCATGCCACCACTCATGGCGCCTCCAGCATCACCAGGATTATTTGCGGCATCTTCGAGGGCATTTGCCGATTGGAATTGGGTGTATTGTTGCATGTTGCCAAGGACTCCCATGCTGGAACGCTTATCGAGAGCTTTTTCAACTTCTGGGGGTAAGGCGATGTTTTCAATGAGGAATTTGCTTATATCTATGCCGTACTCTTCAAACTCTGGAGCGATTTGTAGACGAATTTTATCACTGATTTCGTCGTATTGAGATGCAAGGTCAAGAGCCGGTATTTTAGATTCGCCCAACTTGTCGGTAAACCTGGCTACGATGATATTGCGCAATTGGTTAACTAACTCGTCAGAAGTGAATTCGCCATCGGTGCCGACTATTTCTTTGACAAAGATGCCGGCATCTTTAACTTTTATAGCGTAGGTACCAAAAGCTCTTAAACGAATAGGCCCGAAATCGGCATCGCGCAGCATGATGGGGTTTTTAGTGCCCCATTTATGATCGATCAATTGGCGCGTATTTACATAGATGATTTCTGCTTTAAATGGACTTTCAAAGCCATGTTTCCAGCCAAGTAAGGTAGAGAGGATGGGCATGTTCGCAGTTTCGAGAGTGTACATGCCCGGTTGGAAGACGTCGGCAAGCTGACCTTCGTGGATAAAAACAGCAACCTGACCTTCGCGAACTGTGAGCTTAGCGCCATTTTTGATTTCGTTTCCATAGCGCTCAAAACGGTAGGCGAGTATGTCGCGGCTATCATCCAGCCATTCAATAATATCAACGAATTCGCCTTTGAGCTTATCCCATAATCCCATAACTTTACTCCTTCAAATGTTAAAGACTTATACAGAACTATAGGGCGTGAGATGGACTTGCGTCAATTATAATTGACTTTTGATTCTGTAATTTAAAGTCTTCTTTGAGAGATGACTTCATTAACTCCAGTTAAGACTTCATCCCAGTTTTGGTACCTGGTGTCATAAGTCTTTTCCATCATATAAGCAATGAGCTGCGATGTCAATTGGCTGACTTCTGGGTTTACCTCACAAGCAAGAGGTGCAGGTTCTGTAAGAATCTTGTCTACTAATGTGTCGACATCTTCCGCAAAGAATGGATAATCTCCGGTTAGTAGGTAGAAGCAGGTTACGCCCATTGAGTATATATCTGAGCGGCAGTCAAGACCCGTGTTTTGAGTAATGTTGACAGGGTCCATGAATAATGGTGAGCCGAGTGCTTGTTTGTCAGCATTGTGAAATTTTTGTTTGGCCATCCCCCAGTCAATAATGGTCAGCTTTCTTGCATCATCCATCATGAGGTTCCCGGGTTTTAAATCGCGGTGACGTATACCAAATTTTTGCCAGGCGTATGCAAGGGAGTCTGCTGTTTGACGCAGTATAGAAAGAACTGTGTCTTCTGGAAAAAAGTCATTGCGGTCCATGATTTTATCGAGGCATTCGCCTTCGACATATTGCATAGCAAGGTAGTAGACACCGTAGTACTCTCCACTATTCAGCTGACCAACGATGTTATCATGGCGGAAAAAGCTTAAGAGGTCACATTCTTGTTTGAAGAGTTTGACGCCATCTTCAGAAGCGAGTTGGCTATTGAGAAGCTTTAGAGCTACCTTTTGTTTGCTTTCAACATTGTGAGCCATATAAACTTCGCCCATGGAACCGTGACTGATCCAGCCGTCGATCATGTATTCTGCAATGATTTGACCAACTCCAAAAGAAGGGTCTGGATAAGTGATTTCTTCTTTACAGCCAGGGCAGGCTTTCAGAACACCATAGTCAGTTTCATTTGCTCTTAACTTACGACCACAGAGTTTACAAAAAAATGGCAACCAGTTTTGAACTTCTCCCGGTTTTACAGCTTTTGTTATAGAGAAATTTTTTTTGCGAATTTTCACTTAATAGGCACCATTCATGTGTCTCATTTCTGAGAGGAAATCCGACTTAATCTAAAATCGTCAAGTTGTTGTTTTTTTTGTACAAGAGCTTCAATTGCGAGTTCTTGGGTAGAATAGACTTCCAAGCTCCAGAATTCGCCTCTTAGATCATCTGAAATTCGCCATTGTCCCGAGGTTTCTGGATAAATAAAGCCAATCAGGATACTACGCCACTTTACACTCAGGCAATTTTTGCCCTTCACATTTTTTTCATTTACATCAAGCTCATTCATAGTGAAAGAAATATGACCCATGTTGTAATTTACACAAGTTAGCATTGTCAAAAGTGTCGAAGTTATCGAATTTAATCAGCATCGGGAAAGACAGTTAACTTGGCTTCGACAAATTTTGACTTTGGTACTTTCAGGTGGATCGATATTCCGCGAATAGTTTCGATTTCATCGTGACAGGTGCCATCAGATGAAGCTGCTGCCCTAAAAAGCAGCAGGAGGAAATCACAACGTTCTTCATACTCTGTGACTTCAAAGTAACTTCGGCATATGTGGGCAAAGTCAAGACCGCGGGCGGTTCGATTTAAGGCCGCTTCAACAAGAATAAGAGCCTCTTCTTCTGAAAGTTTACCAATTTCCTGTAAGCAGCTGGCCATTTCGGTAATTTCTTTTAGTGTCGGTTTGCCGTCTTGATGAATGACCTTTGCAAGCAAGCCTGCTTTCAGACAGAGTTTACGCAGAGTAAAGTCATCTACAGTAAAATGATCGTGTTTTTCATCGTGATGAACCTGGTAGTAAACGGTATTTCTGACCCAGTCGTGAAAGAGCTGTTCGCGTTTTGGGACATCCTGGCTTTTAAATGGGATATTTCTTTTTAAAAAGCTTCCCAGCATAGAAACAGGATTTGTTCTCTTACCGGCTAGAGCTTGTTCAACTTTGGCGATGAACTCTTCTTCCTCAGGAGTTGGGCAGCCATCGACTTCTATAAGAGCGATGAGTGTATTGTGGACCAGTAATTTATCTGAAGCAGATTTAATGGCAGTCATAACTTCAGCTAGAAGTTGGTTAGCTTCTACTTCTGTTATAGGTGAATCCATGTAAAGCTCAAGAAGCTGCCAGTCTTCTCCGGAAATACCGGGGAGGTTGAAGATGAGGTCTTTGAGTATATTGATTTCATCGACTTTGACATCGCCATCTGCCCAGGCTGCGGCAACGAGTAGTTTTGCTAATTTAAATTCTAAACTGTTTTGCATGCGAGTCCCTGAATTTTTTGTAATATGCCAGCTTAGTACTGAGAAATCAAACTTGGTTGATCAAGAAGAAAACAACTTTTGAGAAGCTGTGTTCGTAAAGTAAGCATGAGAATTTTTAGGGATATCAGTCAGGAAACTGATAGGGCTGTGCATTTTTTGTACACTTTTGAGACGGATATTGTACAAAAATGATCAAGGTGATCCACTGCTGGTGAGTTTGATATTTTTTAATTTGTTGAAGTATAGATGTTTGTGTATATCCTGGTTGGGCGTTGACTGTAACATGCTAGAAAGGTTAAAGCAAGACAAAGAATTTGGAAATGAAAATGCAAGATGATAAGAAAAAACCACTTATAAGTCTGGATGATTTAACGCCTAGAGAAAAAGTAAAAGGCGGTTCAGATAGCGGTAAAAGAGTTTTTGGCTCTTTTGATGACTTGAACAAGAAAGATAAGCCAAAGGATTCATTTTAACTATTCGTATGAGCAGGCAACCCTCTTCGGTGACGTCCCTTCCGGAGAGGGTTTTTTCGTGCCCTGATAAAGTTACTCAGCAGCTTCTAGTGCTTTTTTGATTTGATCACGAGCATCTTCAAATTCATTGCTGCTAAGAACACCTTTGTTCATGAGAAGTGAAATAAGAGCATTTTGACTAACTGCCATTTCTTGAATTACATCAGATTGTTCTTCAACAAGTTCCATTAACTCATTTTGCTCTTCGTCATTGATACTCATTAGCTGCTCCTGGTTGTCAGTTATGTTATTACATGAAATGACAAAATATCATGAAAAGCCAAAATGAGCAAATTGAAGTTGGCAATATAAATCAGGATAATTTAAAGTATGTCAGCAAGTGTTTTCTGACGTAATTCAGAGAGAAAAGAATGTTTTGCTTTGGCGAGCAGACCTTTCAGTTTACAATTACTGGTGATAATGCAGCTGTTTTTTTCTGAATTAAAGCACTCGACTATATCCATAGGCTCCAAAGCATTGACTACATCACCTATATTTATTTCTTCCGGTTTTATAGCCAGGCTCATACCACCACCGTAACGGCCTCTTTTAAGAGTCAGGTAATTGAGCTTGCCAAGAGTATTGACTACTTTAACTAAGTGGTTATGGGAGATGCCGAAGTGTTGGCTGATATCTTTAGTGGATATGAGCTCATTTGGCCTTTCGGCTACATAGAGAAGCACTCTGAGTGAGTAGTCTGTATTTAAAGTAAGTTGCATTTTTAAGAGATATTATTTCAGCATTAATGATTAATTAAAATATGGCCTATAATTAAATTTGCTATTGAAATTTAATTTAAAGCGTGTCATTTTAAATATGTATTGTAAATACAAGATTAAAGGAAGACACATGTCACTCTACGATAAATTAGGTGGTCAGGACGCAGTTAATGCTGCAGTAGATATTTTTTACAGTAAAGTTTTAATGGATGACCGCATCAGCAGTTTTTTTGAAGATGTGGACATGGAGGGGCAGGTACAAAAGCAGAGAGCCTTTTTAACAATGGTTTTTGGTGGCCCAAATAATTATTCTGGACTTGATATGAGACAGGGACACAGGCATTTAGTGGCGAAAGGATTGAATGACAGTCATGTTGATGCTGTGATCGAACTTCTTGGTGAGACTTTGAAAGAGCTTGGTGCTGGCGGCGAAGATATCGCCGAAGTGGCAGGTATCGCCAATTCTGTAAGAGATGATGTTCTAGATAGATAATACCTACAAATATTGATTTTAGTTATAAGTGTCGTCTATTAGGCGACACTTATTTTTTTGGGAAAAAAGAAAGATGTCGAAAATTACATATGAAGGGCAGGTTATTGATCGCCCGAAAGACAAAAGCGTTCTTGATACTCTTCAAGAGGCAGGTCATAAAATTCCAAGTTCATGCAAAGCAGGAGTCTGTCAGGCTTGTGTGATGATTGCCAAGTCGGGTGATCCAGGTGAAGAATCGAAAGAAGGTTTGACTCCAAATGAAATAGAAATGAAAAAGTTCAAGGCTTGCTGCAGTAAGCCGGAAGGTGACCTTGAAGTCGTTTTAGAAGATATTAAAAAAGCGTATTCCTGCAGTGTGACTGAGCAGGAAATGCTCAATGAAAGGACACTCTTTTTGAGAATGACTGTACCTAAGGGTTTCGAGTACAAAGCCGGTCAGTTCATAAATGTCATTCGCAAGAAAGACGGCTTGATGCGCAGTTATTCTATCGCCAGCACTCCGGATGAAAGATTCATTGAACTTCATGTCAGAGTTTATGAAGACGGTAAGATGAGCTCATGGTTGCAGAGTTGGATTGAACCTGGTGATGAACTTCACTTTACCGGTCCATTTGGCGAATGTTTTTATACAGATGAAAAGCCTGAGGCAGAGATGTTACTGGCAGGAATTGGTACAGGCATGGCTCCTTTGTACGGCATAGCTCGTGAAGCGTTAAGAGCCGGTCATAAAGGCAGAGTTACAATCATTCAGGGCGCTATGGATGAAGCTGGACTTTACTATACTGAAGAGTTCGCTAAAATTGCCGAAGAATTCTCGAATTGTGAGTACATCTCATCAACAGTAGATGGTTCCGGAGAAGGAAATGAAGAAGGCAAAATAGACGATGTTGTTAAAGTTCATTTTCCATCAACTAAAGGTATGAAAGTTTTCCTTTGCGGTAGCCCCAATACGGTTAATCGCTTGAAGAAATACTCATTCCTGGCTGGAGCCTCTATGTCAGATATTCACAGTGATCCTTTTACACAGGCTGAAAGTTAATCACTTATTTTCAATATTTTTAATGCGGCGCCTTAGAGCATCAGCTTCCTGAGAGAAATTTTGTTTGTCTAAGGTGTCTGCATAGTTTTCCAGAAATGGGATGAGCATTTTGTGCTCTTCTCCAAGGGTCTCTTCCAGGATGATTATGGCATCTTCAAAAAATGTCGTAGCTTTGGCAAATTCCCCAAGGTCAGAGTATAACAAGGCGATGTTATTCAGGGTTACAGCTACTTTAAGGTGCTTTTCTCCAAGAGCTACTTTTTTGATTTTTAGGGATTGTAGGTAAGATTCTTCGGCCTTTTTGAATTCGCCATTGTTTTTGTAGAAAACCCCTAGGTGATTAAGATCATTGGCAACTTCCGGGTGCTTTTGTCCCAGACTTTTTTTATCAATTTTTAAACTTCTTAGTAGAAGTGGTTCGATTTTTCCAGTTTCACCTTTTTCTCTGTATACTGCTGAGAGATTGACCAAAGCGGCAGCGACTTTAGGATGAAACTTTCCCAGGGTTTTCTCTCGGATAGCAAGTGATTTTAAGAAGTGTTCCTCGGCTTCCTGCAGGTGTCCCTGGAGCAGGAAGATATTTGCCATATTATTTAAAGACTCGGCAATTTCAGGGTGTTGGTCATTGAAATGAGCTTTTCTAATGTCAAGTGATTTTTCGGCAAAGGCTTTGGCGAGATCCATTTTGTTCATCAAGCGCATAAGGTCGGCATAGTTTGCAAAAAATATGGCCAGAGTCGGGTGCTGTTTACCTAATGAGGCTTGAAGTAAAAAGCGTGAGTTCTGGTAAAGCTCTTCAGCTTTTTGGTAGTTACCTTTAAAGGTTGCCATATCTGCGAGGTTGTTTAAGCAAACTGCAGTAGAAGGGTGCTTTTTACCAAGAGTTTTTTGAGTGATTTCAGCAGCTTGTTTGTAAAGCGGTTCGGCTTTGTCTATCAATCCATAAAGTTTATAAAAAACTGCCAGAGAATTCATTGTTTCTGCAGTGAGGTGATGCTCCTTGCCATAAAGCTTTATGCGCAATTCCATGGCCTCTTCAAGATAAAGACCGGCAAATTTATAATTTCCCATATCTTTATGAAGGTTTCCCAGTAAAAGCTTAATGTCAGAAACCTGAGGGTGTTCCTCTCCAAGTGGGGCTGTTATCTCTTCAAGTGAGTCGAGACAAATGTCGAATGCTTTGTTGTACTCAGCATTGATTCGGAGCTGTTGAGCCAGTTTTATATTTGCTAAGGCAAGAGAGACAGTGGATTTATTGTCTTTTAAGATCTGAACTGACTGTTTAAGAAGGTTTTCTGCGGAGGCATAGTCGCCCGTTTGTTGCGCCAGCGACGCTTCCTGAAGCAGCAGTTGTGCTTTTAAATGGTCCGGTACTTGTATGGTACGTGTTTGGGCGATGATTGTTTTTGCTTTTTCGTATTCTGCCAGAGTTAGGTAAATATCTATCTCTACCCGGTTCAATCGAGTAAGTTGTTTGTTGGAAAGCATAACTTTGTGATAGCTTTCGATAGCGTTGAGACATTCTTTGAAGTTTGCGAGGTTATAATCGAGTACCAGTTGAGTGAGGAAAAACTCAAATGCTTTCGCATCTTGCAGTTTTGTTTTGTCTATTTTATTGAGGGTATCTTTACTTTCGCTGTAGAATCCAAGTTTTTGTTGTAAAGAAGCTTTTGTGAGTTTCTCAATGTCGTTGGGGGACTTGATCTTTTGAGTTACAGCAAGTGCTTCTCTGTACTTTTGTTCGGCTATCAGTGTTTTTAGATCATTGGCCGTGGCATTGAAGGAAATAAGAAAAATGAGTAAAAGCAGTTTCATTTTTGCCCTTTTGACGCAACTACTGTTTTTGAGGTTCTGCATACATCTTTCTGGACTTCTCAAAAAGCTCTTTTGCTTTGGAGACATCCCCGGATGTTTCATAGAGTGATCCGAGTTCATTTAGCTTTTCGGCCAGTTGGAGTCTATCGCTTTCTTTAACCTTTTGAAGGATATCGACTTCCCGTTTTGCATAGGCGATAGCTTTCTCCGGCATATCCTGAAGTTTGTAAATATCGACGAGATTACTGAGTTCTTGAATGATGTCCAGTGATTTGTTGCCATGGACAAACTCGGAGACCTTAAGGGCCTTTTCTGAAAACAGGGTTGCATTTATATAGTCTTTCTTGGTCTTATAAATGAGAATAAGACTTTTATAGATCGGCATGTAATTGGGGTGGTTTTCAGGGAAGGTTTGCTTCAACATGTGAATAGTTTCTTTGCACTTGGTGATAGCCTGTGGGTATTTTTCGGCTTTATAGCTGAGCATTGCCATATGGTTTATTTGCTCAACGGCAAGTGCGCTGTTAGGACCAAAAGAGTCACTGGCTAACTGTAAACTTTCTTCAAGAGCAGCCTGTGCTTTAACATATTGTTTGAGAAGAGAGTAGCATTCTGCTAGAGAATTAAAATCGTAGATGAGATTGGGATGACTTTCACCTAAAGTGGTCTTGTGTAAATTAAGGAGGCTGATTAAAATTTTTTCGGCTTTTTCGTAATCTTGCAGAGCCAGATAATGGCTGCTTTGCATTTGCAGTGTCTGTTCATAAAGATCGATGTTTAATTCGTCTTTTTTGGCCAGTTTAGCTGCATTTAAGAGCATTGCTTCAGCTTGTTGAATTTCCTGTAGGTTTTGGTGGATAATTGCCAGCTTTTGGTAAGTCGTGATAAGCTGAGGGTCAGCTTCCACTCTTTGCTTTTTATTAATAGCCAGTGCTCTGGAGGTGACCTTCAAGGCCTCACTAAATTGTTCCAGATCGATGAGGACATCAGCCTTAATATTTAAGTAATCTGCGACTTCTATACTCTCAAAACCACGGCTTTGGCTATAAACATCTATGAGTTTTTGAAGGACTGGTAATTGACCCTCAAGATCATGTTCTTCTCTCTTAAAGGTGAGTTTGATTTCAAGGTATTTTTTTGAGGTGATGGTATTTAAACCTTCTTTCTTTTCAAGAAGTTCGACTAATTCGTCGATATCTTTATATAAAGCATCAAAGTTTTTTAAGTAAGCCTGGATGCGAATTTTCATATACAAGTCATCGATAGTGTCTTCTTGAGTATCTCCCAAGAACTTTCTCTGAAGATCTGTGAGGTGCTTGTAAAGCTCTAAAGCACCTTCGATGTCTTCAAAGGCTAATGAGATAGATGCCAGTTTTTTATACGCCGCGACAAGAGATGTTTTGTCGGCTCCAGGAAGTGTATTAAGGATTCGTATGAGACGGCTGTACTCTTTTCTGGCACTTCCAAACATTCTTTTTTCATAGAAAATAAATGCGAGTTGTTCGCACTCATTAGCTGTTTCCTGACTCATTTCACCAAATTCACGAATACTGAACTCAAGAGATTTTTCAGCAAATGGCAGGGCGTCTGTGCTATAGCCGGCATCGAACATTTCCTTGGCCATATCCGAAATTTTCTTTAGCTGCTCATGCTTGGAAGCAGGAGTGCACGACGCTAGAAAAGCGGATAGTGCTAATATGTAAAAAGTTTCTCTCAATCTCTTAGTCCAAAAAAAATGTAACACTATTATAATAAACCATCTGGTTTCTTAAAACGAATTTAATATATATTTTATTGTTATTAATATAGGGAGTTACTTTATCAGCCCTCAACAGTCATCAAAGATCTTGGAAATAGCTTTGCAGCAAAAGGGGCCTTTTCAGTTATCGGCTTTGGAAGCTTTTAGTGATGTGAGTGAGGAGGAGTTAGAGGAAAGCGATTGTTTCTTTTGGACATTCGATAACGATGGAACACGTAGTTTCATATCTAAGCAAAACTACTTTGACGATTCACACTTCAGTATCCATTTAGCCCGCGAGGAAATTGATGGTGGCTACTTGGTGGCAACTGGCCGTTTTATTCCATTTTGCACTCAATCACCAAAGTTGGTCATTGATGGTGTAGAAGTGAGCCTGATTAAAAAATCAATCAGCCCTTCCTGCCTTAAAAGAGTTTTGTCTTTAGATAAAGGTCAAAGTCTGCTTCAAGCCCTTTCTGAAAAGTACGATAAACCTTTGTATTCCTTAGATGCTTTAGTCGGTGAAGAAATAGATGTATATGATCTATCTTCTGTTAAAGAGCAGTTAAGACACGGAGCTCATCTTGCATTGACAATAAGTTCGGGTGAATTAAGCGGTCACTTTGTACAGTCAGATGATATCCCCTTGTGCGAAGTTCAAAGATGGTGTGAAATGATGGAGAAGTCATTTTTGGGGGTTCTTAAAGAATTTGGGCCATTTTACGATATTTCCCAGCAATTGGAGTTGGCTTATTTTTATGGACCTTCTTTGCTGAGGGAGTCGACGTCTCTGGCGTTGCGTGACTTTATGAAGTTGTCAAATAAGCTGAAGGTCTATGATTTTATCTTCAGGAGAACTGTGTGGTTTACGGACCAAAAACCACTTGATTCACACTTCGCTCAGGAGGCAGGGCATAAGATACAAACTTCTTTACTTTCTCCTATTCAAGTAAATTCAGCATTTTTTACTTTGGTCCCAGAAGAGTCGAAGAATCTTTTTAATGCACCTGACTTTTGTGAAATTCAGAACTCTGAATTGTTGAAAGATCTTAAACAGGCAGTTTTAAGAGCGGTGTTGTGGTTAAGAAATAGTCAATCCAACCTCAAGCTTTCAGCGGTGCCGGTAGAAGAGTTACTCATTTTTGAAGTGGTTTTTGATGACCTGCAAGAACTGTGTGAAGTTTATACGGCTCTTACTATAAATGAGCAGAATCAACAAGATTTAAGAGTTGCTTTAAAGCTCAATACCGCTATGCTTCAGGAAGTGTGTGAGCTCTTACAAATATTTTATCTTTCGGAAAGTTTTGACTAGGAAGATTGTTCCTTTCTGGGTAAAAAGTTCCTTGTCTTTTTTTGGGATTGCGAGGTCTTTGAAGTCCTTTTTTTGTTTTTAGTGTGTTTGTTTTGAGCTACTTATGTATTTTTGAATAAATTTATTTCGATCCTGGCACCGAGGTTGCATTAATGGGAGATGCACTGAAATGCAGGAGAAGTTAAATGAAAAAAGAAACGATAGATTTTCAGAACGCTACGGCGATGGAAATCAGTAATGGAAACCAAAGCAGTATAGTTCCTCTGGAACAAGAAGTAATTTTTAGTTTTGAAAATGGCCTTCCGGCTTTTGAAGACTACAAAGATTTTATCTTTGTCATGGAGAAAAATCTTGAGCCATTTATAATCATGCAATCCTTAAATGATGAAAATTTGAGTTTTGTATGTGTAGACCCTTTTATTATTACCGATGATTACACAGTTAGAGTTAAAGAAAACATCATGGAATCTCTTGGTATAGAGACTAAAGATGACATGCTGGTTCTTGCTGTAGTAACAGTAAATCCGGATATGACCAAAACCACCGCCAATCTGGTAGGCCCGATTGTCTTGAATGTGAAGAATAATAAGGCTATGCAGGTTATTCTCGATGACGTGGATGCTGATTATGTCAGATACAACGTCTGGGATGGTGCCACAATGATGGAAGATCTTGAAGATAGTTGTGCGGGTTAAGAGTCAGAGTTGACTTTACGCTGTATGTTTACCCAAAAAGGTAGACTATGGCTGTAAAGATCACAACTTTTCCCGTCGGCTTATACCAGTGCAATTGCAGTATAATATTTTGCGACGAAACACTGGAAGCCATTGTTATAGATCCCGGTTCAGAACCAGAGATCATTTTGAAAAAGATCTCAGATCAGGGATTAAAAGTAAAGTATCTTCTGCATACGCATGCACACTTAGATCATTTTAGTGCAACGGCTGCTGTCCAGAGCAAGTGCCAGGCAGCAGCTGTCTTACATAAAGAAGATATGTTCCTCTACAACCAGCATGAAGCCCAATCAATGATGCTGGGACTGCCACAAACGACGATTACAGAAATTGATCAATTCCTCGAAGACGAGCAGATTTTCAACTTTGGTAAAGGCGAAATAAAAAGCATATTTACTCCCGGGCACACTCCAGGAAGTTCTTCATTCAGTTTGGAACTCGATAATGAACTCTGGCTTTTTTCTGGTGATACTCTTTTTAATGGCGGTATTGGCCGTACAGATTTCCCTGGTGGGGATAGCAATCTGATTGTTAAATCAATTAAAAACAGACTTTATACTTTAGATGGCGATTGCCAGGTCATACCCGGGCATGGACCGAATACATTGATCGGTAAGGAAAAACGCAGCAATCCTTTTGTCAGGGCATAAAAAAAGATGTAACCGTTCAGGTTACATCTTGTGAGTTTATCTTAAATTCTAACTGACCTAGTAGTCTTGTTATATGTATTTTTTAAAGCTGTCTGAATATCTTCTTCAGTTTCCCTTAAAAATTCTTTTTCCGCTTTTTTCAGGTTGAATCTTTTGAAGCTGTTGGCAATTCTGTTTTTGAGTGATTTCTCAGCTCCGTTTGAAGACTCTGTGCGGGCTTGACGCTTACCGATTTGTTTTGCCATGACCGGTGTTGTTGCAACACCTATAGCGACTACCATTGCAGATACTTTTTTCTTCATATATCCTCCATTTTATTGATGCCAATTTACAGCAGGTACCGTTGCTCTCCCTTTTGTTTAAGATGCAAGTTTTTGGAGATGAGTTATTTGTGAAAAATAAAAAAACATTTACCAATCCTTGCCAGCCTGAGTTCTCAGGGCGATTTGACCCACTGTCTCAGACAAGATGTCACAAGAGTAACGCACTAAAGTTCTTGATTTACGCATTAAAAACAATAGTTAGCTGAAAAAATATTCTTGAGGCTGGCTGAAGAATTATTATTTGTGCTTATGTTATGTAAGAAGTTCAGTTTAATTTTTTATGGAGATTTAAATGCGTTTATCCAGGTTTGGTCAGAAATTTTCAGGTCATTCAGGCATAGTCCAGCTGATGGATGACTTGGGAAAAGCTATGGCTGAAAGCGACGATATGCTCATGCTTGGTGGCGGGAACACCAGCCATATCCCAGAAGTTCAGAAAATCTTTCATAGAGAATTGACTAAAATTGTAGATGATCGCCCGGCCTTAAATGCACTTCTTGGCAATTACGATGGCCCTGCTGGAGAACTTAAGTTTCGCGAGGACCTGGCTGCATTACTCAAAGAGGAATATTCCTGGGATTTGACCGCAGACAACATTTGTCTTACACATGGAAGTCAGAGTGCTTTCTTTGCTCTCATGAATATGCTGGCAGGTAAAATAGACGATTCTTCCTCTCGTAAAATTTTGTTGCCGTTGATTCCCGAATACATTGGTTATACCGATCAGGGGATTGATGAAAACTTTTTCGAGACGGTCAAACCCCGCATTCAAGAGTTTGACGACAATACATTTAAGTACCGTATTGATTTTGATGCCTTGGATATCTCGGATAATATTGCTGCTATCTGTGTTTCCAGACCGACCAATCCCACAGGTAATGTTCTGACAAATACTGAAGTCGATAAGTTGGATAAGCTGGCAAAGAAAAATGATATACCATTAATTATTGATAATGCTTATGGCCTGCCTTTTCCGGATATTATTTTTGTTGAGGCCAAACCGGTTTGGAATGAGAATATTATCCTATGTATGAGTTTGTCAAAACTTGGCCTTCCAGGAGCACGCACCGGAATTGTAATCGCCGATAAAACTTATGTTCAGGCTTTGAGCAATATAAATTCGATTTTAAGCCTTTCCCCAGGAAGTTGTGGAGCGGCGATTGCCTCAGATCTGGTAAAAACCGGTGAGATTATGAATATAAGCAGAGACATAATCAAGCCTTACTACCAATCTAAAGCAGAGAAGGCTATTGCTGTGATTAAACGTGAGTTTGATGGCTTAAACTATGCAATGCACAAGTCAGAAGGAGCCATGTTCCTGTGGCTGTGGTTTAAGGATTTGCCAATTAGCAGTTATGAGCTTTATGAAAGACTCAAAGCTAAAAAGGTTCTGGTTGTTTCCGGGCATTATTTCTTCTTCGATAAAACAAAAGACTGGCAACACAGTCAACAGTGTATCCGCATGACATACTCCATGGATGAGGTGGTTGTTGAAGAGGCCATCAAAATTATTGCCAGAGAAGTGAAGTCTCTTCAGGTATAAAGTATGACATATTTTCTAACTTTGATTGTCGTTATTCAGCGAGGATAGTGATTTAATACTCCTGTATTTTAAATGTGTGTATTTACAGGAGTGTGTCATGAGAGCAGTATCTCTAGCCATTTCTTTTCATATTAAATGTCGTCAGTCAAGCTCAGGAATTTAGGCATGGGCCGGATTCCATACGTCAGGATAGAGTTCCGCAAGGGAAAGTTACTGAACATATTCATCACAGTGAAGTTTTTCCCGGAACAAAGCGGAAATACTTCGTGTATGTTCCCGCCCAATACGATAAGAATAAACCAGCTGCAGTAATGATTTTTTCAAAATGGGCATTCCTACGTCAAAGAGAGAGGTGACTTTCGAGTTCCGGTAGTTTTTGATAACCTTATTCACAAAGGCGAGATGCCGATTACTATCGCAATTATCATTAATCCAGGTCACAAACAAAAATGCCTTGGAAGAATAACAACCGTTCCTGTGAATATGATACGTTGAGTGATCAGTAGGCTAAGATGTTAATTGAGGAACTCATTCCGGAAGTCGGTAAGAAATACAATCTGCCTGAAGATCACAAGATGGGCGCTATATGCGGTATTTCCTCGGGAGGGACCTGTGCCTTTACTGCGGCTTGGCAGCGTTCGGATTATTTTCATAAAGTGATGAGCCATATTGGCAGTTTTACTAACATCCGTGGAGGTCATGTTTACCCGGCTTTGATTCGTAAGTCAGAGAAAAGAGATATTCGCGTTTATTTAGAGAATGTCGATAAGGATTTGGATAATACTCATGGTAACTGGTGGCTTTCAAATTTACAAATGGATAAAGCTCTGAGGTTCAGTAATTAAGATTACATATTTGTAGCTGGTGTTGGCAAGCACAATGGCAGAGGAGCTGGCTCTGTTTTTACGGATGGATTGCCTTGGCTCTGGCGCTAAAACTAATTTCTAAGGAATCATTTGCAGCATCAGGTTAACGCCTTTGTTCATTTGTTTGAGACGTGTGTAACTGGCTTTGAGCAGTTCGAGAGTTTCTTTTGGGTTCTTAAGAAGAAACATTTTGAGATCCTTGATAATATACACCTGGCAGTCGGTCACCGCTTCGACATTGGCCGACACCACATCTTCCATGAGGTTGGCCATTTCGCCAAAGGTGTCTCCAGGCTCACTAAATACACCGATTTCCACATCACCTGTAGTTACTCTAAGCTCACCACAGATCAAGACATATGTCGTATCGGTTTTTTCGCCTTCTTTCAAAAGAGTGCTTCCTTGAGTAATCAGGTGCGATTTGTAACAAAAATCTTCAAGTGTATTTAAAAGAGGCATTTACTATCCTTCGTTGATCCAAAAGTAATATAAAACCCATGAACACGACATTGATAGTCTGAATTTTGATTTTAGCCAAAAAAATGTCTAAAATATATATTAAGCATTTTACAGATACTTAGGGCGTAGATGAAACATATTTTTTCCAGTTTACTTTTTCTCTTGATATTTTCTGTTCCAGCTGAGGAAAATCTTTTCGATATGGAGCTTGAAGATCTCATGGAAATAAAAGTGAATGTTGCTTCAGGCTCACGGGCGCTGTCTCTCGAGGAATCCCCTGGTATTGTATCCGTTTTAACAAGAGAAGAACTTCTTAAAAGTGGTGTCAGAGACCTGGCAAGTGCATTGAAAAAAATACCGGGTATAGGTCTTGCAGTCAGTTCTTATGGTGTCATAGGTGGGCTCTCAGTTAGGGGGGTAGCGGGGTTTGACGGAAAAGTTTTAGTCTTGTTGGATGGCATAGAACTGAATGAGAGAGCCTACGGTACTGTTTTCCTTGGCAATAGAATTCCTATTGAGATGATTGAAAGAATTGAAGTTATCCGTGGACCGGGTTCAGCTCTTTACGGTGGTTTTGCTGAATTGGGAGTAGTCAATGTGATTACCCGTAAAAGAGGTGATTTCGAAAATAATGAACTTCATTTAAAATCTGGTCTTACCTCAAAAGGAAATTATAACGGCTTAGATGCCTCGGTTCTTTTTGGAGGGAAGGGTTTTGATTATTCGGCATTTGTCAGAGGGAGTCATTTTCATCCGGGAGATGAAACATATACGGATTCACAATTGGTTTCATATGACCGCCAAAAAGATCATCAGGATATTGCCACGGCTTACGCCAATCTTTATTTCGATAAACTTAGTTGGAATATGTTCTATGATGAGATTCGTTATGAAAGTCAGGTGGGTTATGCTTTCACTTTTAATGGACCTTATGAAGCTCGTTGGCGGACTTTTGCAACCCAACTGCGTTACACACAAAATCTCTTAGATAAACTTAAATTTACTCCGACTCTTTCTTACAAGTATCAATATGCCTGGGCCACTAAGAGGCAGGACGATCTTGCTTATTATGGACCCTATGTGAATAATTCAGATGGGCATTATCCTTTCAAGCTTCATATGAATAATCTCTATACTGATCTAAAGTTTGATTACGAATTACGTGACATAACCTATACATTCGGCTGGAAGCCAGAAGTGGATTACGTCAAAATCTCAGAATCAAATGACTATCAAAGAGGTGACTCATTAGATGCCGGCCTGGTATTTAAGGATGGTGATAAAGATAACCATATGATTAATAATGCCTTTTATGGACAAATGATCTGGTTGAATGATTTTGTGAATGTGACTCTAGGTGCACGCTATGAATATAATTCTGAGTATCAGGGGTCTTTTGCTCCACGCTTAGCTTTAACCAAAGATTTCGATGGCTACTACATGAAGTTTTTGGCCAGTAAAGCCTTCAGACCACCGACCTTGAACAACATCCTTTATAATGAATTGCCTCGCAATTTTCAGGATTATGGTGCCGTTGAAGGTATAGATGTTGAAACATCCACCAACTTTGAATTTGAACTTGGGATTGACATTACTGAAAGATCTCAATTCATTATTTCTTTATTTGATATGGCGATCAAAGATCCTATTACTTTTTACTATAATGGTTCTAGTCGCTTCAATACTTATTTGAATGCAGATGATATTCGCACTCAGGGTGTTGAATTGCAGTATAATTATCGTGGTGATAATTGGTACTCAAACCTTTTTTACTCATACTACATTGCTGATGACCGATCTGATTTTAACGCTTCTGAGCTAGATAAAGATAAATTCCTAGGCGTCCCACAGCATACCGCCGGTTGGGAAGGTGGTTTCTCATTTGATGATGATATTCATTGGTCATTGAGCGCCGAGTATCGCGATAAAATTATCGGTTTTGGAGATCTCGATTTAATGACTGGAACTCCCAAAGAAGTAGAGATTGATCCAGTTTTCTTTTTGAATACCTGGGTTAGGTTTGATGAGTTGTATAATGAAGATCTGAGTATTAGTTTCGGTATAGACAATATTTTTGATGAGGAAAATGAACTAGCCCGACCGGCAGATGGCTTTATTCGACCGGTTCCTTTCCTGGGGCGTACCTTCAGAATCGCGTTGGAATACCGCTTCTAAAATCCAAATGCGCCAATAATTGACTTATTTCTTCTTCTCTTGCTGACTTCGCTCTTTAGAATCATGTTTATTTGTGCTATACTAAGCACGGATTTTTAAGTTTTAGCGGTATTTATGAACGAATCGAACTCTCAGCAAGGCGGCATGGTCAAGTACAAACGCAGTCGCTTTAACGCCACTTTTTCAGAAAATAACCTCTACAGTCAAGCTCATTATTGGTTTGCCCCTCAGGAAAATGGCACTTACCGCGTTGGTCTTACAAAATTTGCTGCCCGTATGCTTGGTGAACTCGTTGAGTTCGGCTTTGAAGTAAAGTCGGAAGCGAAGATGTCCGAAGGTGATATCATTGGTTGGCTCGAAGGTTTTAAAGCTGCCAGTGATATTTATTCGTTTATTGAGGGAACTTTTTGTGGCGAAAACAAGTCTCTAGTCGAGCAGCCGGAACTGTTGCATGCCAGACCGCATCGCGATGGCTGGCTCTACGAGGTGTGTTTTGATGATTCAGAAAAAGCGAAATTGCTATCTGTTCATGAGTACACTGCATTTTTGGATGATTTAATTGACAAGATGACCGGAGAGGAAGGATGAGCAAAGCCCGCTACATCATGCTAGGTGGATTTCTTGGTGCCGGCAAAACCACGACTTTAATTAGGCTCGCAGAAAAACTGCGTGACGAAAATAATCACAAAGTTGGCTTGATTACTAATGACCAGGCAGCCAATCTGGTTGATACAAATTTAGTAAAGGCCGGCAATTTTGCGGTTGAGGAAATAGCCGGAGGTTGTTTTTGCTGTCGTTTCAGTTCTTTAAAAGATGCTGCCGATAAGTTGACAGAAACTGAGCGCCCGGATGTCTTCCTGGCCGAACCTGTCGGCAGTTGCACAGACCTTGTCGCAACAGTGAGTTATCCATTGCGTCGGATGTATGGCGACTCTTTCACAATTTCTCCACTTTCGGTTCTTCTCGATCCGCGCCGTGCGGCTCGTATTTTTGGCATTGAAGAAGGCCGTAACTTTTCTGAAAAAGTAAAATATGTTTACCTTAAGCAGGTCGAAGAAGCTGAAGCACTGGTGATCAATAAGATTGATTCGGTTCCTGCGGAGGATATTGAAAAACTTTCTTCTTACATCAAAGAGACTTACCCGGAAAAGAAACTTTTCCTGATGTCTTCCAGAACTGGCGAAGGCTTCAATGAATGGGCTGACTACGCTATTTCTGCAGAGCTGGGATCGCAGGAGTGTATGCCGATTGACTACGATATTTATGCTGATGGTGAAGCTCTTCTGGGCTGGTTGAACGCCACTCTCGATGTTTCTTCATCAGAATCGATAGATGGTAATGAATTTCTGAAATCTCTGGCCGCTGTTTTTAGTAAAGCCTTTACTTCAGTAGAAAAAGAAATAGCTCATTTGAAGATGACTCTTTCTCCGGAAGATGGCAGTGGCGAAATAGCTTCCATCAACCAAATCGGTTCAGAACTTGTTCCGGAACTTGGACTTTCTCTTTTAGATCCACTTAAAACAGGTCAGCTGGTGGTAAACATCCGCGCTGAGGCAGATCCGGAAGAGATTAATTCGATTTTGGAAAATGCCTTGCAGGAAGAATTCGCTTCAGTTCTGAAACTGGAGCACGTTGAATACTTCAGACCGGGACGTCCGACTCCAACCCATCGCTATGCCGGAGTCGCTGGTTGAGCGAAGACCTGATATATCTCGATGCCAATGCAACGACGCCAGTGGACCCGGAAGTCCTTGAGGCGATGTTACCTTTTTTTCAAAATGACTTTGCCAATGCCGCCAGCTTTTCACATGCTCCCGGCCGCAAAGCTTCTGATGCTGTAGAACAGGCTCGGGAAAATGTCGCCAAACTGATTGGTGCTGAAGTTAAGGATATTATCTTCACATCAGGTGCCACCGAATCTATCAATCTGGCTTTGAAAGGCTACGCAGAATTTAACTTTAAAGGTGAGGAGACAATTGTTAGCTCACCGCTAGAACACAAAGCTGTTATTGAAGCTGTGGAGTATTTATCAGAGAAATATCAGGTTGAGTACATCAAAGTGAATTCTTCAGGTGAAGTCGATCTGAATTCTCTGCGAGAGATTCTTTTAAAACAGAAATGCCTGGTTTCCATTCAACACGCCAATAATGAAGTCGGCTCAGTCAATAATCTTCGTGAAATCGGTATAATGTGTCGTCACTACGGATCAATTTTGCATGTCGATGCAGCTCAGACTGCCGGAAAAGTAGGGATAGATGTCGAAAAAATGTGCATCGATCTTTTATCTCTTTCAGCTCACAAAATTTATGGTCCCAAAGGTGTCGGTGCTCTTTATGTCCGTCGTCGCAATCCGCGCATTCGACTGACAAAACAAATGTACGGTGGTAAACAGGAAAGAGAATACCGCCCGGGAACTTTAAATGTTCCGGGTATTGTCGGTTTAGGAAAAGCTGCTGAATTAGCTTCAAAACGTATGTTAGCAGATGAAGAAAAGATAAATAAACTGACTGAAAAATTTAAACAGGTCTTATCAACAGAGCTGCCGGATGTTATTTTTAATGGCCCGGCCGGTAAAGGTCTGCCGGGAAATCTCAATTTTACGGTTCCAGGACTGGATGCCAGAGAATTGCTATGTGAATTGCCCCAGTTGGCAATGTCCACAGGTTCAGCCTGTACTTCAGAGTTATCAGAGCCATCGCACGTCTTGCGGGCTTTGGGAATTGTCGGTGACAAGGCCCTGGCAACATTGCGCGTTGGTATAAATCGTTTTAACACGGTCGAGGAAATTGACCGGGCTGTGGAACTTTTGGTTAATAAAGTGATCGATATCCGACAGAAAACTGCAAGAGTTGAGCATTTACCATGATAATGAAATTAGCTTACCGCGGCATGACAAATTTATCTTTCCGTTCGACATGGAAAGTACTTTATCTGATGGTTTGGAAAGGGTTCCTGGCTATTAGAAAATATAAAAAGCGCCGCGATAAAGGGGAGTTGTACCCGCCATTTATGTTTGTTGCCTTGACAAATACCTGTAATCTGCGCTGCAAAGGCTGCGGGGTGGAAAAGGAAGGTGACGCCAACTACATGGACCGTAAAGAAGTCGATGCCATCGTTGAAAACAGCAAGAAGATGGGATCGCATTATGTGACTTTACTCGGTGGTGAACCGATGATGTATAAGGAAATCTGGGATGTCTGGAAAGATCACAGTGACTGTTACTTCCAGGTGATCACCAACGGCATGTTCTTCAAAGAAGAAAATGCCAAACGCCTTAGTGAATTGGGCAATGTAACTCCACTTATCTCAGTTGATGGCTGGGAACCGAATAACGACGAACGCCGTGGTCAGGGTGTTTTTAAATCTTTAGAACGCGGTATGGGCCGCCTTAAGGAAAATAAGGTTCTCTTTGGCATAGCAACTACCACTACCGCCAAAAATATGGATGAAGTTCTCAGTGACGAGTACTTGCAATACTTTGTCGATCAGGGCGCCATGTACATCTGGTTTTACGTTTACCGCCCGGTTGGCGAGAACGGTTATGATGAGTACTGCTTGAGCGAAGAGCAACTTGTCGAAGTGAGAAGGCGTTTGCTACAACTTCGCCGTAAACATCCAATCGTCATCATCGATACTTACTGGACTGCCGAAGGCGAAGCTTTCTGTCCGGCCGCAATGGGACTTGGTTACCACATCGGTCCAAAGGGCTCCATTGAAATTTGCCCGCCGCTCAATTTTGCAACCGACTTTGTGAAAGACAACGACTACGACATGGTGAAGACCATTCAGGACAGTAGTTTCCTCAAAGGTTTTGAAGGCTTTGTCAACGACCGTACTAAAGGCTGTGTTATTCTCGAAAATCCACAGGAACTTGTTCAGTATATTTCTGATAATGGCTGTGAAGACGTCAGCGGTCGTGATGCCCTGGCGGAAATTAACCGCATCAAACCGCGTCACAGTCATCACCTCCCGGGAAAAGAAATTCCGGAAGATTATTGGGTCTACAAATTGGCTAAGAAAAACGTTTTCTTTGGTATGGGAGCAGCAGGATGATGAACGTTTACTGCAATTGCACCTATGCTAAAATTATTGATGCCGATGTCAAAAGCGCCGTTCTTGATCGCATCTCAGAAAGCGGCGAAGAAGTTATCTGCCTGCCGGATATCTGTGAAATGGCAGCCAGAAAAGATCCGGAACTTGCAAAGGTTTTCGATGGCAAAGTAAAACTTGCAGCCTGTTACGAAAGATCAGTAAAATGGCTTTGCCACAAAGGTGGTATAGAGATCGATCCGGAAAATGTCGAGATCTACAATATGCGCGAAATGTCCGCC
This sequence comes from Lentisphaerales bacterium, assembly GCA_022446985.1. GTDB lineage: Bacteria > Verrucomicrobiota > Lentisphaeria > Lentisphaerales > Lentisphaeraceae > JAKVBD01. The sequence continues at coordinate 26,386 of JAKVBD010000059.1, forward strand.
GATGAAGTGTGTGAGAAATTTTTAGGAGAGGAAGCATGACCGGTCAGCCCCCATTAACTCCACTCAAAGTCTTCCTCTATGAAGCCGAAGGCAGCCGCCCGCTCGAGCCGGAAGTTAAGAAAAATATTTTAAGTTCTCTTTTAAGCGACGGCATTGCCGTTCATTGCTTAAATGAGACATCGACTATCGAAAAAGAGAGCAAACAACCTCTCTGTATCCTTGGTGATTTTGAAAATGCTCCGAATGATAATGACTTCCAATTTATTTCTTTAAAAGATCACTCCGTCGAAGAAGCCCTAACGAAAGTAAAATCTTTAGCCGATGGCAAATTCTCAAAACGCACATTGTGGAAACCATGGTTCCCGGTAATTGACTATGACCGCTGTACCAACTGCATGCAGTGCCTGACATTTTGCCTGTTCGACGTTTATGGCGTTGAAGACAACACAATCACAGTTAAGAACGAAGATAAGTGCAAGACCGATTGTCCGGCTTGCTCGAGAGTTTGCCCGGAAGTAGCGATTCTTTTCCCAAAGTATAGCAAAGGTCCGATCAATGGCGATGTAGTCAAGGAAGAAGATGTTAAACGCGAAATGATGAAAGTTGATATTTCCGAACTTCTTGGCGGAAATATTCTCGGTAAACTGCGTCAAAGACATACCGATGCCAAGCAGCGCTTTTCTAAGGAACGCGATGACAAAAAGGCACTTAGAGAAAGACAGCGCTGCATGAAAGAGTTAAAAGAAAAGTTGGATATTCCTGACTCGGTATTAAATTCATTACCAACCCAGGATATGATTTTAGCTAAAACTGAGGAAGCTAAGGAGGCGAGCGACAAATGACCGAAAAACCATCATTAGCTCCTGTAAGACAGGTTCCTATGAGGGCCTTCCGTCCACCCGAGAAGAATATTCCTCAGACGCGCCCGGATCGCGAAAAAGTGCGCCGTGCCTGTGCTAAATACGCTTTAAATAGTTCAGTAGTTCCGCCGGTTCATGCCACAAAATTGCGTGAACATGCCAAAGAAATCCTCAAAGATCTCGAAATGGATGAGATCTATGTCGAGTACACCGGCATCATTCTGAATAACGAACTCTGGCGCGAACAAATGGCATCGATTCCCTACAATCGTCGTTTGTTACTTCTTTCAAAATGCATGCGCCTTGAAGAAAAATGCCCGGCGCCATTCGATGAATTTGGTCTCCTCTGTAAGACTTGTGGTCTTTGCGATATTCAGGACATTCAGGCCGAAGCCGAAAAGCTTGGTTATGCCGTTCTGGTTGCCGAAGGTTCAACGCTGGTTATGAAAATTATCGAAACCGGCCAGATCGAAGCGATCGTCGGAGTCAGTTGTGTATCAGTTCTTGAAAGAGCTTTCCCTTACATGGAAGCTGCCGCTATTCCGGGTATTGCCATTCCTCTGCTGCAGTCAGACTGTAAAGATACAACAGTCGATGAAGAATGGGTCTGGGAAGCCATTCACCTGACTTCAAAAGATAAAACCCGTCGTCTTGATCTTGAAGGCATTCGCGAAGATGTCTCCAGTTGGTTTACCCTTGAAAATCTCGAAGAAATTTTAGGCCCTGCCAAAGGCCCGGTTATGCAGTATGGCCGTGAATCTCTGGCTCAGGCTGGTAAACGCTGGCGTCCCTTCTTGACAGTTGCAACAGCTCATGCACTTGATCTGGAATTAAGTGAAAAAGAGTGTCCGGAAGATCTTAAGAAATTGGCGATTGCCGTTGAGTGTTTCCACAAGGCTTCTTTAATTCACGATGATATCGAGGATGAAGACGATACCCGTTATGGCGAAGCAACTCTACACGAAAAGATTGGAATTCCGGCTGCGATAAATGTCGGTGACTGGCTGGTTGGCGAAGGCTACAGAATTATTGCTTCGACAAATGTTGATCCGGTGATCAAAGGCAAGATGGTCACTCTGGCTGCTGAAGGTCACTCCACTCTGGCTATCGGTCAGGGACAGGAACTTGAGTGGCGCCGCGATCCGGGTCCGGTAGCTCAGAAAGAAATCATTCAGCTGTTCAGAGATAAAACGGCTCCGGCATTTGATGTCGCCATTCGTATGGGTGGTCTTTATGGCGAGACAGACAACAAGACTTTAAATGCCATGGAAAAATTCAGTGAAGCTCTGGGTATTGCTTATCAGATTCAGGATGACATGGATGACTTCGCTGAAGATGCTGAAGGTTCCGATTTATTGCGCGATAGACCATCACTGGCTCTTACCATGGGTTACAAATCTGCCAAAAAGCAGCACCGCGAAATCATCGATAAGTGGTGGGATGGTGACGAATCCGTTTCTGTACAGGATGTCCGCTGGGTGGTCTTGAAAGGCGACGCCGAATTGCGCATGTTGCAATTAAAAGAGTCTTATAAACAGGCGGCGATTGACTCACTTGCCGATCTTGAAGATGCCAGTATAAAAGGGCTTCTTCGTCGAGTCGTTACCAAGATTTTTAATGATATTGAAATAAAAGGTTGGTGTCGTGAGTTTGAGACTCCAGATGATTCAAGTAGCGAGTCTAGCGACTAGGGAACTGGGCGACGCAACAGAACTTGTTCAGGAATTTCTTCTAAGTCAGATGAATGAAGACGGCGGTTTCAATGACCGTTGTGGCGAAAGCGATCTTTACTACACAGTTTTCGGCCTTGAGGCTTTACGTGCCTTGAAAGTCGATATTTCGGTCGAGAAAGTCCGTCCATATCTTGAGTCTTTTGGCAATGGCGAAAAGCTCGACCTTGTTCACCTGACCAGTCTGATTCGCTGCTGGGCTGATCTTAAAATAGATTTCTCCCATCTTCGCCAGGACTTCCTCAATGAGCTTGAACGCTTCCGTTCACACGATGGCGGTTACAATACCGAAATCGATTTGGAGGAGGGGACAGGTTACGCCGCCTTCCTTGTCTATGGAGCTTTTCAGGACCTCGAAGTTAAAGACTATAACAAAAAATTGTTGATCGACAGCATTCAAAACCTGCAAGTCGGTAATGGTTCTTATGGTATGTTTGCCGGTCAATCAGAAGGAACAACTCCAACCACTGCAGCAGCCTGTGTGGCCTTGCACGATATGGGAGTCCGCGACTTTGAACTTAGTAAGAAATGGCTGATCAACAATTTCCATCTAAAAGGCGGTGTCTTTGCCATTCCGGATGCCCCCATGCCGGATCTTCTTTCAACAGCAACGGCTTTACATACTCTCTCAGTCATCGGCGCCGATGTCTCAGAACTCAAAGAGCCCTGTCTCGACTTTGTCGACTCCCTATGGACCAGCAAAGGCGCTTTCTACGGCACCTGGGCCGACGACATCCTCGACGTCGAATACTGCCTCTATGGCCTCCTGGCCCTCGGCCACCTCTCAACGATGTAATCTTACCTTTGGGAGCACCGGCGACCCGCCGGTAAAAATCTTCGTAGTCCACGAAAAGCACGAACACCACGAAAGGATATATTTCCTGGGAGCACCGGCGGCCCGCCGGTTAAAGGTCTTTTTAGACAGGACAAGGTGAGGCCGCAGGGCGAGAAGGAGCCCCGGATATAGCAGAATGTTTAAGATCGACAAGATTGATGTTATTTCGCTGAACATCTTTATCACGCAGACAAGGTGAATTGCGTAGCAAGAGAGGGTGCCCTGGGGTAGGCACAGAGCCGCTGAGGTAGGAGTGGATGTTAGTACGCTGGAGAGTTTTTGAACGACCGACAAGATGAGAGCTTGCTCGAAAAGGTACCTGAGGTATTACTCGGATTTCACGGATCAGAAGGGGGTAATAAAGATAACTCCTAATACTCAAAAGGTGTTCTGACGTCGCCAAGATAAAATCGGAGCATCGGCACCCTTGCCGGTAATAGTTTAGTATCTCCACTAACAGAATTTTTGTCCACGAACCACACCAACTCCACAAAAGGTTTTTCTGGGAGTACCACTGTCTCGGTGGTAGAGGTTATTTTTTAGACAGGATAACATGAATTTTAAGATCGACAGGATTTTTTGTCCACGAACGACAGGAAATTCTCGAAAGGGGGTATTCCTTTGGAAAATGTGATGATTATCACTTTATTCCTTTGGAAAATGTGATGTTTGTCACTTTATTCCTTTGAAAAATGTGATGATTGTCCTTATTGTTCTGTATGGAAAGAGAAATTTATAATGATCTTCTGAATTGGAAAAATTCTAAAAGAAGAAAGCCACTTATTCTTCAAGGGGCCAGACAGGTAGGTAAAACCTATATAATGAAACTATTTGGCTCTCAAGAGTATGAGTCTGTTGCTTATTTGAATTTTGAAGATAATCCTGAACTTGATTCAATCTTTGACAAAAAGCTTGAAGTTAAAACACTTATTAGTGAGCTTGGTTTAATTGCCGGAGTAGAGATAAGGGCAGGAACATCTTTAATAATCTTTGATGAAATTCAAGAATCAAACTCTTGCTTAAATGCCTTAAAATTTTTTAATGAGAGTGCGAATGAGTATCACATAGTCAGTGCAGGTTCTCTCCTTGGTATAAAACTGGCAAGACCCAAAAGTATTCCTCTTGGAAAAGTTAATTTCCTCAACATGTACCCTTTGTGCTTTTTTGAGTTTTTAAGAGCTCTTGGAAAGGAGAGTTATATCGCAAAGTTAAGTGATGGATTAACTCAAAGTCTACCGGAAATAATTCACCGGGAACTTAAAGCTCTATTGAAATCTTATCTTGTTGTCGGAGGAATGCCGGAAGTAGTTTTAGGCTACATTGAAGAGAACAGTTATCTAACGGCAAGAGATATTCAAAATGAGATATTAAGAGGCTATGAACTTGACTTCAGTAAGCATGCTCCAAGTTCAGATATTCCAAAAATTTCACTGATTTGGAACTCAATACCTTCTCAGTTAGCCAAAGAGAATAAAAAGTTTATTTATAAATGTGTTCGTTCCGGGGCGAGAGCGAGAGAGTACGAATCAGCTTTACAATGGTTATTTGACGCATCGCTCATATACAAATGTTCTAATGTTTCGACTCCTAAACTGCCTTTAAGAAGTTATGCAGATGATCATATTTTTAAGATTTATATGGGAGATGTTGGCTTGCTGGGAGCCTTGTCGAAGGTTGACATTAAGAGTATTTTAGAAGAGGATAAAATCTTTTCAGAGTTTACCGGTGCCTTTATAGAGAATTTTGTCGCTCAACAGTTATTGAGTAGTGATTATAAAAACCAAAAAGATCTTTTTTATTGGACCAGTGATGCAACGGCAGAGTTAGATTTTATCTTCCAAAAAGAGGCAGAAGTTCGGCCTCTTGAAGTGAAGTCCGGTCAAAATGTTAAGGCAAAAAGTTTGAAAGTCTTTCATGATAAGTACGGTTTTTATTGCTATAGAACGTCGCCCCATAATTTTGAGAAACAGGATTGGTTGGAGAATGTTCCTTTATATGCAGTGAGTCAGTTATTTAAATAAAGCTGAGATATAAAAACGGGATTAACAGAATTTTTTTTATCCACGAACCACACTAGCTCCACGAAAGGTATTTTCCCTTGGGAGTGCCACCGTCTCGCGGTAAAAGTCATAATTGTTCAGGAAAGTGATGTTTATTTCACGCTAAGCCGCCAAGATTTTAAGGATTAAACTACCGGAATACCTATATCTTTAAGATAATTAAACAACTCATCGTAAAACTCAGGTAGTCGAGTCTCGTCTGATTGATCTCCTTCAGGAACGAATAAAATCATTCCTTGTCTAGCTCTTGTCATTAATACTCGGTACGCATTTCTAAGATATCGTTGTCTAATTTCATTAGAATTATTATTCCACTTGGTTCCAGAAAACGTCTTATATTCCCAATTACCATTCTTTAATCTTAAGTTTGCGTCCCAAGCCAAACAAACCCAATCAAGCTCGAGACCTTGTATGTCGAATTCAGTGGCAACATCTTCTAGGAAATTTGAAGATCTGATATCACTCTTATCATTTAGGAACCAATTTTTGCAGTCAATATCTACTTTTACATTTATACCATATGGTTTGAGCCTTAGTGCACCTGAAGAAGCAATAATCCCAGTCTTCTCATTA